>JBAUEK010000235.1:0-2677 GCA_049678565.1 Methyloceanibacter sp. | reverse complement strand
CCAGATCGGAGATCTGGGCCACGTCGAGCAGCGCCGCCACGCGCGGCGCCACGTTCTTGCCCATGGTCGTGGCCGGCGCGAGCAGGACGTCATAGCCCTGCATCAGCGGCACGATCAGGCTGGCCATGTCCTCGGCCAATCGCTGGTTGAGATGTGGAGCGTCGGCGAGGAGCACCTTGCCGACACCGGCGAGCTTTGCCGCCGCCTCGGCCACACCGCCGCAATCCTGACCGGCGACGAGAATATCGACATCGCCGCCGAACTTCTCGGCGGCGGCGAGCACCTTGGCCGTCGCCGGCGCGAGGCTCTTATTGTCGTGTTCGGCGAGGATTAGGACCGCCATCTACAGCACCCCCGCTTCGTTCTTTAACTTCTCGATGAGAGCGGTGACGCTATCGACCTTGACCCCGGCCTCGCGCATTTTTGGCTCCGTCACGCCCAGCACTTTGAGCCGGGGCGAGACATCGACGCCGAGAGTCTCGGGCGTGGTCTCGTCGATCGGCTTCTTCTT
Organism: Methyloceanibacter sp.; assembly: GCA_049678565.1. Classification (GTDB taxonomy): domain Bacteria; phylum Pseudomonadota; class Alphaproteobacteria; order Rhizobiales; family Methyloligellaceae; genus Methyloceanibacter. Next base: position 2,166 of record JBAUEK010000235.1, on the reverse strand, counting down.
TGCCTTCATGATGTTGGGGAGCGACGCGTAGCGCGGCTCGTTGAGACGAAGGTCGGTGGTGATCACCGCAGGAGCCGAGAGCAGCAAGGTCTCAAGCCCGCCATCGACCTCGCGCACCACCCTTACCTTGCCGTCGGCCAGTTCGATCTTCGAGGCGAAGGTCCCTTGCGGCCATCCGAGCAGGGCCGCGAGCATCTGACCCGACTGATTGCAGTCGTCGTCGATCGCCTGCTTGCCCATGATCACGAGGTCGGCGCCTTCATCCTCGACCACGCGCTGCAGCAATTTGGCGACGGCGAGCGGCTCCACCAGCGCATCGGTCTTGACCAGAATGGCGCGGTCCGCGCCCATGGCGAGCGCGGTGCGCAGCGTATCTTGCGCTTTGGCGGGACCGATGGAGACGGCGACCACTTCGCTCGCGGCTCCGCGCTCCTTGATGCGAACGGCTTCTTCGACGGCGATCTCGTCGAACGGGTTCATCGACATCTTGACATTGGCAAGGTCGACACCGCTGCCGTCTGGCTTGACGCGGATCTTGACGTTGTAGTCAACGACCCGCTTAACCGGGACAACAATCTTCATGCGGCCTTTTTCTTTCGCGTGCGTGCTTTGGTTTCCCCCGAAACGCCAATGAGCACGCTATCTCGCAAGTGCGAAATGGCCCGGACCGTACTGCCGGCAACCCCTCAAGTCAAGGTTTCTAAGGTTTTCGGGAGGCCTTTAGGCTCCCCCCCTGGTGCGGTCGAACAGCGGTACACCGCGCCGCCGCATGAACAGGATCAGCACCGCTCCGGCCGCCAGACCGCCAATATGAGCGCCCCAGGCGACGCTTTCCTCATTGTCGAAGAGAAGGTTGGCGAACTGGGTCAGAATCCAGAAGCCGAGGGCCCAATAGGCCGTGATCTTGATCGGGATTCGCCACAGCGCCAGCACCCACACCTTCACCTTGGGATGGAGGATCAGATAGGCGGCGATGATGCCCGCCACCGCTCCGCTGGCACCGATGAGTGGCAGATCGGATCTCGGCATGATCCAGGAATGGACCACCGCGGCGAAGATCCCGCACATCAGATAGAACATGATGAAGCGGAGATGGCCCATGGCGTCCTCGACATTGTCGCCGAAGACCCAGAGGAACAGCATGTTGCCGAGCAAATGGATCCAGCTGCCATGCAGGAACATGTAGGTGACGAGGGTGAAGCGCTCCGGCACCAGGAAGGGCGAGATGATCGTCTCGTCGCCCAAGCCGTGCCCCATCAGTTCGGCCGGTATGACGGCGAAGGCCGCCAGGTTTTCATCTTCGAGGGGAACGAACCAGCCGGTCTGAAAGATCAGATAGATGGCGATGTTGAGGACGATGATCGACACCGTCACGTATTGATAGTCGATGCTCTTCAGCGGATTGGTGTCGTGGAGGGGGACGAACACGGGGAGCACCGCCGCTAGGTTATCGGTTCTGACCCTTGACCCACAGGACGTCGGAATTGCCCTTGTCGTTGGCGAAGCGTGCCGCGACGAACAGGAAGTCCGACAACCGGTTGATGTAGCGCATGGCTGGCGGTCCGATCGACTCGTTTGGCCGTGCGGCAAGCGCGACCATGAGCCGTTCGGCACGGCGCGACACCGTACGGGCGAGGTGCAGATAGCTTGCCGCCGGCGAGCCGCCCGGCAGCACGAAGGACCGCAAAGGCTCAAGCTCCCGGTTCAACTCGTCGATCTCGCCTTCGAGCCGCTCGACCTGGGCGTCCGTCACCGAGAGGCGGCCGCGGACATCCTTGGAGTCGTCGGGATAGGACAGATCGGCGCCGAGATCGAACAAATCGTTCTGGATGCGCGCGAGCATGGCGTCGAGTGCTGGGTCCGAGCCGCGCGTATGCAGGCGAGCCAAGCCGATGGTGGCGTTGGTCTCATCCACGGTGCCGTAGGCTTCGACGCGCAGATCGTATTTCGCAATCCTCCGCCCTGAAGCGAGCGCAGTGGTGCCGTCGTCCCCGGTGCGCGTATAAATCTTGTTGAGTACAACCATCACCCACCCGCTTGGCCCAAGCGGGTCATTTCGTCAATGGATGAATAGCTTAGCCGCCCCCGATGGGGCGTCAAGACTTTGTGAAGATCACCTCGCGCGAACAACTAGTACCAGCCGGAGAAATAAATGGCGGCGACGAC
>JBAUEK010000234.1:0-1745 GCA_049678565.1 Methyloceanibacter sp. | reverse complement strand
TATGTCGCCAAGTTCCTGGAAACCTTCAAGAGCTATCCGCCGCGGCAAAAGCCCGCGAGTTTCACCGTGGGCGGGCAGATGGAGGTGCTCGAGAAGTCGCTGATGAGGCTCGAGAGCGATATCCAGTAGGCTTGCAAGACTCGGCGGGAAGAGGCAGTTCCGCCGAGTCTTTGCTTGCCATCGCCGAGCCGTCATCCTTGGCAAGGGCGAATTCAGACATTGACGGCGGCGAGCCGGCGCATGAGAAGTCCCCGTTCCTTGGTCCTGCTTGAATGGGAAGACATTGGCCCGTAACCGGCGCAAATCATCAGCACGAGGGGGGAGCCGGAAGCAATCCCCCGAGGGGGCCGCAAAGGAGCCAGAGGTTTCGGGCACAGCGCCGCGCTCCAGTCTCGAGTCGAAGCTGAAAGTCTGGACCGCCGTGCTCGTCACCGCGGCGATCATCGCCGCGGCGGGACTTGCCTATCAATTTCTAGCTGGCGGTCCTGACGATGCTATCCCAAGCAACAGCGCTGGCGCTTCGACGGAAAAACTGAGCTTCGTCGGCAGCGAGAGTTGCGCCGGGTGCCACCAGGCGGAGGCGGGGCTGTGGCAGGGCTCCCAGCACAAACACGCCATGGCGCACGCGACCGATGCCACCGTGCTCGGCGATTTCAACGATGCGAGCTTGGACTATTACGGCGTGCATTCCCGCTTCTTCAAGAAGGACGGCAAGTTCTTGGTCGAGACGGACGGCCCGGACGGCAAGCTCGCCAATTTCGAGGTGAAATACAGTTTCGGCCTCGATCCCTTGCAGCAATATCTCGTCGAGTTTCCCGATGGCCGCTTGCAGGCTTTGTCGCTCGCCTGGGACAGCCGCGCCAAAGACAAAGGCGGACAGCGCTGGTTCCACCTCTATCCGCAGGAAGAAATCCGCCACGACGACGTGCTGCATTGGACCAAGCTCAATCAGAATTGGAACTTCATGTGCGCCGAGTGCCATTCGACCGGCCTGCGCAAACATTACGACGCGGCGAATGATCGCTTCGCCACGACATGGGCGGAAATCAGCGTCGGCTGCGAGGCCTGCCACGGGCAGGGGTCGGGTCACGTCGCCTGGGCCAAGGGCTCGTGGCCGGCGGGGAAGAGCGATCCAAGCAAAGGTCTGGTGGTGCGCTTCGACGAGCGTGCCGGCACGGCATGGAAGCCAGATCCGCAAAGCGGCAAGCCCAAGCGAAACGCATCTCCGGCCGATCTACGCAAGGAGGTCGAGACCTGCGGCCTCTGTCACGCGCGGCGCGGTCAAATCTCCGAGGATTGGGTACCCGGACGCCCGCTCTCTGACACCCATATCGTGGCCATGCTGGCGCAAGGCCTGTATCAGCCTGACGGGCAGATGCTGGACGAAGTCTATAATTACGGCTCGTTCAAGCAGAGCAAGATGTTTGCCGCGGGCGTGACCTGCAGCGATTGCCACGACCCGCACAGCGCCAAGCTCAAGCTCGCCGGCGACAAACTCTGCCTGCAATGCCACGCCGGCACGTATGCGGAAGCGGCGCATAGTCATCACCAGGGGGTGGAGCCGGCGGTCGGTTGCGTCTCCTGCCACATGCCGGCGCGGACCTTTATGGTGGTCGATCGCCGGCACGACCATAGCTTCCGCGTGCCGCGCCCAGATTTGTCGGCCAAGCTCGGCACCGATAATGCCTGCACCGACTGCCACACCGGCAAATCGTCGGAGTGGGCGGCCGCCGCCATCGAGGAAT
>JBAUEK010000233.1:0-2658 GCA_049678565.1 Methyloceanibacter sp. | reverse complement strand
CAAGGAAAGCGGCGAGCGCGTCGGTTTGGTGATGGATGTGTGGCGGCAGTTCCGCCCACCCGGCGATGGCATCATGCTCGGGATGATCGGTCCGGCCGCAGGCCACGAGCACCGTGGTCATGCCGACTTGATGCGCCGTCGCCAGGTTGTGCGGCAGATCGTCGAACATGGCGGCGCAATCTCCCGCCACCCCATGCGCGCGCATGAAGCGCTCATACGCCGCGCGTTCCGGCTTCGGGATGAACTCAGCGGCGTGAATGTCGAACACATCCTCGAAGCGTCCTTCGAGTCCGAGCCTGGCAATGACCTTCTCGGCATGCTGGCGCGATCCGTTGGTGAAGACGTATTTGCGCCCGCCGAGCGCGTCGATCGCCCGGCCAAGCTCGGGCGCGGGCTCGATCACGCTTAAGTCGATGTCATGCACATAGTCGAGAAACAAATTGGGGCAGACGTCGTGCTGCCGCATCAGCCCGGCCAGCGTGGTGCCATAGGTGAAATAATAGTGCTTGCGCATGCGCTGAGCGTCTGCATGCGAAATCCCGAAATGCTCGGCGATGAAGTCGCCCATGCGGGTGTCGATCTCGGCGAACAGATTGCAGTCGCCAGGGTAGAGCGTGTTGTCGAGGTCGAACACCCACGCCTCGACATGGTCGAAGCCAGTTCCTGGCGGGGGCTTCTGACGATGGATCATCCTCGATCCCCCTCAGCCCTTTGAACGCCTGATCAAGGTCCCGGCGCCATGCTCGGTGAAGAGCTCGAGCAGCACGGCATGCGGCACCTTGCCATTGATGATGACCACGGCCTCGACGCCAGCTTCGACCACGGCCATGCAGCTCTCGACCTTGGGGATCATGCCGCCGCAGATGGTGCCGTCGCCGATCATCCTCTTCGCTTCCGCCGTGGTCAGAGATTTGACCAGCGCACCGGACTTGTCGAGTACGCCTTCGACGTCGGTCAGGAGCAGGAGGCGCTTCGCCTTCATGGCCGAGGCCAGCGCCGCGGCGAAAGTATCGGCGTTGATGTTCAGCGTCTCGCCGTCAGGTCCCATGCCGATTGGCGCCACCACGGGGATCAAATCGGACTGGATGATCACGTCGATGATATGCGGATCGACCGCGGCGGGCTCGCCGACAAAGCCGAGATCCACCACCTTCTCGATATTGGAATCGGGATCGCGGACTCGCCGTTCCAGCCGCTTCGCCCGCATCAGATTGGCATCCTTGCCGCAGATGCCGACGGCCTTGCCGCCCTGGGCGTTGATGGCGCTGACGATCTCCTTATTGACCGAGCCCGCGAGCACCATCTCCACCACATCGACGGTCTCCCGGTCGGTGACGCGCAGGCCGCCCTGGAACTCCGATCTGATATTCAGCCGGTCGAGCAAGGAGCCGATTTGCGGACCACCGCCATGCACCACGATCGGGTTCACGCCCGCCTGCTTGATCAGCACGATGTCGCGGGCGAAGTCGCGCGCCAGCTCCGGGTCGCCCATGGCATGACCGCCATATTTCACCACCACGGTGGCGCGGTCGTAGCGCTGCATGAAGGGCAGCGCCTCGGACAGGATCTTGGCCTTGGCGTGGATAGACGAAAGGGAGCCAGACTCGCTGATCGCGGGGCTGTCCTTTGGTTTTATAGGGGGTGTTTTGGTCTTGGCCACCTGCGCCTTATAGCGGCGCTTGGGGCTTGCGAGCAAACGCCATTCGATTGACGGGATCGGGCCCGAGACAGGCCGGGCTCAAGACAGCGAGCCGCCCGGCTGCCCTCCGACTGCTATTTGCGCCAAGCGCCCGCGGGTTCCCGGGGGAGCGTCATCCATCTTGACGCGCCGGACTCTCACCCTCGCGTAACAAGGCGGCGACAGCGGCACGGAGCTCGGGCAGACCAACGCCCGTGCGGGCCGAGGTCGCGATCATTTCGGGATAGGCCGCGGGGTGTTTCGCCAGCTCCTCGGCAACCTCAGCCTTGATCGCGGCGAGCTCCGCTGGCTTTGGCTTGTCGGCCTTGGTCAGCACCACCTGGTAGGAGACCGCGGCCTCGTCCATCAGCGCCATGGTCTCCCGGTCATTGTCCTTGAGGCCATGACGGGCGTCGATCAAGAGAAACACGCGCTTCAGCTCGCGCCGGCCCCGGAGATAGTCGCGGATGAGCCTGGTCCAGCCCTTCACCTCGGCTTTCGAGACCCTGGCATAGCCATAGCCGGGCATGTCGACGAGATAGAACTCCCCCTCCTTGCCAACGGTGAAGAAATTGAGCTCGCGCGTGCGCCCGGGGGTGACCGAAACGCGGGCGAGGCCTTTGCGCCAGGTCAGCGCATTGATCAGGCTCGATTTGCCGACATTGGAGCGGCCGGCAAAGGCCACTTCGTGACGCTCGTCCTGCGGCAAACCGTCGATGGCGACGACGCCCTTGACGAAATTGCACGGGGTTCTGAACAGAGCCTCGCCTTGGGCGAGCTCGGCGGGGGTGAAGGCCGGCGATGCCGCGGCGGCAGGGGGGCATACGGGCGCTGCCGTCATTGATCGACCCCTTTTTGGCAAGCCCTCGCCCGCACAGGAGCAGGGGATCGCGGGTACTTAGCGCTAACTCTTCGTCTCGCTTTCGGCGCTCTTCGCCTCGCCATCGACGATCTTGGACGCGGTTTTTGTCCCTTTAGCG
>JBAUEK010000232.1:0-1961 GCA_049678565.1 Methyloceanibacter sp. | reverse complement strand
AGATTACGGCGAGCGGCCCTTCACATCTCTTCCGAACCTGCTATAGGTTCCGGCCCTCCATCGGGGCACATCATTGACGCGGGGTGGAGCAGCCCGGTAGCTCGTCAGGCTCATAACCTGAAGGTCGTAGGTTCAAATCCTACCCCCGCAACCACTTTTACCGAACGGCTCATACTGTCGTCCAAGCTGGGCTGTTTTGCTTTGTTTCCGATGCCAAGTTCGACCATTTTCGCGATCTCGCCGACGATCTCGATTTCGAGCCCATGTTCGGCGGGACCTATGGAAACGTGCTCGATCAGGCCTCTCAGGATCTGCAGGGCCTCATCCCGAATATCCGGCTGATTGAGAGAATGCTGAAGCCGCTCTACCTGGCTCCGATAGACCAGCGCCAAATTCGGATGGAGGCGGACAGGGCTTGTTGGCTCAGCGGCTAGGCTTTGCTCGATCTCAATGCGCCGAGCCTCAAGCTCGTCCAGACGCTGCTGCAGGCCCGGGGCGCGTAATCCGTCGGCAATGGCGTCAATGAGGCCGTCGAGCTTTCGCTTTACGTCGACCAGTTCGCGCATTTTGACATCACGGAGGGCGTCGTCTTCGCGGCGCTGGAGATTGATCTCCTTGTGAAACGCTCGGATGAATTCTTCAACGAGTTCTGGCGCCATCAAGCGCTGGCGCAGGCCGTCGATGATCAACCCTTCAAGAGCAGCCCGACGGATGCTTTGGCGATTGGAACAGGTGCCGCTGCCCCGAGCGGCAGAGCAGGCGAGGTAATCTCGCCCGACTGCGGCGTAACGGCTGCCACACTCCTGGCAGCGTACAAGCCCACTCAACAGGTGGCGTGAACGCCGGCGCTCCCAAAAGCGAGTGGCCAGCGCATTGGCCACGCGGTCGCTGGCTCGAATGGAGCCCTGACGTGCTTTGACGGCCTTCCACAAATCGTCATCGACGATGCGAAGCGCAGGGACCTCGTGGACGATCCACTTTTCCGGCGAATTGTGTCGCGACCGTCGTCGCCCGCTCTTAGGGTCCTTCAGATAGGTGAGGCGGTTCCAGACGAGTCGTCCGATGTAGAGCTCGTTGTTCAAGATCCCTGTACCGCGGCCGAAGTGTCCACGGATTGTGGTGTCCCGCCAATGTCTCCCCGACGGACCGGAAACACCTTTCTGGTTGAGTCTTCTGGCTATAGCACGGGGGCTCAATCCGGCCGCATAGTCGCGAAAGATGCTTTGGACCACACTCGCTTCGCTGGCATTTATCCGGCGGGTTCCTGTCTCTCCAGGAACGAGGTCATATCCGTAGCAGATGCCTCCACCGGACAGGCCCTGCACAATGCGGCCCTGCAGACCGCGCCGTGTTTTTTGGGCTAGATCCTTCAAGAACAAGGCGTTCATGGTGCCCTTCAGGCCGACATGCAGCTCACTGATCTCGCCTTCGGCCAAGGTGACAATCGTCACCTCAGCAAAGACCATCCGCTTGAAGAAGCCGGCCGCGTCCTCCTGGTCGCGGCTGATGCGATCGAGCGCCTCCGCGTAGACCAGATCTAAGGCGCCGCGGCTTGCATCCTGCATGAGGAGCTGTACCCCAGGTCGGATGAGCGTGGCGCCAGAGACGGCGCGGTCGCTGTAAACCTTCACCAGTTCGTGGCCGTCCCGCTCAACGCGCTCGCGACAGAGACGGATCTGGTCATCAATGCTCGATGCACTTTGCAGATCGGTACTGTACCTAGCGTAAATGACAGCGCGCATGGGTCAGTCCTCGTGCCTTGTCGAGACCGGCTGCAGCCTGCCTCGGAGTTTGGAAAGATGCGCCGCAAACCGGCGGCTCGCTTCGACCGATCGGGCGAGATTGTAATGCTGTTCGCTCACGTCGAGCGAGGCATGTTGCAGCACACCCTGGATGAGACCGATCTTCTCGGGCGCGTCGGTGGCGATGAACGTGGCCGCTGCCCTGCGGAAGTCATGCAG
>JBAUEK010000231.1:0-3648 GCA_049678565.1 Methyloceanibacter sp. | reverse complement strand
AATTGGCCCTGCGGCGCCAAGGCCCGGGCGGCCCTCACCCGCTACATCCGCTATCGTGCCGTCACCTGTACCCTCCCGCCCGGCGGGGAGAGCGCCGACTTCGCCGCGCGATGCAGCCTCAGGGGCCGCGACCTCTCGGTTTGGCTGGTGCGCCGCGGCTGGGCCAGGCCGAAATCCGATGAGCCCGAATTCACCAAAGCGATGGCCGCCGCCATCAATGAGCGCCTCGGCCTGTGGGCCGGAGAGTAGTTCCGTCCCAGGCCGGGGCCCCTCTGAAAAATGTGCTGGCGCTCGCACTCCCACTTCCTGCCTTGATTGTGGTGAATTATGGCCAGGTGGGCGGTCAATGACGTGGTTTTGCGTATGACAGGCCTGCAAGCGGCTCCGGGTCCCTCCGCTCGCCCCCCTCCGCGCCCCGCCGGAGCCGCACCATGACGGGAGCCCCCACCAGACCGGCTTAGCCGTCTTTCGCAGCGCGCGCCTGGCGCCACGCCAAGTCTCGCCTGTCGCACTGAGCTCCACCGGCACAAAAGAGCCCGGCTTGGGGCCAAGCCGGGCTTCTTTCAGTCATGCCAAACGACGCGATACTAACGTTTTGGCCCCGCGGCCGATGCGGGGGGCGCATGAGGCAGCGGGGCTGCTGCCGTGCCGGCCGTGGCAAGGCATAGAATGCGCGACCTCCCGGTTGGTTCCGCGTTCGGAGAAATTTTTTTTCCTGCGCCTCGGAGTGCCGGGCGTTCGCGCCCGAGGGGCGCCTGCTATAGGCTCTGGCGAGGTATTCTTTAGGAGAGCCCCAGAACATGCGGAAAGCGCCGACCCCCGTCCTGATCGGATTTGTGGCCCTGGTGAGCCTAATGGCCGTCGGCGGCGTGGCGCTTAGCGCCAGGGCCGAGACCCCAACCACGGCTCAAACCTGCCGCAAGGCCGAGGTGAATCCCGTCACCGGGTATGCGTTCTGCTTCGATCCAATCGGGGCGCCGGTGGAGCCGCCGCCGGCCGCGGCGGAGATCCCGTGCAAGACCGACTCCCATAACGGCGAGGCCTGGACCTGGGGCCCCAAATGTAAGTCCTAGGGGGATTCAGCTCACGAGATCGCCGGCCAGGGCTCTTTGGATCAGCGCGCGGGTTTCGGGGACGCCGTAGAGCTCGACGAATGAGCCGAAGCGCGGCCCTTGGGTCTGGCCGAGCAGCACCTCGTACAGGGCCTGGAACCAGGCCCGCAGCGGCTCGAAGCCATGCTCCTTGCCGACCGCATAGACCTCCGCCTGGATCTCCTCGGCCAGCACGGCCTGCGCCAGCTCGGCCAAGCGCCGATCGAGATCGGCGAGCGCGGCCCGTTCCTTCTCGGTCGGTGCGCGGTAGCTCTTCGCCGGCTTCACGAAGTCGTGGAAATAGCGAATGGCGTAGCCGACGAGCTGGTCGAGCAGCGGATGCTCCTCCGGCGTGGCCTGCGGGGCATAGCGGCGGATGAAACCCCAGAGCACATTCTTGTCCTCTGAGTTCGAGGCGCTGGCCAGATTGAGCAGCAGCGCGAAGCTGATGGGAAGCTCGGCTTTCGGCGGCACGCCGGAATGGATGTGCCACACCGCATTCACCAGCTTCGCGTCCGGCTCCTCCTTGGGGTAGGCCGCGAGATGGCCGATATATTCGTCGACGGCGCGGGGGATCACGTCGAAATAGAGCCGCTTCGCCTTTTTCGGGCTTTGATACATGTAGAGCGATAGGCTCTCGGGCGAAGCGTAAGCGAGCCACTCTTCGATGGTGAGGCCGTTGCCCCGGGACTTCGAGATCTTCTCGCCATTCTCGTCGAGGAAGAGCTCATAGTTGAAGCCTTCCGGCTGCTGCGCCCCCAGGATGCGGCAGATATGGCCAGAGAGGCGCACGGAATCGATCAGATCTTTCCCCGCCATCTCGTAGTCGACCCCGAGTGCCGCCCAACGCATGGCCCAGTCCGCCTTCCATTGCAGCTTGCAGTGACCGCTCGTGACCGGAACTTGGGTCAGCTTGCCGGTTTCCGGCTCCTTGTAGATGACCGTGCCAGCCGCGAGATCGCGGTCGATGATCGGCACCTGCAAGACTTGGCCCGAGACCGGGGAGATCGGCAGGAACGGGCTGTAAGTCGCGCGGCGCTCGGGACCCAAGGTCGGCAGGATGACGTCACGGATGGCGTCGTAATGGGCGAGCACCTTGAGCAGGGTCTTATCGAAGCGGCCGGACATGTAGCACTCGGTCGCCGAGAGAAATTCGTAGTCGAAGCCGAAAGTGTCGAGAAAGGCCTTCAGCCGCGCGTTGTTGTGTTGACCGAAGCTCGGATGGTCGCCGAAGGGGTCCGGCACCTGCGTCAGCGGCTTGCCGAGATGCTCGGCCAGCATGTCTTTGTTGGGGACGTTGTCCGGGACTTTGCGCAAACCGTCCATATCGTCGGAGAAGCAAATCAACCGCGTCGGCACTTTGCCCTCGGTGAGCACGCGGAAAGCGTGGCGCACCATGGTGGTGCGCGCGACCTCGCCGAAGGTGCCGATATGGGGCAAGCCGCTCGGCCCGTATCCCGTCTCGAAGATGATGGCGCCGGTGGGCTGCGGCAGCCGCTTCAGACGGCTCAAGACCTTGCGCGCCTCCTCGAACGGCCAGGCCTTGCTCACATGGGCGAAGGCGAGGAGCTCCGAATTGATCTCGAGCTGGGGCTCGCCCTTGCGCATCGTGGCGGCGGGCGTCTTGGCGCTGGTAGGCGTGGACATGGCGGGTGCTGGCTAGAGTCGGATCGAGAATGGATTGTGGACCGACAAATTTCACAGATTCCCAAACGACGCCAGCTTTTCCGGCCGTTCCTCGCCAGGACCGGACGACTCCGCCCTTGCCGGGGAAAACGCAATTCTTTACCGTCCGCGCGGACTTGAGATGCACGGAACAGGAGAGTTTGCGCCATGACCGAGCCGATGAACCATCACGCGGCGCTCATCTATGTGATGGTCACCATTTCGGCCGTCGACCGGACCATGAACGACGAGGAGTTCGCCCGGATCGGCGAGATCGTCTCGAATCTCCCGGTGTTTGGCGACTACGACCAGAATCAGCTGGTCAAGACCGCCGAGGCCTGCGGCGAGATCCTGAGCGCCGATGGAGGGCTCGAGCAGGTGCTTAGCCTCGTGCACGACACGCTGCCGAAGAAGCTGCGCGAGACGGCCTACGCCGTGGCACTTGAAGTGGCCGCGGCCGACCGGGAGGTCAGGCCGGAGGAGGTTCGCTTCCTCGAACTGCTCGGCGACAGGCTCGAACTCGACAAGATGACGACCGCGGCGATCGAGCGGGGCGTCCGGGCGCGCAACATGATGATGTAAGCGTCGTGGCGACGCTTCGACGGCCGGGAAAGCCTACATTCGAAGCGCCAGGTGATGCTTAACGTCGCAGACTTTTAAGCCCGCCCGGCGTTCGCAGATTCTCCACCATGAACAGAGCCGCACCGAGATCTGTCCCGATTGTGGGCTAGTGGATAAAATCTAACGCTGGAATCCCGAGGGGGATCCCGGCCGGTGTGCGGCGTGCGAGTCTGGCGCATGCGCACGGGGATTTCCATCACCATCTCGCCGGCTGACCGCCGGCACCTTCAGGCCATGGTCAGGGACCGCAACGCCGCCCAGAAGCATGTCT
>JBAUEK010000230.1:0-2833 GCA_049678565.1 Methyloceanibacter sp. | reverse complement strand
GCGCATGTGTCCATGGCCCATCCCGTCTCCCCCCGGCTCCGGCTGCATCTCACCAATGCGGCCGAGGCGGAAGGCATCCCCGTGGCGCGGAGCGGCACCTATGTGTGCATGGAGGGCCCGCAATTCTCCACCCTGGCCGAAAGCCTCACCTATAAGGGTCTCGGTTATTCCGTCATCGGCATGACCAATCTGCCCGAGGCCAAGCTCGCGCGCGAGGCGGAGCTTTGTTACGCCACCGTGGCCATGGTCACCGATTTCGACTGCTGGCATCCGGATCACGACGCGGTCACCGTCACCGACATCGTCAAGGTGTTGACCGCCAATGCGGAGAAGGCGGCGGGGCTCGTGGCCCGGTTCGCGCGCGACTTCCCGCGCGAGCACGAGCCGTGCCCGATCGGGTCGGACCGCGCCCTCGACACGGCGATCATCACCGCGCCCGAAGCGCGCGATCCGGTGCTGCTCAAGAAGCTCGACGCCGTCGCCGGCCGCGTGCTGGGAAAGGCGTAAGCGTCAGGGCGTCGGCGGGGCCGGGATGTGCACCCCAATCGCCGCCAGGATGATGCCGACGATGGCCGCGATCAGGCTGGCCAGGATCATGAGGATGATCATGGCGGGGATGGAGGCGATGCTCCATTTCACCAGGATCATCACGACGCGCCAGAATGGAATGTCGATGTCGCGAATGGTGACCAAATTCCCCTCTGTCATGGCATTCCCCCCTATTTCAGTTGATGGCTGGCGCTGGTCAGCCGTGCCCGGTTCGATTATAGGCTCGCGAGCCATGTCCACTCGTCCGGTTGCCCGCGCGGAGGTCCTCCCATGAATGTCACCGAAAACATCAACCTCAAGGACCTCGTGCGGACCATACCCGACTATCCGAAGCCCGGCATCATGTTCCGCGACATCACCACCCTGCTCGGGCACGCCAATGGCTTGCGCGCCTGCATCGAGCAGCTGGTCAGGCCGTTCACCAATCGGAGGATCGAGGCGGTCGCGGGCATCGAGGCGCGCGGCTTCATTCTCGGCGGCGCGGTGGCGGACCGTTTGCGCTGCGGCTTCATCCCCATCCGCAAGAAGGGCAAGCTGCCGGCCAAGGCCATCGGCCAGGAATACGAGCTGGAATACGGCATCGACGTGATCGAGATCCACGAGGATGCGCTCAGCGCCGGGGAGCCGGTGCTGCTCGTCGACGACCTCATCGCCACTGGCGGCACGGCGGAAGCCGCGGTCAAATTGCTGCACAAGCTCAGGGCCGACGTCGTGGGCGCCGCCTTCGTTGTCGATCTGCCGGATCTTGGCGGCTGCGCCCGTCTCGCCAGGCTCGGCGTCCAATGCCACACCGTGATGACCTTCGAAGGCGATTGACAGCGTCTGCTGCTTCGCCCTCGCCGCTCAAGGGGGGAGGGGATACTCGCAGGGACGCCGCGCCCATGCTAAGGCCTCCCGCATGAACATCGACGGCAAACATTACCGCACCATCTGGCTCAATGACGATGGCGCCACGGTCGAGATCATCGACCAGACCAAGCTCCCGTTTGCCTTCGAAACCGTCACGCTCAAGTCGCTCGACGACGCCGCGCGCGCGATTCGTACCATGCAGGTGCGGGGCGCGCCGCTGATCGGGGCGACCGCCGCCTATGGCGTCGCCTTGGGGCTGCTCGACGACACCTCGGACGCGGCGCTGGACCGGGCCTGCGAGACCCTCGCGGCGACGCGGCCAACGGCCATCAATCTCCGCTGGGCCCTGGACGAGATGCAAAAGGCGGTGCGCAACCAACCCTATGCCGCGCGGCTGGCCGCAGCCTATGCCCGCGCCGCCGAAATCTGCGACGAGGACGTGGAATCGTGCCGCATGATCGGCGAGCACGGCTTCGGGCTGATCCAGGCCCATGCCGACAAGAAGCAGGGCGCGCGCGTCGATATTCTTACCCATTGCAACGCCGGCTGGCTCGCCACCGTCGATTGGGGCACGGCACTGGCCCCCATCTACCGCGCCCATGATGCGGGGCTGCCGGTGCATGTGTGGGTGGACGAGACGCGGCCGCGCAACCAGGGCGCCTCGCTCACCGCGTTCGAACTCGGCGCGCATGGCGTGCCGCACACCATCATCGCCGACAATACCGGCGGGCATCTGATGCAGACGAAGCTCGTCGATCTCTGCATTGTCGGCACCGACCGCACCACGCGGAATGGCGACGTCGCCAATAAGATCGGCACCTATCTCAAGGCGCTCGCCGCGCGCGACAACGACGTCCCCTTCTTCGTGGCGCTGCCATCTTCGACCATCGACTGGACGCTCGGCGATGGCAGCACCATCCCCATCGAGGAGCGCGATCCGCGCGAGGTCACGCATGTGACGGGCCGCCTGCCGGACGGCTCCGTCGCCACGGTCGACATCACGCCCGAGGGTAGCAAGGCCGCGAATTATGCCTTCGATGTCACTCCGCTTCGGCTCGTCACCGGTTTCATCACCGAGCGCGGCGTGACGCCCGGCACCCGCGACGGCCTGATCACGCTTTATCCGGAGCACGCCGAGCGCCAGGATTAGCGTCCTTGATGAAGTTTTGGTGGCAGGCCTTCATCCCGCCCAAGCCGGAGGCTAGTTTAGGGCGATGCAACACAATCCCATCGTTCTCGCCCTTCTTTGCCTCCCGCTCAGCCTCGCGCCCGCTCTGGCGCAGGAGGTGCAATATTACCCGCTCCCCGCGGGCGACCATCCCCACGACGTGGCCCCGGCGCCCGACGGCAGGGTCTGGTATACCGGCCAGCATGCGGGCGTGCTCGGCCGCCTCGATCCCAAGACCGGTGAGGTCGAGCGCATTCCGCTGGGGCA
>JBAUEK010000229.1:0-2285 GCA_049678565.1 Methyloceanibacter sp. | reverse complement strand
TGAAGGTGCCGGCGGTCAGCCGGCGAGATGGTGATGGAAATCCCCGTGCGCATGCGCCAGACTCGCACGCCGCACACCGGCCGGGAATCCCCCTCGGGATTCCAGCGTTAGATTTTATCCACTAGTTCCTCATCCTGAAGAGCGGCCGCAGGACGCGTCGCGAAGGATGAGGCGGCAGACGGGCGCAATTGTCGTTTTTGCCATCCTCTGTTTAAGTTCAGCCCCACCTGCGCATGCCGAAGCCGATCACGCCGCCATCGCGCGCGCCGCGCTGGAGCAATACATTCGCCCCGGCTATGCGGAGCTGGCAAAAAGTGCGGTGAGCCTGAAGCAGTCCGTTGACGCGCTCTGCCGCCAGCCCTCCACCGCGGCGCTCGAGGGGGCGCGGGATGGTTTCGCCGCCACGGTCGCCGCTTGGAGCCAGGTCGAGCCCATCCGTTTTGGCCCCGTGGCCAAAGAGCATCGTTATGAGCGCATCTTCTATTGGCCCGCCCCGAAGGGCATCGGAGCGCGGCAAGTGCGCGAGGTGATGGCCAAGCACGACCAAAGCGTGACGGGGGCGGACGCTCTTGCCGGTAAAAGCGTCGCGCTTCAGGGCCTGCCTCCCCTCGAAGATTTGCTCTATGGCGGCGGCGCCGAGGCGCTGGCCAAGTCGGGCGGCGACGCCGCCTTCCGCTGTGAGTTTGCGGCCAGCATCGCCGCCAACCTCGCGCGCATCACCGATGAGATCGATCGGGGCTGGCAAGACGGCGCACCCTTCGTCAAATCCTACCTCGAGCCCGGTGCCGGCAAGGCGGCCTACCGCACGCCAAAGGAAGTGACGCTCGATCTGTTCAAGACCTTCGCTGCGGGCATCGAGTCCGTGCGCGACCAGAAATTGGCGAAGATCCTGGGCGCCACGGCCGAGCAAGCGCGGCCGAGGCTGGCGCCCTTCTGGGAGAGCGGTCTCAGCTTCGCCAATATGGCCGGCAATCTGGGAGGCGTCCGCGAGCTGTTCGTCGGCAGCGGCTTCGCCCAAATGGTGCATCAGGAATCTGCTGGGGTCGAGGATTCGATCCTGTTCGACCTCGACCACGCCATCGAGGTCTTGCGCGGCATCGATCAGCCAATCGCCACGGCCGCGCGCGATGAGGCGTGGCGCCAAGCTCGAAGCCTTGCGCGTGTCGCTCAAGAGCGCGGCCACCACCGCCGGCGACATAATCGCGCGGGGCGCAGGGCTCGCCTTCGGCTTCAATGCCATGGATGGAGACTGACCATGATCGGCCGGCGTGAGCTCTTATGGGGTGCCGCGGGCGGCGCCGCCCTGCTTGCTTTCCCTTTCCGTCCCGCCTTGGCCAGAAGCGGCGCCGGCGAGCTCTTCGCCGCCGCGCGCCGGGACGACCGCGGCTCCTACTCCGCTGCCCTCTTCTCCCTCGACGACGGCGATGTCAGGTCGGTGGCGCTGCCGGCGCGGGGCCATGACATCGCGCTCCGGCCCGGCTCGGATGAATGGGTGGCTTTCGCCCGCAGACCCGGCCGCTTCGGCGTCGCCGTGCCAGGAGGAGAGCGGCCGCCGGTCTGGTTCACCGCAAAGCCCGACCGCCATTTCTTCGGCCACGGCGCCTTTTCCGCCGACGGCCGGCTGCTGTTCACCACCGAGAACGACTATCTGAATGCGCAAGGCATGATCGGCGTGCGCGACGCGACCGACGGCTACAAGCAGATCGGCGAGTTTTCGGCGCGGGGGATGGAGCCGCATGACGCGGCGCTGCTCGCCGACGGCCGCACCATGGTCATCGCCAATGGCGGTATCCGCACCCATCCGGACAGCGGCGCCGACGAGCTCAACCTTCCCTACATGAAGCCGTCGCTCGTCTATATCGACGTTACCAATGGCGATCTGCTCGAGGAGCAGGTGCTGGCGCATGATTTGCACCAGCTCTCCATTCGGCATCTGGCGCTCGCCCACGAGGACACGGTGGTGTTCGGCTGCCAATATCGCGGACCCGAGGCCGACGAGCCGGCGCTGCTCGGCTTCCATCGCCGGGGCGAACAACCGGTCTTGGTGCGGGCCCCGGGGCAGACGCAAGGCGCGCTGCGCAATTATGTCGGCTCGGTGACGGCGGATGCCGGCGGAGCCATCGTCGCGGCCTCGGCACCGAAGGGTGGTCTCATTACTTATTGGGATGTGAGCGCCCGGCGCTTTCTCGGGTCGTGCGAATTGAACGACGGCTGCGGCGTCGCGCCAACGCGCCACCAGGCGAGCTTCCTGTTGACGAGCGGTCGGGGGTGGCTGGTCGAGACGG
>JBAUEK010000228.1:0-2332 GCA_049678565.1 Methyloceanibacter sp. | reverse complement strand
TGATCGCTTCTTCCTCGATCGCATCGCCACCCACATCCTCTCCTTCGAGGGCGACAGCCACGTCGAATGGTTCGAGGGCAACTTCGAATCCTACGAGGAGGACAAGAAGCGCCGCCTCGGCGAGGATGCGGTGCTGCCGAAGCGCATCAAATACAAAAAATTCGCGCGGGCTTAGGGCTAAGGTCCTGTCGTGTAGCCGATGGCGCCGTAGAAGCGCTTGCCGTAGTCGGCGATCTGCGGCGCCTTATCGAGACCGTTGATGATCCTGCGGGCGTCGATCCACTTTTCCGTGGACTTGTTGAAATAGTCGCTAAACTTCTTGCCGGTGAACAGGCCTGTCTCCATTCCGGCGAAGAGGATCTTGCCGGCGATGGCCGGGTCCAACGCCAAGTTGGCGTCATTCAGCAAATCCGACTCGACGAGCTTTCCGGCTTTTCCATAGTTGCTGCGCCCAGTGAGCTGGACGTAACCGCGGCCGTGAAAGCGAACACCGTCGCCCTTCTGTGTATTGCCAAGATCCTTGGCAACTTTCGGCCGCTTGCCGTCTCTATCGTACATGTCGAAGAAATATTTGGCGCCGCCCTTCTCGTGAATTGGCCGCATGGTGAACCCCGTCTCGTGATAGGTGGTGGCGAGCGCGTAAGCGAGCCAGCGATCGTCCTGCGTGGCCCGCTCACTCTCCCAAAGGTCGAGGATGGTCTCGAGGCCTTTGACCTGCGAGGCCGAAAGCTTGCCCCCGAACAACCGATGCCGAACTTGGTGGAAGAAGAATTTACGATTGATCTTGCTGGTCATGTCCGCTCTCCACCGCCGAAACTTCCGAGGTTACAATCGAGTTGGTAGGCGGGGATAAAATACACGTTTTGCGTGTATAAAGCGATACCGCACGTCGTAGGGGGATAGCGCGCGCACCCTTGCTAATCGGTACGGAGAGGCATAAACATATCTTTATGTCAGATGTTGATGCTCACACGCAGGCGCCGTCGGAGAGCCTGTCCCGTGCGCAAGCCCTCGGCGTGTTGCGCGCCGCCGGCGAGGCCACGCGCGTCCGGATCCTGGCACTGCTGGCCAAGGGCGAGCTGAACGTCAAGGACCTCACCCAGATCCTCGGTCAGAGCCAGCCCCGCATCAGCCGGCACCTCAAGCTGATGGCGGAAGCGAGGCTTATCGGGCGCTTCCGCGAGGGCAGCTGGGTCTTCTTCCGCCTTGCCGATGCGGGCAACCAATCCGCGCTCGCGGACGCTATCGTCGCGAGCCTCGATCGCACCGATCCCGTCTTTGCCCGCGACCGCGCCAGAGCTGCGGCGGTGAAGAAGGCGAGGGAGGAAGCCGCGCAAGGTTATTTCCGCGAGCATGCCGGCGAATGGGACAAGATCCGCACGCTCCATGTCGCCGACGCACAGGTCGAGGCCGCAATCGATGAGGCGCTTGGGCCCGGTCCCTTTCCTCTCCTCGTCGATCTCGGCACCGGCACCGGGCGCATGCTGGAGCTGTTCGCGCCACGCGCATCCCGCGCCCTCGGCTTCGACCTCAATCACGACATGCTCACCTATGCCCGCATGAAGCTTGAGCGCGCGGGGCTCGTCCAGGCGCAGGCGCGCCATGGTGATCTCTATAATGTGCCGCTCCCCGACGGCGCCGCCGACGCCGTCATCCTGCACCAAGTGTTGCACTTTCTCGACGAGCCCGCCGCGGCCATGGCCGAAGCGGCGAGGCTGCTCAAGCCGGGAGGCAAGCTGCTCGTGGTCGATTTCGCTCCGCATGAGCTCGAATTTTTGCGAGAGCAATCCGCCCATCGCCGCCTTGGCTTTGCCCCCGATCAGCTCAAGCGCTGGCTTGAAGAGGCGGGCGTCAAGGTCGGCAGGCAGCGGGACCTCGCGCCGGGCGCGGGCGTTGGCGCCGACAAGCTCACCGTTTCCCTTTGGCTCGGCACCAAACCGGCCACGGCCAGCGCCAAGAAGACCGCCTCGGTGGAGGTCGCCGCGTGATGCTGAGCCAACCCGACCGCAAGAGCCGCCTCCTCGGTGGCGGCGACATCGACGTGTCCTTCGAGTTCTTCCCGCCCAAGACGGCGGCGATGGAGGAGACCTTGTGGCGTGCCATCCGGCGGCTCGAGCCGCTGCACCCCACCTTCGTCTCGGTCACCTATGGCGCCGGCGGCTCCACCCGGGAGCGCACCCATGCCACCATCGCCCGCGTGCTGAAGGAGACGGATCTCAAGCCTGCGGCCCATCTCACTTGCGTCGATGCGACCCGCGAGGAGGTGAACGCGGTCATTCAGGATTATTGGGACATCGGCGTCCGTCATATCGTGGCGCTGCGTGGCGATCCC
>JBAUEK010000227.1:0-9130 GCA_049678565.1 Methyloceanibacter sp. | reverse complement strand
GGGCACGACGGTGTCGGCGCGGGCGGCAAGCGCCAGCACCGGACAACCAAGCTCTGACCTTGCCGCGCGGGCGTCCCAGTCCATCAGCCAGCCGAGGCCAGCATCGAGCCGCTCCACATTGAGCGCTCCCTTAGGCGCAAAGCTTGTACCGCGGCAGGCGCGCCAGAAGGCTCGCAAGGTCGCGCCCGCATTTCGCTTGAGATCCCGGCGCATACCCGCAACCTCAGCCCGTGGCTTATGGCACGAGAAGCAGTCGAAGCCCTGGATCGAGACGAGCCCCTTGAAGGAGCGCGGGTTATCCTCCGCCTGCCGAAGCAACCAGAGCAATCCAAGCGAATGGCCGATGGCGATGGCGTCTTCCGGCCAGTCGCTCACCCCTGCGGGACCGCCGTCTATGAAGCCAAGATCGACCAGGCTCGCCTCGCTCCCCGGCAGATGGTCGAGTACGGCGCGCCACATGCCGGCATGGAAACCCCAGCCATGGACGAAGACAAAGTGCATGGATGAGCGCGCCTAGCCGAGGGCGGTGCGCGGCAGAGCGCGGTCGTCGAGCGCATCGAGCAAGGCGTCGATATCGGCCTCGCGATGCGCCGCAGTGAAGGCGAGCCTGAGCCTTGCGGTTCCCGCCGGAACGGTCGGCGGCCTGATCGCGGTGGCGAAGAACCCCGCCTCGCGCAGCCGCTGGCTTAGAGTGAGCGCGGCGTGATTGCTGCCGGCAATCAGCGGCACGATCTGGGTGGTCGAGGCGCCGGTGTCGAAGCCGAGTGCCCGTGCGCCCAATCTGAAGCGCAGCGCGAGGTCGGCAACACGGGTGCGCTCAAGCTTGAGGCTCGGCAACAGATCGAGGGCGGCGTCGATGGCGCCGAGCACCGGTGGCGGCAACGCGGTCGAATAGATCAGCCCGCTGCACCGGTTGATGAAATAGTCGCGCAAAACGGCCGAGCAGACCACGTAAGCGCCGAAGCCGCCAAGCGCCTTGGAGAAGGTGCCGACGACGATGTCCGCTTCGCCGGAGAGACCGCGCCCGCCCTCCCCCAAAATGCCGGTGGCATGGGCGTCGTCGACGATGAGCATGGCGCCGTGCTCGCGCGCGAACCGGCTGATCTCGGCCAATGGCGCCACATCGCCATCCATGGAGAACACGCTCTCGGTGAGGATGAATTTCGGCCTGCCAGCGTCTTGATGCCGCGTGAGAAGCTCGCCGAGATGGGCGGCGTCGCCATGGCGATAGCGGATTTCGCGTATACCCGCCGCGGCGCAGCCGAAATGCATGCTGGCATGATTGAAGCGGTCGGAGAAGACCAGCGGCTCGGCCCCGAGCACGGCGCGGTCGAGGAGTGCCTGGAGCACCGCGGCATTGGCCTGAAAGCCCGAGGCCAGGATCAGGGCGGCCTGCTTCTGTTTCAACGTCGCGATCTTGGCCTCGATCGGGGCGAACAGGCTCAGATTGCCGGTAACGAGGCGCGAAGCGCCGGAGCCCACGCCATGCTCCGCCGCCCAGGCCCGCGCCCGCTCAACCAGGGCCGGGTGGAAGCGAAGGGCGAGATAGTCGTTGCTGGCGAGATTGAGATAGGCCTCGCCGCCGATGCGGATGGTCCTCGCAGCGCCCGTCTCGACCGGCGTGAGATCACGTCGCAAGCCGTCGCGCTCGCGCGCCTCGAGAAACGCTTCGTACCGGCTTTCGCTTCCTGCCATGATCCTGTATTAGCGCAGAAACCCACTTTCCCCCAACAAAATCAAACACATCGGTTTTCCAATCACCCCCTGCACAAAGCCGAAACGGGCCGCGAACGAACGAGCATATTGGAAAACCGCTTTCGATGACCAACTCCGCGCAACGCCAGCGCATGGCCGTGCTCGTTTGTGCAGTTACGATGCTGGCTCCTAAAACTGGGGCGGGCATGAGTCGGCGCGACGATGCTCGGCGGTTAGATGTAAATTAGCCGCTCTCCGAGAGGCCAGGCTGGACCCGAAGGACCGGCTTCTCGCCGCTCGCCCCTTTCCCCCGGGATCACCTTTCTCTCCCCTCGCTCCCGGCGCACTTCTCTCGCCGCGCTGACCCCATTTCCCCTGCGGGGTTGGGTGTCGTGACCGGTTTTACGGTCGGGGACGCCACGGCCGGAGCCGAGACTTCGACACTGGCAGCGTCTCCTGGACCGTCGCACCCTATCGCGCGCGCCAGCCGCTCACCGGTCACCATGGATGTAGTGTTCGAGCTGTTCGATAATGAACTTCTGATCACCGATAACGCTTTTTACCATGTCGCCAATCGAAACTATGCCAACTAGTCGTCCGTGTTCGAGTACCGGGAGATGGCGCACGGCCCGTGCGGTCATTACGGCCATGCACTCGTCCACTGGCTGGTCAGGTCGCGCACAAATGACCTTAGTCGACATAATATCCCGGACTAGAGTCCCCGGTGACGTCCTGCCTTTCAAAACAATCTCGCGCGAATAATGCCGTTCGGTGATGATGCCGACAAGCTTGTCGCCCTCTAGCACGACCAATGATCCAATGTCGTTTTCGGCCATCAGTTTGAGGGCGTCGAACACAGACGCGCCTGGATGAATGAAATGGACATCGTTGCCCTTCTTATCGAGCACGTGCTGTACGGTTGTCATCCGACTTCACCCAGGGAGACTGTTAACTCCCGCCGCGCTCCCGCCGTCAATGGGGCCTCTGCATTGTTTGGCTTAGTTCGCTGGCACCTTAGCGGGCCCGCTGCATACTGAGGACGACCCCGATCGGAGCGATCCCCATTCGTTCGGTCAGGGCCGCCAGAGTTGGGCGTGCGCTTTATCCCAACGCCACAAGAACTTAGATCTCCTTTTCGCCGGAGGGCTTTGAGATGGATCAAGCGAGGCGCAAAAGGCCGGCATAGGCGGGCCGGGCTCGCGGCGCATCGCTAGCGACGCCGACCACACAAGCGGTTGGAACCGTGTGGCGTGCGGCAAACCGGCTACTGAGACCGGAGGCGGGTCGTCGAAACTGTGCAGCGGGCTACCCCTCAAAAATTGATCTACATTAAGGAGCCGGCTCGCTAGCGGCATTACGTTTGCCATAGCCAAGACGTTCGCCAGCGCAGCTTGAGGCTAGGGCGAGCGATCTCGCCCGGTGCCGCGCGGCCATATTTTGGCCCGACCTCCTACCGGAACGGAGGCACCATGACCAACCGAAAGCTCGTGGACATCGTCAGAGACCAAAAGCCGCTTGTGCTGGCGGAGCATAAAACGGTGCAGCAAGCGTGCCGGCGCATGTGGAAGCGCCGTACCGGCTCGGTGCTGGTTGTCGACAACCAACAGCGCTTGATCGGCATCTTCACCGCCCGCGATGCAGTGCGTGCGCTTGCTGAAGGCAAGGATGCCGAGGTAACCCCGCTGGAACAGGCGATGACACCAAATCCAATCACGATCGCTCCCGATAGCCGCGCAATCGACGCGCTGCGGCAGATGTGCGATCGAGGCTTCCGTCATCTTCCAGTCGTCGAGAATGGAAAGATTTGGGGCGTCGTCTCGCGTGGCGATTTCAAAGGGATGGAGCTTGATCAGCTAGATGAGGAAATCCAACTTTGGGAATGCATCCGCTGACGAACTAGGACGTGGACTCATCGGAGGGATTTGGTGAACGTCCTGATTGTTTATGGAACGACCGAAGGGCAGACGCGGAAAATTGCCGAATGGACGGCAACGCATGTTCACGAGCGCGGACATCAAGTCGAGCTGCGTGATAGCGCAGCACCATTCGATTTGGATCTTGAGACCTTCCACGCATTGATTGTTGCCGCGTTCGCCCGGAGTTCTCTTCTTCTTGTCGATGTTCGGTGCCAAATCGGGTGCCAATTCCTGAAACAAACGGACAGGACTGAAGCTGACGCTCTCAAGCTCCCCACCCATGGTGGCGATGATCGATGACGGGTCAGCCTTCCAAGAAGCAAGCTGGCGGGCAACCGCAGTCCTAGGACATGACGAAAGACCGAGAATGTTTGTGGTCAGGACACTTCAGTGACATTTACGCAGCGCGATTCAATGTCCGGTTTAGAGCACTTTTCGGACATCAGCGCGTGGCCCTCTCATGTCGCCGAATGACCGATGCTGTCGATAAACGTTTTTCGAGGGGCGAGTGAGCAACATTGATTCAAGATAGGAGTCTGGCGCGCAACATTGATTCAAAAAACGCGGCACCTGGATTCGATTGTTGCCCGCGCGCTACTCGTCGCCGACTTTATCGACAGCATCGACCCAAAGCGGACATAGTCGATCCCTAGCATGCCGCCCACTTGGCCTAACTCCCACAAAAACAGCGCGAAAGAGGCACAACCGATGGAGATCTTCCGCAAGCGAGGCATTTTTGCCGCCACGGCTGCCTTTGCGCTGTGGGTGACAGCAGCGTCGTCACAGGACAGCCTGGATCGCACGGTGCTGCCAATCGCGGAGCCTACGCCACCGACCTACAGTGAGCTAGACGCACGTAACGCCAAAGCACCCCCGCGTTTCGAGGTAACCGCTCCCAAAGGAGCACCCAACGTCGTGATCGTGCTGATCGACGACATCGGGTTCGGAGGCCCCAGCACGTTCGGCGGTCCAATAAATACGCCGACGATGGACGCGCTTGCCCAGTCCGGCCTGCGCTTCAACAATTTCCATACGACGGCGCTATGCTCGCCAACACGGGTCGCGCTTAAGTCCGGTCGAAATCACCATACCGCGAATGCGGGTTCGATCATGGAGACGGCGACAGCGTTCCCGGGCAACACCGGGCAGATTCCAAACAGCGTTGCGCCGCTGGCGGAAATGCTCCGCCTAAACGGTTACAGCACCGGCGCTTTCGGCAAGTGGCACGAAACCGCAGCGTGGGAAACGAGCGTGTCGGGCCCATTTGACCGATGGCCCACCAAACAGGGTTTCGACAAGTTCTATGGCTTCATCGGTGGCGAAACTGACCAATGGTATCCGCTCGTCTACGACGGCGTCATCAAGGTCGATCCTCCGAAGGTGGAAGGCTACCATTTCACCGTGGACATGACGAACCAGGCCATCAACTGGGTGAAGGCCCAGCACTCGATGACGCCGAACAAGCCCTTCTTCGTCTATTTTGCCACCGGCGCAGTCCATGCGCCCCACCATGTGCCGAAAGAGTGGGCAGACAAGTACAAGGGCCGGTTCGACGTGGGCTGGGACGAAATTCGGAATGAAACGCTCGAGCGGCAGAAGAAGCTGGGCGTGATCCCGGCTGACACCCGACTAGCCGACAGGCCGAAGGACATAGCGGCATGGAATTCGCTGCCGGCGGAACATCGCCGCCTTTTCACCCGCCAGGCTGAGGTATTCGCAGGATTTTTGGAGCAAACCGATCACGAGATCGGGCGATTTGTGAAGGCGCTGGAAGACATGGGAGTGTTGGACAACACACTGTTCATTTACATCGCTGGTGACAACGGCACGAGCGCCGAGGGTGGCTTCGTCGGCATGTACAATGAGATGACCTATTTCAATGGCGTGGCCGAGAAGGTGGAAGACCTGATCCCGCTCATTGACAAGTGGGGGGGTCCGCAAACTTTCCCGCACATGGCGGCCGGTTGGGCGGTTGCCTTCGATACGCCGTTCAAGTGGACGAAGCAGGTGGCTTCGGACTTCGGCGGCGTCCGTAATGGCACTGTTATTCACTGGCCCAAGGGGATCAATGAGGGCGGTGGCCTGCGCAGTCAGTTTTCGCACGTCATCGACATTGCCCCCACCATCCTAGAAGCCGCGGGTTTGCCGCAGCCAAAGATCGTCAATGGCACACCGCAAACGCCCATCGAAGGCACCAGTATGCTCTACGCCTTCAATGATGCGAGCGCCGAGGAGCGGCACAAGACTCAGTATTTCGAGATGTTCGGCAATCGTGCCATCTACAACGACGGCTGGCTCGCCCGAACCATCCACCGCGCGCCTTGGCAGACGAGTAACCTGCAGCCGCTGACGTCCGACGTCTGGGAGCTCTACGATGTGAGGAACGATTTTAGCCTCACCAACAACCTCGCCACGGAGCAGCCCGAAAAGCTTGAACAGATGCAAGCCCTGTTCATGGAGGAGGCCAAGAAGCACCACGTGTTGCCCCTGGACGACCGAACCATCGAACGCACGAACCCGACACTCGCGGGCCGACCCGATCTATTGGGTAATCGCACATCCCTTACCCTCTACGAGGGGATGCAGGGGATGTTGGAAAACACCTTCATGAACATCAAGAACCGGTCGAGCAAGATCACCGCCGAACTCGAAATTCCCGCCAGTGGCGCAAACGGTGCGATCCTGTCGCAGGGTGGGCGCTTCGGCGGCTGGTCGCTGTACATGAAAGATGGCAAGCCACACTACACCTACAATTTCCTCGGGTTGGCGCGTTACACCATTGCCGCACCGGAAGCTTTGTCAGAGGGGCCGGCCAGCGTCATCCTCGACTTCGCTTATGACGGGGATGGAGTTGGCAAGGGTGGCAAGGCAACCCTGTACGTGAATGGAGAATCCGTTGCCGAAGGACGTGTTGAGAAGACCCAGCCCAATATCTTCTCGGCGGACGAAACCGCTGACGTAGGCATCGATAATCAGACACCGGTCGCTGAGGGTATCGGCATCGGCCCGGAGACACGATTTGCCGGCAAGATCAACCAGATCACTCTCGAAGTCCGGTGATGTAAAAGGCGTAATGCCCGCTCTTGGCCGACCGGCGTGCCCAATCGCCGTCTGTTTGCTTGCCCTACTTGTGTTTCGGCGTGCAATTTTGACCCCCTGAGCGGGGTTATCGGCGTCCAAAATTGACCCCCGACCAACCAAGGGTTCTCATGCAGATTCAAAACATTGCAGGTTGTAGGGTGGGGTCAATGTTCAACGCCGATTGGGGGTCAAACGGCACGCCGATTCACACCCGAAGTGGGCGTTGTGTGGCGCGTGGATGCGCGGGCCTGCGTATGCGCCAGTTGTTGAATGGCGTGTTGGCCTACAACATGCGCCGGCTGGTGCAACTGGAGCGCATGGCGGCGGGGCCGATGCAAAGAGAAATACAGGCAGAGTCTGTCCGAACCTAAAGAAACAGGCCCGCATAGCGTGAGCACGGCGGCGCGACCGTTTCCCGAAGCGCGCAACGACTCGCTGAGCGAGGCGACGTTGGCGGCCTTAATGCTCGCAGTTGAGGTTCAGTTCCTTCCACATCCAGGTCAAGTCGTATGGCGCTTGACCATCTGCTGTACTCCGGCGGTGTTCGGAGTTTTCCAATCGCTTCAGCCATTCGATCACCTGCGCACGACCCTTCTTGGTCTTTGCCGCTTGACGCGGTGACTTGCCGTTGAGGAAAGGCAGTGGATCATCCAAGGTTCGCCGGTAATGGTCGTCGAGGTAGTTGTGAATAATTTGCGCCGCGATCTCAGGCGGGATGTCGTCTTTGTCTGATGACTGAGAGCCTTTTGATCTCTCCAGAGCTCTGTCGATGTCTTCATGGGATATGAGGGCAGGACCGACCAGGGAGCCCAGATGAGATGCCAAAAGATCGCGCCCCTTTTCTGCCCGCTCCCTGGAGTTCGTACTCAGCAGAAGGGCTTCGTTTTTGACCTCGATGCTGCCGAGGGATGTGCGACCGCTGTCGTCCACGGATTGGAAGGTCAGGCCTTCACGTTTCTTCGCGGCCATCCTTTGCGAGGGAGAGCCCCGGCCGTGCCATGTCCAACTCGCTTCTGCCGGCGCATTCCTTTCGACGTTCTCGATGCCATCTATGATAGCGATCAGCTTGGCCTCGTCCCCGGTGATGGGAAAGCGGACCTCCGAAAACATGATCTTGTCGCCATCGGTGTTGCGCATTTCCGGCAGGGGGGCGTTAATTTGCCCGAGAGCATCAATCAGCCACGCCTGGGTGAACAAGCGGGCCCCCGAACTCTGCAGAAGTAACGCCTTGACGGCCTCAGGGGCGATCTCCGGGCTCTCACCCTGCTTCTTCGCCTCGCGGCGCAGCTTGGTCCTGAGGGCCTTAGCCGCTTCCTCGAACACGGCCATGAACTTGCTGGACGCTTCATGGGACAGCAGGAGCATGCCACCCGTGAAACAGGGCTTGTTGTTGACCGTCACTAGCCGGGCTGCAATGCGGTCCCACCGGGCGGCGCTCTCCGAGCCCAGCTTTTCCTCGACGGTCACAGGCTCTCCGCCACGGATCATATCCCGCACCGTCATGGCTTTGCCGAGATCGAGGTCGACGACTTCATAGAGAGAGATCGCGGAATCTCGGATTGCCGTCAGATATCGCTTGGCGGAAACCGTCTCGCGCCAGCCCCGGCGCTTCAGGTAATCGTCGATGACGTTGAGTTCGCTATTGTCACCGAACCGGGCGGTGAAGAAGTCTTCCAGGATCACGCCGTACAGCATGCCGAAGGCGTCACCCAAGTTTTCGACGAGTTCCTCGACCGTCACATCGAAATTGTCCGCAACGGAAGCCAGATGTTCGGCAAACACCTGCTCCCGGTAGAGGGTCCAGTCGTCCCTGACGGACCACTTGACAATGTTGCCTATGGCCTGATCGCGGCCTGCAATGGGCATTTTATAAACCTGTCGGACAGATTGGTGTCGATAGTCGACAGGATAATCAAAATCAGCTTGCCGTCCATGGTTGGGCACTGGGCGATCCGCTCAAAACCAGCGCCCGTGAGCAGACGATAATTGGTTCAGCCAAACACCGCCGTCTCCTGCTCCTCCCACGGCGTTGCCGATTACTCCCATCGCCGATCGGTACGACCGTAGCCGGTCGGTTACAATTGATCGGGGTCGGCCGTAACGCTTCATCGCGCGCTTCAGGAATTTCAGCGCAGCCTTGCGATCCCGGCGCTTCGTCGCGAAGACCTCAAGCACCTCACCTTCGTGATCTACCGCACGCCAGAGATAACGCGTCTCTCCATTGATCCTGACGAACACCTCGTCCAGGTGCCAGCGCCATTGCGAAAACGACCGACGATGAAGGCGTCGCTTCCTGATCGCGGCCGCAAATATCGGACCGAACCGGTTCCACCAGTACCGAACCGTCTCGTGGCAGATGTCGATGCCCCGCTCGTGCAGAATATCCTCGACCTGTCGCAGCGACAGCGGATAGCGGATATACATCATCACCACGAAGC
>JBAUEK010000226.1:0-6349 GCA_049678565.1 Methyloceanibacter sp. | reverse complement strand
GCTTCGTGGTGATGATGTATATCCGCTATCCGCTGTCGCTGCGACAGGTCGAGGATATTCTGCACGAGCGGGGCATCGACATCTGCCACGAGACGGTTCGGTACTGGTGGAACCGGTTCGGTCCGATGTTTGCGGCCGCGATCAGGAAGCGACGCCTTCATCATCGGTGCGCGGCTCGCGAGGTTTCCGACGCGATTTCGGAGACAGGTCCGCAAGGGCTGAGCGCAACCGTGGTGTCGCGAAGTCGACGAATGAACGAACTCTTGGGGCAACGAGTCGGCTTTCGGGATAGACGAGTTGCACGGGAACGGCGGGAGGCGCAAATCGCTCCAAAACGGGCACAAGGCGCCCTTCTCGCACCTGTTTTGCCACCATGTAGGACAATGCGATGGTAATTCCATCACCAGCCTCGGCAGAACCGATTGCGGCAGCAGCATCATTGATTTCGAACCGCGGCTGGAGCGATATTCGGCTTGTGCTTTTTTCTCCCGCGTATGTCCACTCCCCTTTCGGCATCAAACCGCTGAAGGCGATGATGGAATGGAGCTTGAGGTCAGCCGGCGCACGCGGCGTTCCTTGTCTCTCAAGATAGCCGGGACTTGCGACGAGCAGGCGGCGAACTTCACCCACTGCGCGGGACATCATGCTCGAGTCTGGCAGCTGACCTACGCGAAGTGCGACATCTATCCCTTCCTCAACCAGATTCACGACCCAGTCGAGCAGAACAGCGCGCACCGTCACGCGCGGATGGGCATCGAGAAATGTCGAAATAATTGGCGGTAGAATGTAACGGCCCATCGTAACGGAGGCCGTGATCATGAGCTGCCCAGTCGGCAGGGCCGCCTCTCCTGAAGCCTCCCTTTCCGCCGCCTCAAGATCCCCAAGAACGAGGCGTGCCCGCTCAGCGAGTACGCGGCCGGTTTCGGTGAGGTGAACGCGGCGCGTCGTGCGCGTGAAAATCTCGACGCCGAGTCGCGCCTCCAGCCCTGCGATCGCGCGCGTGACAGCTGGCGGTGAGCTGTTCAGTCGGCCCGCGGCTTTGGCGAAGCCGCCGGTCTCCGCGATCGCCAACATGACCTTGAGTTCGTAAAATCTGTCCATCCGATTGTTCCTGTTCTTGGAACAATAAATTGCACAACTAGCTCATTCTTTCAATCGGTTCTGGAGCGCATATTCCGTTCGCTTGAGAACCTCCCCATCTCGTTCCAACCATGGAGTTGAAAATGCTGAAACATATTTCACCCAAGATGCTCCGCCGCTCTGCGCTTATGCTGGCCGGCGTCGCGTTGCCGCTCGCACTCGTCCACCCGGGACCAGCTCTAGCGGCTGCCGCTTCCATCGAGGCGGTGGAAACTCAGGTCCACTACCGATCGGCAAGTATCGACGGAATTGACATCGCCTATAGCGAGGCAGGACGTGCGGATGCTCCGGCGATCCTGCTCCTGCACGGCTTCCCGACCTCCTCGCACATGTTTCGGAATCTCATTCCGGCGCTCGCAGACAGGTACCGCGTTATCGCTCCAGACTATCCGGGCTTCGGGCAGAGCGCGGCTCCCGATCGATCGGAATTTAAGTACACGTTCGACAACTTCGCAAAGCTCGTCGATGGCCTGACGCAGAAGCTCGGCGTCTCGCGCTATGCCCTCTACGTCATGGACTACGGTGCTCCCGTCGGCTTCCGGTTGGCTGCCAAGCATCCCGACCGCGTAACCGCGCTCATTGTTCAGAATGGCAATGCCTACACTGAAGGCCTGCAGAAGTTCTGGGAGCCCATCCAGAAATACTGGGCTTCAGGGAGCAATGCGGACCGCGAGGCTATTCGCTGGCTGACGTCTCTCAAGGCCACAAAGTGGCAGTATACGCATGGCGTGCCGGATACCTCGCTCGTCAGTCCGGACACCTGGACGCACGATCAGGCGCTTCTGGACCGGCCGGGCAACCAGGAGATTCAGCTGGATCTCTTCTACGACTATCGGACCAACGTCCCCCTCTATCCCGAGTGGCAGGCTTATTTCCGCAAGCACAAGCCGGCCATGCTCGTCATCTGGGGCAAGAACGATCAGATCTTCGTGGCTGATGGCGCGGCTCCCTACAATCGCGATCTGCCCGAGGTTGAACTGCATCTTTTGGATGCGGGTCACTTTGCGCTCGAGACAAATGGCCCTGAGATGGCTCGGCTTATCCGAGACTTCCTCGGCCGGAAGGTCGCGGTCGAGAAGGCCGAACAGTAGTTGCGCCTCAAACCCTTCTGGGCTCTGCGGACCGGCTTTCCCGCAGAGCCCACTCTATCGAATTCTTGTCGAAGGAGCCTGCCATGGAAATGAAACCGCCACTGCCGCCTTTCACTTTGGAGACGGCGATTGAGAAGGTGGGTCTTGCCGAGAACGCATGGAACATGCGCGATCCACAGCGTGTGGCGCTTGCTTACACGCCGGACAGCCAATGGAGAAACCGCTCTGAGTTCCCGAGAGGCCGTGATGAGATCATCGCATTCCTTACGCGCAAATGGTCTCGAGAGCTTGACTACCGGCTGATCAAGGAGCTGTGGGCGTTTCGCGACAACCGCATCGCCGTGCGTTTCGCCTACGAATGGCACGACGCCACCGGCCAGTGGTTTCGCTCCTACGGTAATGAGAACTGGGAATTCGATGCGCGCGGGTTCATGCAAAAGCGCTTCGCGAGCATTAACGATCTCGCGATTTCCGACAGTGATCGCAAATACCATTGGCCGCTAGGTCGCCGTCCGGACGACCATCCCGGCCTCAGCGAACTGGGGCTCTGAGACTCAGGACACGGAAGGCACCCGTCATGGGACACAAGTTTGCAGAACTCGTCTTTACGCCCAAGGTGAAGGTAGCGCAGGAACAAAACGGCAGCCGCCGCGCCTATTCGCGAATGGAAGCTGGCGAAGACCACCATGACGTGCTCGGTCCGAATGAAGCCAGCTTTATCGCCGCGCGCGACAGCTTTTACATGGCAACCGTCAGCGAGACCGGCTGGCCCTACATCCAGCATCGCGGCGGCCCTGCTGGGTTCGTGCGCGTGCTCGACGAGAAGACGATTGGCTTGGCAGACTTCCGCGGCAACCGTCAGTACGTCAGCGTTGGCAACTTGCAGACCGAAGACCGCGTCTGTCTGTTCCTGATGGACTATCCAAATCGGGCACGCCTCAAGATCCTCGGCCGTGCCCGCATCGTGGACGCCAACGACAAAGAAACACTCCAGCGGCTTTCCATGCCTGAGTACAAAGCGCAGGTTGAGCGGGGAATTCTCATTTCAATCGAAGCCTTCGATTGGAACTGCCCCCAGCACATCACGCCGCGCTTCACACTGGCCGAGATCGAGGAAGGTACGGCTCCATTGCGTCAGCGCATTGCGGAGATGGAAGAGGCGCTGCAAGTGAAAGCCCAGGATACGCATTAGAAGTTGGTGTGCAAGGAAGCTACACGTCGGCTTTTTCCGCCGTGAACGAAATCCTTGAGGACCTGTCCTTTCCGAAAATTACATCCGCTGGAGATTTAGCGTAACCGTCCATTCCTGGCACGTTGGTCAGGCTGCTGCGGCGACTGGCGAGGCCCAGTTCCAGGGCAAGAGGTCGTCGAGCCGGCTCATGGGATAGCCGTTGGACAGGCGTTCGAGAACGTCTTTGAGGTAGGCGAACGGCTCGACGTCATTCAGCTTTGCGGTAGCCAGCAGCGAGGCGACGATCGCCCAGCGCGCCGCCCCGCCATCTGAGCCGGCGAACAGATGGTTCTTGCGGCCGAGCGCGATGGGACGGATGGCACGTTCGACCGTGTTGTTATCGAGTTCGATGTGGCCGTCGACGAGGAAGCGGCCAAGGGCGTTCCAACGGTTCAGCGCATACCGGATCGCCTCGGCAAGGCCGCCCCGCGGTGGGACCCGGTTGAGCTCCGCCTCGAGCCAGGTCTTCATCGCTTCCACTAATTGCAGCGATTGGGCACGTCGCGCGCCCCGCCGTGCCTCGGCCGTTTGGCCTCGGATGGTCGCCTCAATCGCATAGAGCTCGGCGATGCGTCTGAGCGCTTCGGCCGCGAAAGGAGAGCCGGTCGCCTGATGCACCTCGTAGAACTTGCGCCGCGCATGGGCCCAGCACGCCGCCAGCTGGATTTGGCCGCCGGCGCATAGCCGCTCGAACCCCGCATAACCGTCGACTTGCAAGACACCCTTGAACCGCTCCAGATGACCAGCGGGCCGCTCGGAGCGGCGATCCGGGCTGTAGAGGTAGATGGCCGCCGGTGGATCGGGTCCACACCACGGCCGGTCATCCCGGGCGTAGACCCACAGCCGACCTGTCTTGGTGCGGCCGCGGCCGGGATCGAGCACGGGGATCGGCGTGTCATCGGCGAACAGCGTCTGCGAGGCAAAGACGTGCTCGGCGAGCCTTGCCTGCAGCGGCTCCAGCCACCAGACGGCTCCACCCACCCAATTGGCGAGCGTCGAGCGGTCCAGCTCGACGCCGTGCCGGGCGAAGATTTGGCTCTGCCGATAAAGTGGAAGGTGATCGCAATACTTGGACACCAGAACATGAGCCAGGAGACCGGGCGTGGCCAAGCCCTTGGCGATCGGGCGCTCCGGGGCAGGCGCCTGGTGAATGGTCCCACAGCCGCGGCAGCCATAGCGCGGTCGGCGGATGCGGATGACCCGGAGCCGCGCGGGCACATAGTCGAGCATCTCGCTGACCGTCTCACCGATCGCATGCAGCTCACCGCCGCAGCAGGGGCAGGTTTGATGCTCGATATCGAGCCGCATGTCCTGGCGGGGCAGGTGTGCCGGCAGGCTTGGTCGATCGACCTGCGACCTGGTCCTGGAGGTCTTGGTCGCCGCTGACGGAAGCCTGGCCTCGGCCCGCGCGAGATCGGATTCCAGGTCTTCAAAACCGAACTGCAACTGGTCGGTATCGAGCCGTTCGGCACGCCGTCCAAACTGGCTGCGCTGGAGCTTTTGTACAATCAGCCGCAGGCGCTCGATCTCGGCCTGCGCTTCGGAGAGGGCAGTGCGCTCGGCCGCAAGCGTGCGCACCATCCGCTGCAGCGTCTCCACATTGTCCGGCAAGGCGGCAAGATCGATGTCCACGAGCCGCGAGTCTAAGCTGACTCGCCTGCCTTCTCACCGAACAACGTGTCGGTGAGTCAATCAGCCGCAGCGATCAGCCTGCCACCGCCGGTCGCCACCGCTGTTCCGGCGCGCGCCAGTCCACGCCTTCGATCAGCAACGTCAACTGCGCCGAGGTCAACGACAGCGTCCCACCCGGCTCGACATTCGAGGGCCAGAGGAAGACGCCGTGCTCGAGGCGCTTGGTGAACAGGCACAGCCCGGTCCCGTCCCAGAATACGATCTTGATGAGGTTGGCCTTACGGCCCCGGAACACGAACAGGTGGCCCGAGAAGGGATCCTGCCGCAATATCCCCTGCACCAGCATAGCGAGCCCGTCGATGCCTTTGCGCATGTCCGTGTAGCCGAAGGCCAGATGCACCTTCACGCCTGGAGGAAGCAGCGTCATGACGCGTGCCCCTCAGCGGTAGGTGCCGCACCGGACGGCGCATCCGTGTCGGTGATCTGAACTGCGACGAACACCGGCGGGACCAACTCCTGCTTCCATCGACACAGAACGCGCCGGGCGATGCCATAGCGGCGTGCAATCTGGGCAAGGCTCGCCTCTGGCTGGGCTGCCTCTTCGAGAATCCGGCGTTTGTCTGCTTCGCTAAACCGCCGCCGATGCCCGTCTCGCGGAGGGAGAACAAGCAGCCCCGGCGCCGACGAGGAGGGATAAGTCATGTGACTTATGGGGTGACTTAGACCGTGACTTAAGGTGTGACTTAGGCTGCCACGCCGGTAGAGCAGCTTGTGCTCAGGCGGCTGTGGCTCGGCTTTGAACTTCGCCCGCCAGTTACCAAACGCCTTGAGCGGGATGCCCTGCGCCTCGCAATACTCTCGTTGGTTCAACTCGCTACGCCGCCACGCCTCATGGTGCGCCCGCCAGAAGGCCTCGCCGTAACGCTGCCGGGGTCGATTCTCGCCCGCCATCTCGCGCTCCTCATCTGCAAATTTGCGAGCGAGAACAGATCGCGTCCGCGAGCCGCAAAACAAGTGTGCGAGAAATGGACGCTTACACTTTCCCTGCTATGCGGGAAACAATTCCCTGTTAGCTCCAGAAAATTCCCTGTTCAGGTGCGCAGGGAATTTTGGCGTAACCAGCTGACTTATGGCCGGAAAACCGAGCCGTCTTCCCGCCTTCGCGGCGAGATCTGCGAAATTTCCCTGTATTTTCCCGCGTATCAGGGAATTTGAACCCAGAGATTCTTTCGCCAAAGACTGCCAGCACAGCCAC
>JBAUEK010000225.1:0-6880 GCA_049678565.1 Methyloceanibacter sp. | reverse complement strand
TATTGGGATGTGAGCGCCCGGCGCTTTCTCGGGTCGTGCGAATTGAACGACGGCTGCGGCGTCGCGCCAACGCGCCACCAGGCGAGCTTCCTGTTGACGAGCGGTCGGGGGTGGCTGGTCGAGACGGATGTGAGGGGGGTCCCGGATGAGGAACGGCGCTCCTCACCCTTTGAATGGGACAATCACGCCATTCTCGTGCGCTAGTGCGCGCATGCGCCCCGCCCGCAATCGAGGGCCTATTATCACCGCATTTCTCGGCCAAATCTCGGTTGCCTGTCGCGCCTTGGCCGGCCGTTGCTCCTCGGCCATTCACGTCGTCCGATTCCGCGCCTACATTAGTCGTGGATGCGCGAAGGCCAGAGTTCCCAGCGTGACACTGCCATTGGCGTAGTTCCGCTCTCATCGCGGGTTGAGCTTGATGCGAATGAAATTGCTCTTGAAGATCGGCGCCGGCGTGATCGCGCTCCTCGTGCTCGCGCTGATCGTCGTCAATGTCCTCATCTCCGCCGATGCGGTGCGTGACCGGGTCGCATCGCGGGTCAAGGAGCAGAGCGGGCGCGATCTCAAGGTCAACGGATCGACCTCGCTCCTTCTGCTGCCGAGCCCCCATATCGTTCTCACCGATGTCGAGATCACCGATCCCGAGAATCGCAAGGGTGCGGATCTGAGCGTTGCCCGGCTCGCGCTCGATGTGAGCTTCTCGCAATTGTTCAGCCGCCGGGTCGATGCCGACCGCGTCGTCATGGAGCGGCCGGTATTCACTATCCGCCTCGCGCACCAATCGGGCGGCGAGCAGCGGGGCGACGCCGGCACCTTGCCAGGAAAGCGAGCCGCGGCGTCGGCGCCGTTCCGCTTCATCGCCGCCCAAGCCGGCGGGTCGTCGCGCCGGGACATCATGCTCAAGGATGTTCGCATCGAGGACGGCACCGTCCGCATCATCTATGACGCGAATGGCGCCGAGCGCCGCATCGAGCATATCAACGCCGCTCTCAGCCTTCCCCACCTTGTCGATCCACTCACGGCGAAGGGCGACTTCGATTGGAAGGGCCTTCGGGTCGGCTTCGATCTTAAGCTGACGTCGCCGGCTGACCTTGAAACCCGCTCGGCGCGGCTCGACCTCGCCCTCAACACCGATGCCATCAATGCCAGTTTCGGCGGCAATGTTTCGTCGAAGCCCGCCTTCAGCGCCGAAGGCGACCTGGCCGTCAAGTCGCAGTCGGTGCCCTCGGTGCTCGCCTGGATGCGCCAAGATCCCCCTTCCGCCACGGCCATCGGCAGCGGCGAGCTGTCCAGCCATGTGGCCTGGCAGCAGGAGGAAATCGCCTTCACCCAGACACGCTTCGCGCTCAGCCACGCCACTGGCCAAGGCCAGGCCGTCGTCACCTTGACCAGCCCGAGGCCTCATCTGCGCGCGGCGTTCGCCCTGGAATTGCTCGATCTCAACCCGTTATTCGCCTCCTCGGCCAAGTCCGGTTCAGCCGCGGAAGGGCAGCAGCCCCCGGCCCCGACCGGACAGGCGCAGCAAGAGCGGGCGCCTCAGTCCGAGAGCGGGTCGACGAAGCAGGACCGCGAGGACGCAACGGTCCCTGGCGCTGACCCGGTCGATACGCCAGTGACCACGGCTCCCGCCAATGCGCCGAAGCCGGGGGCGGACGCACCGAACGTCCTGCCGGCGGCTTTTGACGCCGACGTCAACATCAATGTGAACCAGACCAAGGTGGCGCGGCTCACCATCGGACCGAGCTCGCTCGGCCTCACGCTCCGCGACGGCGTGCTCGATGCCAATCTCGGCGAGATGCGGCTCTATGAAGGCCAGGGCACCGGCAAGTTCACGCTCGACGCCTCCAAGCCCGTGCCGAGCTTCACCGGCAATTTCGTGCTCGACAACGTCTCGACGCAGCCGCTGCTCGATGCGGCGGCAGGCTTCAAGATGCTTTCCGGCCGCGCCAGGGTTGAGCTTCAGCTGAGCGGCGCCGGCACCACCGGTGACGAAGTCAAGCACTCGCTCAACGGCACCAGCGATATCGACATCACCGATGGCGCGCTCGAAGGCATCAATTTGACCGAGCTCATCGCCGGTCTCGGCGCCGGCAAGATTCCGGATATGGAGCAGGGTCCCGGCGCCAAGACCAGTTTCAGCGAGCTTGGCGGCAGCTTCTCGATCGCAAGCGGCGTAGCGGAGTCCCATGACATCGAGCTGACAAGTCCGCTACTTCAGGTGACCGCGCGCGGGACCGTCGACATGGTGACCGGCAGCCTCGATTTTCTCACCCAACCGGAAATCGTGGCGGGGCCTGAAGGCAAGGGTGGCGCCAATGCTCTTGCCGGCCTCTCGATCCCGGTGCGAATCGAGGGGCCGTTCGCCAATCCCACCATCAGGCCCGAGATCAAGGGCATGTTCTCAAGTCCCGAGCAGACCTCGAAGACGGTCAATGAGATTGGCGAGGCGCTGCAGAAGAAGTTCAAGGGCAAGCCGGTAGGCGAGGCGATCGGGCGCCTTCTGGGCAATGTCCGCATCGGCGGCGGCAAGGCCAAAGACGATGACGGCGATGCCGAGCCGCCGGCAAGGAAGGCAGAGCCGGAAGAAGCCGCTCCGTCGCAGAAAAGCGAGGAGCCTCGCGATCGCGACATCGACGACCTTCTGCGCTGATCTCGGCTCGCCGGCGGCGCCGGGCGGAAAATCTTAACCCTGATCGGGTTATCCAGCACGTTCGAGTGTTTGCTACACGGTCCGCGACGGGGCCCGGTGATCGTCCAATGCAAGTTGCGCTGCGCCGCCTCCTTATCGTGGCTCTGGCCGCGAGTCTCCCGGCAGTCTCCGCCGGCGGGGTGATGGCGCGCGCGCCGAGGCTTGCCGACCGCGCCCCCCATGATGGCGTGGCGCGGGCCCACACCATGCCGGTGCAGGGCATCGACGTGTCCAATTGGCAGGGCGATATCGATTGGGCCGCGGTCAGGGCCGCCGGCACCCAATTCGCCTTTATCAAGGCGACCGAGGGCGGGGACTATCTCGACCCGAAATTCCTCCAGAATTGGCGGGGCGCCAAGAGGGCCGGCATCCCCCGCGGTGCCTATCACATGCTCTATTGGTGCCGTTCGGCGCATGAGCAGGCGCTGTGGTTCATCCTCAACGTTCCCACCGACGCCGATGCGCTGCCGCCCGTGCTCGATTTGGAGTGGAACCACCAGTCGCGCTCCTGTCCTCAAAACGCGCCACCCGACCTGGCGCTGAAGAAGATCAAGATCATCCTCGAGGTGATGGAATCGCATACGGGCAAGCGTCCCATCATCTATACCGACGTGGCCTTCCACCGCGACGTGCTGGAAGGCGAGCTCAAGGGCTATAATTTCTGGCTGCGCTCCGTCGCCGCCGAGCCGCATGAGATCTACCGGAACCGGCCCTGGCTGTTCTGGCAGTTCACCACGACCGGCCACGTCCCCGGTATCAAGGTGCCGGTGGATCGCAACGTGTTCAACGGCTCGCCCGCCAATTGGCGCCAGGTGCTGCCGGCACCGCCACCGCGCCAATCGGTGCAGGGCGGAAACTAAGGTGGCCTGAGCGCGACTGAGTTCTAGCGAATGCCGGTCAACGCCACGCGGCGGCAACTGTCCTCGACCGCGTCCCCGCGCAGAAACTGCCAAACCGATCGCCGCTTCGCGCCGACGAGCGGCTGCGGCCAATCGACCGCCACCTCCTCGGCCGCGTCCGTGTTGGCGGCCACGCCGAGCAATTTGAGGAAGCGGTTCGCGCCGCGGGTCGCGGGCGCGGGCTCGGGCGGCACTGAAGACCCGCCGCCCCACAACAGCACGCAAGGGCGATGGGCGAGCGGGTCCGGCGGTGGCGGCTCGATCCTTGCGCTCAAGGACAGCGCCCGGGCCTCGGGCATGTAGACGGCAAGATTGCCCGCTTCGCGCGGCGACAGTGTCACGAATTGGGCGTGGCCGAGCCCGCGCTCCGTCAGTTCTTGCGCCAGCTGGGCATAGGGAATGAGGTTCGTGGCATCGAAGTGTGGCGGCAGGACGAAAAAACTTCCGAGCTTGACCAAGAAAATCGCGGCCGCGGCGATGAGCGAGGTCAGCGCGAGCGCCGAAGCAACCGGCTCTGGCGTCACGCGGGAGCCGACCAGCCCCGCCAGCCCCAGCGCCGCGAACAGGCAGAACGGGAACAGATAGTGGATGGCAAAGCGCGTGATCCCGAACAGGGCGACGCCGCCAAGAGTCACGGCCACGAACATCGCCGCCATGAGCGCGATGCCAATGCCGGCGGTGAGAACGGCAACGCGGATCGCCGCGGCTTCAGACACCGGCTCGACGCGCTGCCGCTGGAAGCGCTTGGCGAAGGCGAGGACGAACACGATCCAAGGCAGGAGCACGAGCGGGATGCCGGTGAGGAAGATCCACGCGCCATGCAGCGCCCGCTCATATGGGATGCTTTGACCCGTTGGCACCGAGCGAGCCGCCAAAAGCTCCGGGTCGACGTGAGCAAGCCAAAACGCAAAGGGAAGCACCGGCAGGACCGCGGCCACCGGAATCAGCAGCGATCTCGGATCGGTGAAGATGCGACGGGTGGCGGGAATAAGCGCGAGCGCCGTGCCGAGGCTGAGCAGCACCAGCAGGAAGCTCCATTTGGTCATGAGCCCGATGCCGATGATGAGGCCGAGCAGGAGCGCGCGGGCCGGCGTCCGCCGCATCGCATAAGCGAGCGCGGCGATCCAAAGCGCGAGCGACACCACGAGCAGCGCGAGCGAATGCGAGATGCTGTGATGGGCTTCCCAGCCGAACCAGAAAAACAGGAGGAGCGACAAGGAGAATGAAGCGGCGAGACGCCGGTCCGCGACCGTGCGGAGAAGTGCGACATAGAACAGAACGCCGGTCGCGGCGATGAGGCTGTAGCGGAGGATCAGGTAAGAGAGGGGACCCGGACCGAAGATCTGCTGCACCGACCAGAGCAGCCACTCATAAAGCGGCGGGTTCCTGAGCTGATAGCCGCCGGCGAGATGGCCCTGCGGCAATTCGGCGCTAAGCGCGTCTTGCAAGGTCCGCCCCGGCGAAAGCGCCCAGAGCATCAGCACGAAGGCCGACGCGAATAGGAGCCAGAAGCCGGCGACGCCACGAGCGCTCAACAGCGCGGCTGTGATCCTCCCCATGCTCATCGCTCCGCAACCTGACCCGCAAGGAGCCCGCAGACAAGCGCCTCGCGCTTCCCTATAAGGGCCCCCATGTCCGCACCCGCAGCGAAGGCCGGCGCCGCCAAAGGCGCCGCGCCAAAGATCGGCACGCCAAAGATCGGCACGCCAAAGATCGGCACGCCAAGAATTGGCACGCCAAGGATTGGCTTCGTCAGCCTTGGCTGTCCCAAGGCGCTGGTCGATTCGGAGCGCATCATCACGCGGCTGCGGGCCGAAGGCTATGAGCTGTCCGCGAGCTATCAGGGTGCCGACGCCGTCGTGGTTAACACTTGCGGCTTTTTGAACAGCGCCAAGGCGGAGTCGCTTGCGGCAATTGGCGAGGCTTTGGCCGAAAACGGCAAGGTGATCGTCACCGGCTGCCTCGGGGTGGAAGCTGATCGCATCCGCGCGGAACATCCGGGCGTGCTCGCCATCACCGGCCCGCAGCAATATGAGGCGGTGGTGGAGGAAGTGCACAAGGCGGTACCGCGCCCGCACGATCCCTTCTTCGATCTGGTGCCGCCGCAAGGCATCAGGCTCACCCCGCGCCACTACGCCTATTTGAAGATCTCCGAAGGCTGCAACAATTCTTGCAGCTTCTGCATCATCCCCAACTTGCGCGGGCGGCTTAAGAGCCGGCCGATCGGCGAGGTGATGGGAGAGGCCGAGCGGCTGGTCGATGCCGGCGTCAAGGAGCTGCTCGTGATCTCCCAGGACACCAGCGCCTACGGGCTCGACCTTGGCTACGCCAGGAGCGCCTGGCGTGGCGAGGAGCGCGAGGCCCGGTTCCTGAGCTTGGCCGAGGCGCTCGGAACCCTCGGCGCCTGGGTCCGTCTCCATTACGTCTACCCCTATCCGCATGTCGATCGGGTGCTGCCGCTGATGGCTGACGGCCGCGTGCTGCCTTATCTCGACATCCCGTTCCAGCATGCCGCGCCCTCGGTGCTCAAGGCCATGCGCCGTCCGGCGCATCAGGAGAAGACGCTTGAGCGCCTCAACGCCTGGCGGGACATCTGCCCGGAGCTTGCCATCCGGTCGACCTTCATCGTCGGCTTTCCGGGAGAGACCGAGCAGGATTTCGAATTCCTGCTCGAATGGCTGAAGGGCGCCGGGCTCGCCCGCGTCGGCTGCTTCAAATATGAGGATGTCGATGGCGCCAGGGCCAATGACCTTCCGGGCCAGGTGCCCGAGGAGGTGAAGGAGGAGCGCTACGCGCGGCTGATGCAGCATCAGCAGGCGATCAGCGCCGAGCTCCTCGCCACCCGTATCGGCAACACCATCGAGGTGATCGTGGATGAGGTCGACGCCGAAGGCGCCATCGCTCGGTCGGCCTGGGACGCGCCCGAGATCGACGGCAATGTCTATCTGAACGGCGAGACGGCGCTTCAAGCCGGCGACCGCGTGCGTGTCGTGGTCGAGGCCGCCGATGAATATGACCTCTGGGGTAGCGTGGCTGGCGTGACCCAGGCACGCGACGCCGAACAGCTCGCCCGCGTCTAGCGCCAGTCAAACCCCAGCCTCAATCCCCCGCCGGCCCGCGCCAGCCAACAACCCTTTGTTAGGCGTAATTGGCTGATTCCCAGATGATTTACCGGCCCGTAACGACGCCCATCTAACCTTGCCCGAACCGCAGCCGCAGCCAAAACGGGCCCGTCTACCGGCGCCACGCGGAAGGGCCGAATGAAGAAATTGGCTGGACTTTCCCCCAAAGA
>JBAUEK010000224.1:0-12352 GCA_049678565.1 Methyloceanibacter sp. | reverse complement strand
GGGAAGTCGCCCTCGTCGATCGAGTTGAACAGATCTTCCTGGGTCGACTCACGGGTGCGGCCGACGATCTCGGTGGCTTCCTTGTTGGTCCAATGCTTGTGACCTTGCTCGGTCTTGAAATGGAACTTGACCCAGAACCGCTCACCCTTGTCGTTGATCAGCGAGTACGTGTGGCTGCCATAGCCGTTCATGTGGCGCACCGAAACCGGCAAGCCCCGGTCGGACATCAGGATCGTCACCTGGTGCAGGCTTTCCGGCGACAGCGACCAGAAATCCCACATCGCCGTCGGCGAGCGCATATTGGACTTGGGATGCCGCTTCTGCGTGTGAATAAAGTCCGGGAATTTGTAAGGATCGCGCACGAAGAACACTGGCGTGTTGTTGCCGACGAGGTCCCAATTGCCTTCCTCGGTGTAGAATTTCAGTGCGAAGCCGCGCACGTCACGCTCGGCATCCGCAGCCCCGAGCTCGCCCGCGACGGTGGAGAAGCGCGCGAGCATCGGCGTCTTGGCGCCGGGCTGCAGGGCTTTCGCCTTGGTGTATTTGGAAATGTCGCCGGTGATGGTCAGCGTGCCATGGGCGCCCCAGCCCTTGGCGTGAACCGTGCGCTCGGGGATGCGCTCCCGGTTCTGATGCGCAAGCTTCTCCAGCAGCTGATAGTCCTGAACCAATAGGGGGCCGCGCGGACCCGCGGTGATCGAGTTTTGATTGTCGGCGATTGGCGCTCCGGCCGTGGTGGTCAGGATCGGTTTTTTCGATGTGCTCATTCTCATCCTCATCTGGTGCCGCATGGGCGTTAGGGGGGAGAGTGAGCGGAGAGCGCGATCAGCGCCAATCGGATTTGCCGATGCCGGCGATAAGAAAGTCTTATTGCGCGCCGGGTGTGCCCAGGAATTGGCGGATTTGCAGCAGCGTCGCCTCGGGCTGCTCCTCCTGTGGCATGTGCCCGCATTGATCGATGATGTCAAAACGGGCGTTGGGCATCTCGCGCCTGAGCTTCAATCCGATCGTGACCGGCACCACGCGATCGTGATCGCACCAGAGGATGAGCGTGGGGAGGGTGATGGTGGCGTAGCGCGCCGAGATCTCCTCCACGTCGGGGGGCATGATTTGCCGCGCGCTGTGGATGAGGGCGTGCTTGCCGGCGGCCGTCTTCATCGGCTCGGCATAGGCCGCGACCTCGTCGTCGCCGATCTTGCTGTTGTCGAAATAGGCGATCCTGAGGGCAAGCTGGATCTGCAAGGTTGGCGGCGCCATGCGCACGCCGAGCTGCGACACCACGGGCGTGTCGAGCAACCGGAAGAAGACCGGGATGTTTTGCGGATAGGCGATGGTGTCGAGCAGCACGAGCTTGGACAGCCGGCCTTTCAGCCTTGTGTCGGCTTCGAGCGCGAGCAGCAGCGCGACGCCACCGCCATAGGAATGGCCGACCAGAGTGAGATCGCGCAGATCGCGCTCGAGAATGAGCTGAACGAGCAGCTCCGCCTGATCGGCCGCCGCATAGCGCTTGTCGAATGGCTTGTCGGAGCGGCCGAAGCCCTTCAAATCCACGGCGATGACCTTGTGGTCGCGGGCGAGATCGGGCGCGATGTGGCGCCAGGTGAAGGTGTTGGTGCCGAACCCGTGGATGAGCAGTACCGGCGGACCTTCTCCGCGCTCCACCGCGTACAGCTTGACCGGCGCGTCCGGTGGCCCCAGCCGGGCGAAGGGCCCGTCGAGGGCGTCGTCGGTGGCATGCGCGAAGGTGCCGGCGCCAAGCAACAGCGCGGCGAGGGCAAACGCGATTCGGTATTCTCGAGTGAGCATCAATGCCGACGCCAGCCGCTTTAGCGTATTCTTTTCACGACGCGGGCGCGGTGCCTTCGCCAAGCACTTCGCCGCTTGGGAATCCGGAAGCCGCCCGTCCGCCTCCCCGCGTTTGTAGACCGCTTCGCCGCTTCCCGGCAATTCAAAGCAGCGACTGGGTCCGGGGAAGGG
Organism: Methyloceanibacter sp.; assembly: GCA_049678565.1. Lineage (GTDB taxonomy): Bacteria > Pseudomonadota > Alphaproteobacteria > Rhizobiales > Methyloligellaceae > Methyloceanibacter. The sequence goes on along the minus strand of JBAUEK010000224.1, from coordinate 10,375 downwards.
CAGGCCGAGTCTCGCCGATTCGATCGCCCCGGTTACCCACAGCTATCCCGCCTCCGTTAAGCTTGTTCCCATGAGATTCCTTGACCACCCATAAAATCCCATGCTATCCCATAGTTGCCCGTTCGGTGAGTGGTGGGAGGGGCAGGCAGCGCTCCTTACGAGGCCACGGGGGGACCGCGCCGCCCCTCCCACGATCTTCGAAACGGTACCGGCGCCTGGAGCGCTCGCGAGTTCTCAGTCGGCCCAGGTGCCCAAGAGGGGGAGATGGACCAGTTTGTCTCGTCATTCACCAATAAGATCGACACCAAGGGCCGGGTTTCCGTTCCGGCTTCTTTCCGCACAGTCCTCGCCAAAGATGGGCTTGAGGGCATTTATTGCTATCCGTCGCTCGATGCGCCTGCGCTCGACGCTGGCGGCCAGCGGCTGGTCGACAAGATCAACGGCCTTGTCGAGGATCTGGCGCCCTATTCGGACGAGCGCGACCACCTCGCCACGGCCCTGTTCGGCACGAGCGAGATCCTCTCTATCGATCAGGACGGACGCACTATCCTGCCGGAGCGGCTCAGGGAGCACGCCGGCATCACTACGCACATTACTTTTGTCGGCCTCGGCGAGAAATTCCAAATGTGGGAGCCAAGCCGATTTGAAGCCCATTTGGCGGAAGCGCGCCAAAAGGTCCGCGATCTCCGCAAATTGCTCGGCGCGGGGCGCCGCGGAAGCGGCGGGCCAGAGGGAGCACGGGAATGATGGCGGGTCGCGGTACGGACTTTTCGGCCGCAAGCGGACTGGCCCGCCACATTCCCGTGATGCTCTCCGAAGTCATTGAGGCGCTCAAGCCAAGCGACGGCAAACTCTACATCGACGGTACCTTCGGCGCGGGCGGCTATACGCGCGGGCTGCTCGAGGCTGCCCGCTGCAACGTGCTTGCCATCGATCGGGATCCTGACGCGGCGAGCATCGCCACCACACTCGCAGCCGATTTTCCCGGGCGCCTGAAATTCGTGCTTGGCCGTTACGCCGAAATGCGCGAGCTCGCCGCGCAAGAGGGTATCGACGCCGTCGATGGCGTGGCGCTGGACCTTGGCGTCTCCTCCATGCAGCTCGACCGGCCCGAGCGCGGCTTTTCCTTTAGCCATGACGGTCCGCTCGACATGCGCATGGGCGCGGACGGCCCGACGGCAAGCGATCTCGTCAATACCCTGCCGGAACGCGATCTTGCCGCCATCCTCAGCAGTCTCGGCGAGGAGAAGCGTGCCCGCGCCATCGTTCGCGCCATCGCCGCGCGGAGGGCTGAAGCGCCGATCACGAGAACCGGCGAATTGGCCGAGATCGTCGCCGGCGTTCTTGGGCGGAGGCACGATGAGATCAAGCACCCGGCCACCCGGACCTTCCAGGCGCTCCGCCTCTATCTCAATGACGAGCTGCTGGAGCTGGCGCAGGGCCTCAGCGCGGCCGAGCATTTGTTGAAGCCGAAGGGCCGGCTCGCGGTCGCCACCTTTCATTCGCTCGAGGACCGAATCACCAAACGCTTCTTCGCCGCGAGAAGCGCGCCGGCCCCGCTCGGGTCGCGCCATCTGCCGGAGGAGAAACGGGCGCCTTTTGCCCCAAGCTTCCGACTTCTTAACCGTCGTCCACTATTACCGTCCAAGGAGGAGATCAGGCTGAACCCCCGGTCCCGCTCGGCGCGCTTGAGGGCGGCGGAGCGGACGGAGGCTCCGGCTCACGCTCTCGATCTCGCGGCGCTGGGGGTGCCTCGAATCGCTCTTCCTGTCTGAGGGGACTTCAATTCACGGGTTTCGCCATGCTGCGTTTCGTCAATATCTGCTTCGCCCTCGCCCTCGTGGCGCTGGCCTATGTCATCTATCAGGTGAAATACGAATCTCGCGCCCTCGACGAGGACATCGCCGGGCTTCGTAAGAACATCGAAGCTGAGCGTGATGCGGTTTCGGTGCTGCGCGCCGAATGGAGCCTGCTCAACCGGCCAGAACGGATCGAGCGCTTGGCCAAGAAGCATCTCAAGCTTGGACCGGCGCGGCCGGGCCAACTCGTCACCCTCGACACGGTGTCGGAAAGCGACTTTGAGCGGGCCCGCATGGAGGCTGCGCCTCAGACGCTCGCGGCGCCGGTTGCCGCATCGGCCGTGGTGCGTCCACCCGCCGCCGTCGCTGCCGCCGAGGTCGAGCCTCTGCCGCCTGTAACCGTTTCGCCACCCGGCGAGTGAGGTTCAACTGTTGGCCCGCGATCCACATATCAGTGTCACTGCGTCGCCCGCCGAGCGGGCCAATTGGGCCAAGAGCCGACGCCGCTACCGCTTGGCCTGCCTGGGCCTCGCGCTGGGATTCCTGCTGATCGGCGGGCGTCTCGTCAGCCTCGGTTTCGACGATGTGGCGCCAGGCGCCGGCGGTCTCCACGACATCTCCACCACCGTGCACCGCCCCGACATCCTCGACCGCAATGGCAGGCTGCTTGCCACCGACATCAAAGGCGCAACCCTCTATGCCGACCCCGCCCGCGTCATCGACCGCGACGAGCTGGTGGAGCAAGTTGCGAGCGTGCTGCCGGACATCAACACCGCGGAGCTGCGCCAAAGGCTGAAGCAGGGACGGCGTTTCGTGTCCATCAGGCGCGAGCTGACGCCGAAGCAGCAAGGCGAGATTTACGAGCTCGGTCAGCCCGGCCTTGGCTTCATCGAGGAATATCGCCGCGTCTATCCAGTCGGCGCCACCGCCTGCCACGTCGTCGGCCATGTCAATGTCGACAATAAGGGCCTCGCTGGCATCGAGAAATTCGTCGACGACAATCCCCAACTCGCCATGTCGAACCCGGAAAACGCTGTTGGCGGAGAGACTGTCACCATTTCTCTCGATCTCGGGGTGCAGCATGTCGTGCGCGAAGAACTCGCCTCTGCCATGGCCACCTATCGCGCCAAGGCGGCGGCGGGCGTCGTCATCGACGTGCATAGCGGCGAGGTGATGGCGATGGTCTCCTTGCCGGATTACGACCCGAATCACCGCGAGCAGGCTCTCGACAAGGATCGGCTGAACCGCCTGAACTCCGGCGTCTACGAGATGGGGTCGGTGTTCAAGGTGTTTACCACCGCCGGCGCGCTGGACGAGGGCAGCGCCTCCTTGCGCTCGAGCTACGACGCGAGCCAGCCACTGCGTGTCGCGTCCTTCATCATCGACGATTTCCACGGCAAGAAGCGCCGGCTCACCGTGCCGGAGATCTTCATCTATTCCTCGAATATCGGTTCGGCCAAGGAGGCTCTCGATCTCGGCATCGAGCGCCACCGCGGCTTCTTGCGCAAGCTCGGTCTCTTGAGCCGGCTCAATACCGAGATCGGTGAGAGCGCATCCCCGATCGTCCCCGATCCATGGGGGCGGTTGAACACCATCACCATTGCCTACGGCCACGGGCTTTCGGTCACGCCCTTGCAGCTTGCCGCCTCGGCGCTTCCCCTCGTCAATGGCGGCTTCGGGGTGACGCCAACCTTCCTGCCACGGTCCCGTGTCGGCGCGCTCAGGCAAAGCCCAAGCGTGCTCAAGCCCGCGACGAGCCAGGCCATGCTGGCGCTGATGCGCCTCAACGTGTTGAAAGGCACCGGCAAGAACGCCGACGCCGAAGGCTACCGCGTCGGCGGCAAGACGGGGACGGCCGAGAAGGTGGTCAAACGCCATTACGAAGGCTCTTCCCTCCTGACCTCGTTCCTCAGCGTCTTTCCTACCGATGCGCCCGAATATCTCGTGCTGGTGATGATCGACGAGCCGAAGCGGGTTCCCGAAAGCAACAATGGCGCGACCGCCGGCCTGAATGCCGCGCCGACCACCCGTAAGATCGTCGAGCGCATCGCGCCCATTCTCGGCGTGGCGCCGAAGCTTCCTGGAGACGACCACAAGTTTGACGAGAAGGTGCTCGCCTCCTATTAGAGGAGGCCAGTCTCCGGGGCTCGGGCGAGCCGTTTTTGGAGCTTGGGCGGAGGCCACCGGCGGCCTTCGCGGGGCGGATGTCTAGGTCATGACCCTTGGTGAGTTGATGGGCCCCGAAGCCCCGCTGCCCGCGTCCTGGCTGCAAATTCCAATCATGGGGCTCGCTGCCGATAGCCGGAAGGTGAAGCCCGGTTATCTCTTCGCCGCTCTTCCGGGCTCGCGCACCGATGGCGCCCGTTATATCGCCGAGGCCCTGGAGCGTGGAGCCGCGGCGATCCTCATGCCCCAAGCTGATGGCGCTGCCCGCGGCAAGACGCCTCTCGATGGTACACCCATGCTTGAGGATTCCGATCCGCGGCGGCGCCTGGCGCTCATCGCCGCACGCTTCTTCGGCCTCCAGCCGGACATTGCCGTGGCTGTCACCGGCACCAACGGCAAGACCTCGGTCGCGTCTTTCCTGCGCCAATTGTGGGAGCGGATGGGCCTCCGCGCCGCCAGCCTCGGCACCATCGGCGTGGTCGGTCCCGCCGGCACCGCGACCCTGGCCCACACCACGCCGGACCCCATCGAGCTGCACCGGATCCTGGCCGAACTCGCCAAGGCCGGTGTCACCCATTTGGCGCTTGAAGCCTCGAGCCATGGGCTCGAGCAGCGCCGCACCGATGGCGTGCGCCTCGCCGCCGGCGGCTTCACCAATATTTCCCGTGACCATCTCGACTATCATCCGAGCTTCGAGGCTTATTTCAGAGAGAAGCTCCGCCTGTTCGGCGAGCTGCTGCCTCCGGGAGCACCGGCGGTGGTCGATGTCGACAGCGACGCCGGCCGCGAGGTCGCCGCATTCGCCAAAGCGCGTGGGCTCGATGTGATCTCGGTCGGCCGCGAAGGCGAAAGCTTGCGGTTGGTCTCGGCCGAAGAGGACGGCTTTGGCCAGCGCCTCGTGGTCGAACATGACGGCGGGCGGGAGAAATTGCTCCTGCCGCTGGTCGGGGCCTTCCAGGCGTCGAATGCGCTGGTCGCTGCCGGGCTCGCCCTGGCCACGGGCGCGAGCGCATCAACGACGTTGCCGCTGCTGGCGAATCTGCGTGGCGCGCGCGGCCGTCTCGAACTTGCCGGCACCACCCCCGCCAGCGCTCCGATCTTTATCGACTACGCGCATACGCCGGATGCCCTGGCCAAGGCGCTCGACGCGCTTCGCCCTTACGTCGAGGGCAGGCTCGCAGTGGTGTTTGGCTGTGGCGGTGATCGCGACAAGGGCAAGCGGCCCGAGATGGGGGCGGTTGCAGTGAGCAAGGCAGATGTCGCCATCGTCACCGACGACAATCCGCGCAGCGAAGAGCCTGAGGAAATTCGCCGCCAGATCTTGGTCGCGGCCCCGGGCGCGGTCGAAATCGCCGGCCGGGCAGGCGCCGTGGCGGAGGCCATCGCTGGACTAAAGCGGGGGGATGTGCTGCTGATCGCCGGCAAGGGCCATGAGACGGGGCAGATTATCAAAGGCGCGGTCATTCCTTATTCTGACCATGACGCGGTCGACGCGGCGCTGAAGCACGAGGCAAAGCTTGGCTAAGCCACTCTGGACATTGGGTGAAATGCTTCAGGCCGTGAGCGGCAAGAGCTCGGCGGCCAAGGACGCACCCGTGAGCGGCATCTCCATCGACAGCCGCAGCCTCGCGCCTGACGAGGCCTTTATCGCGCTGCGCGGCCTCAATCGCGACGGCCACCTTTTCGTCGAGGCGGCGCTCGCTCAAGGCGCCTGTTGCGCCATCGTCGAGCAGGACTTCAAGGCGCCGCGGGGCGAAACGCGCTTGCTACGCGTGACCGACACGTTGAAGGCTCTGAACGGACTCGGTACGGCGGCGCGGGCGCGGGCCAAGGATGCGGTCGTCATTGCCGTGACCGGCAGCGTGGGCAAGACCGGAACCAAGGAAGCGCTGAAGCTTGCGCTCGCCCCCTCGGGCCCGGTCCACGCCTCAACCAAGTCCTACAATAACCACTGGGGCGTTCCGCTCTCTCTGGCCAATATGCGTGAGGACACCAGCTTCGGCGTGTTCGAGGCGGGCATGAACCACGCGGGCGAGCTGCGCGCGCTGACCAAGCTCATTCGGCCCCACATCGCCATCATCACCGTCGTGGCGCCGGTGCATCTCGGCTTCTTCCGCTCGGTGGAGGCCATCGCCGACGCCAAGGCGGAGATTTTGGAGGGGCTCGAGCCGGGGGGCGTCGCCATCCTCAATCGTGACAGCCCCTATTTTGAGCGGCTGAGGCGCCACGCCCTGCAGCAGAAGGCCAAGATCGTCGGCTTCGGCGAGACCGCAGGCGCCGATGCGCGGTCCCTGACCGTCGAGCTTGATCCCGGTAGCTCCAAGGTGAAGGCCGACATTCTGGGTGAAACCATCAATTATCGGATCGGCTCGCCGGGTCTTCACCTCGTCCAGAATTCGCTTGCGGTGCTCGCGGCAGTCAAGCTCGCCGGCGCCGATGTGAAGGCAGCGGCTCGCGCGCTGGCTGGCTGGCGCGCCCAGACCGGACGCGGCGAACGTATCGATCTCGGTGGCAAGGAGGGGCGGATCGCCATCATTGACGAATCCTACAATGCCAATCCCGCTTCCATGCGCGCGGCGCTCGCAACCTTGGGGCTGACACCAAGGGACGAGTTCAAACGCCGGGTTGCCGTGCTGGGCGACATGCTCGAGCTTGGCGGCCTCGGCCCCAAGCTGCACCAGGATCTGGCGGAAGCCATCGACGCCGCCGGCGTGGACATCGTCTTTGCCTGCGGCGAGATGATGCGCGGTCTCTACGATTCGCTGCCCGGGGCCCGCCGTGGGGGCTATGCCAAGACCGCCGAGCAGCTCGAGCCCTTGCTCACATCCGGGGTTCGCGTGGGCGACATGGTGATGATCAAGGGGTCGTTCGGGAGCCGCATGTCTCCCCTGGTCGAGGCCCTGCAACGTCATTTCGACCGCGAAGGTGTGAGCGCTTAAGGGGCCCGGGGGTCGAAATCGAGCCGATTTCGCCAAAACTGTCCGAAAAAACAAAGGGTCGAGGCGAAATCGCAATTCCATTCGGAGCGCTTTCGCCCTAAACGGGCCGGAGGGGGAAGACCATGCTCTATTGGTTGGCCGAGCTCGCGGGCGATCTTAGCGTCCTCAACATCTTTCGCTACATCACCTTCCGCACGGGCGGCGCGTTGCTCACGGCGCTGTTGTTCGTGTTCCTGTTCGGCCCACAGATCATCAGATCCTTGCGCGTGCGTCAGGGTAAAGGCCAGCCGATCCGCACCGACGGGCCGGAGGGGCATCTGCTGAAAAAGCAAGGCACGCCGACCATGGGCGGGCTGATGATCCTGTCGGGTGTTACCTTCTCCACGCTGCTCTGGGGCAACCTGCACAACACCTATGTCTGGGTGGTTCTCACCGTCACCCTCGTCTATGGCGCGGTCGGCCTCTATGACGATTACCTCAAGGTGACGCGACAATCCGCGGCTGGGTTCCGGGGGCGGATCAAGATCGTGATCGAGACCGCGATTGCTCTGATAGCCACTTGGGTCATCGCCTCGGTCGGCGAGGCGCCCCTGTCGACGGCGCTCACCATTCCCTTCTTCAAGAATGTGCTGATCCACCTTGGCTGGTTCTTCGTGCCCTTCGGCGCTTTCATCATCGTTGGCGCGGGCAACGCCGTGAACCTCACCGACGGACTGGACGGCCTCGCCATCGTCCCGGTAATGATCGCCGCCGCCACCTTTGGCTTCATCGCCTATTTCGTCGGCAACGCGCTGTTCTCCGAATATCTTCAGATCCATTTTGTGCAAGGGACCGGCGAGCTCGCCGTGATTTGCGGTGCGCTGGTTGGCGCCGGTCTCGGCTTTCTGTGGTTCAACGCGCCCCCGGCCCAAATTTTCATGGGCGACACCGGATCGCTGGCTCTTGGCGGCGCCCTCGGCACCATCGCCGTCGCCACCAAGCATGAGCTGGTGCTCGCCATTGTCGGCGGCCTGTTCGTGCTCGAAGCGGTTTCGGTGATCGTGCAAGTGGCCTCGTTCAGGTTGACGGGGAAGCGCGTCTTCCGCATGGCGCCGCTGCACCACCATTTTGAGGAGAAGGGCTGGGCCGAATCCACGGTCGTGATCCGCTTCTGGATTATCGCCGTGGTGCTCGCGCTTGCTGGCCTCGCCACGCTGAAATTGCGCTAGATTCGGGACCAAGATGATTCCCGTCACGATCTTTGCCGGCCGCGACGTCGCGGTTCTCGGGCTCGGCTTGAGTGGCATCGCCGCTTCGCGCGCCCTGGCCGCGGGCGGCGCGCGTGTGCTCGCCTGGGACGACACCGAGGCGGCGCGCGACAAGGCCGCGGCCGAGGGCGTGAGTCTGCACGATCTTGGCTCAACCGATTGGACCACGATCGCGGCGCTGGTGCTTGCTCCCGGTATTCCACTCACGCATCCCGAGCCGCATTGGAGCGTGCAGAAGGCGCGCGAAGCCCAGATCGAGGTGATCGGTGACACTGAGCTGTTCTTCCGCGAGCGCGAGAAGCAAGGCTCGGAGGCCAAGATCGTGGTCACTACCGGCACCAACGGCAAATCCACGACCTCGGCGCTCACCGCCCATCTGTTGCAGATGGCGGAAAGGCGGGTGGCGCTTGGCGGCAATATCGGTCACGCGGTACTCGATCTTCCCCCCTTCGCCGACGATCTGACCTATGTGCTCGAATTGTCGACCTTCCAAATCGACCTCACGCCCTCGCTCAGAGCCGACGCCGCGGCGCTGCTTAACATCACCCCCGATCATCTCGACCGCCACGGCACGCTCGAAAACTATGCCGCGATCAAGGCAAGGATATTCGCGGGCCTGTCGGCGGGTGGCACCGCCGTTATCGGCGTGGACGACGCGCCGAGCCGCGTCATTGCCGATGGGCTTCACGGCCCCTTCGCGGTTAAGCGCATCGCCATCGGCCGCGCCGTGGAGACGGGGGTCTGGGTCGAGGACGGGGTTCTGATCGAGGTCGATAGAGGGAGGGAGCTCGAGCGCGTGAGCGTCGCTGGCATCGGTTCGCTCAGGGGCGCCCACAATTGGCAGAACGCGGCGGCGGCCTATGCGCTGGCGCGGGCGCAAGGGCTCGATGCCGCGGCCATCGCCACGGGTTTTTCGAGCTTCGCCGGCCTTGCGCACCGCATGGAGCAGGTGGCGCGGGCGGGGTCCGTCCTGTTCGTCAACGATTCGAAGGCCACCAATGCCGATGCCGCGGCTAAGGCGCTTGCCGCCTTCACCGACATCTATTGGATCCTGGGTGGCAGGCCCAAAGCCGGGGGCCTCGCCGGGCTCGAGCCCTTCTTCCCGCGGATCGCGCGGGCCTATCTGATCGGCGAGGCGGCGGACGATTTTGCCGCGCAGCTTGGCCTCGAGGTCGATCACGTCCGTTGCGGCACGCTCGATCGGGCGGTCGCGGTCGCCGCCGCCGATGCCAGCCGGTCGCCTGCGCAGGAGCCGGTGGTGCTGCTGTCGCCGGCTTGCGCCTCCTACGATCAGTTCCCCAATTTCGAAGCGCGCGGTCGAAGCTTCCGCGATCATGTCATGCGCCTCGACGGGGTGAGCCCGGTGCGGCCGCGAGGCAAGGCGGCATGAGGATCACTCGTGCCGATCGAAGCGTGCTCTCCGATTGGTGGTTCACCGTCGATCGGCCGATGTTCTTCGGCCTGCTCCTGCTGATGGGCGCCGGTCTCGTTCTGTCGCTTGCCGCGAGCCCGCCCATCGCCGAGAAATTCGACCTCGAACCCTTCTATTTCGTTCGCCGCCAGGCGGCGCTGCTTCTGCCTGCGATCGTCATCATGTTCGCGGCCTCGACCCTCACGCCGAAGCAAATCCGCCGCGCCAGCCTCGTCATCTTCGTCGTCGGCCTTGGGCTGATGGCGCTGACCATGCTGGTTGGGCCCGAGATCAAGGGCGCCAAGCGTTGGCTTCAGCTCGGCGTCTTCACCATTCAGCCTTCCGAATTCGTCAAGCCGGCCTTCATCGTGCTCACCGCCTGGCTGTTCAACGAGAGCCAGAAGCGGAATGACGTGCCCGGCATCGAGCTTGCTCTCGTCCTCTACGGCGCGTTCGCGCTTATGCTCGTGCTTGAGCCCGATTTCGGTCAGACGCTGCTGGTCACGCTCGTCTGGGGCGCGCTGTTCTTCATGGCCGGGATCAGTCTGGTCTGGATCGGGGCGCTTGCCACCGCGGGCCTGGCCGGGCTTGCCTCGGCCTATTTTCTCGTGCCGCACGTGGCGTCCCGCATTGACCGCTTCCTCAATCCGGCCTCCGGCGACACCTATCAGGCCGACCGGGCCTTCGAATCCTTCCTGCGCGGCGGCTGGTTCGGGCGCGGTCCCGGCGAAGGCACGGTCAAGGACGTGCTTCCCGATTCCCATACCGACTTCATCTTCGCCGTGACGGCGGAGGAATATGGCCTGATCGCCT
>JBAUEK010000223.1:0-7514 GCA_049678565.1 Methyloceanibacter sp. | reverse complement strand
CCAGATGCTTGGCCTGGCCGCCGGCGGCGATGGTGGCAAGGGTGCGGCCATGAAAGGCGCCCTCGAAGGTCACGAGACGGTAGCGCTCCGGCGCGCCGTTGGTGGCGTGATAGCGCCGTGCGACCTTGATCGCGCCCTCGACCGCCTCGGCGCCTGAATTGGCGAAGAAGGCGTAGTCGGCGAAACTCGCCTCGCACAGCCTTGCCGCGAGACGCTCCTGACCCGGGATGCGGTGCAAATTCGACACGTGCCAGAGTTTCTTCGCCTGCTCGCTCAGCGCCTCGACCAGATGCGGGTGGGAGTGACCAAGCGAGGTCACGGCGATGCCCGAAGCGAAGTCGAGATAACGTTCGCCGTCGGCCGTGAACAGATAGGCACCTTCGCCGCGCTCGAAGGCAAGGCCACTGCGGGCATAGGTCGGAAGGAGGGGCGACATAATTTTGTGGTGTCCCAAAATAAAATTGCCGCCGGATGGGCGGCAGCTGAGGGATTGCAGAGCTTTAGGTCCCGCGCCTGAGCGTGTCAATCGACGGCTATTCACCCTCTATCCAACGCTCGTCCACCCTTTCGTCCACTCCGCCGTTTGTGTTCTCGCAAAAGAAGTGGCAGACTCCAGCTGTCCAGTGGAAAAACGAGGACCAAGCACGGCGGACGCTTGCCGCGTTTTCCTGGATACAGTAGGGTGATTACCGCTCAGCCTCAATATCTCGTAGGTCCAGCGTTCGTCTGGGCGGTTATTTCTCAGCAGTAAATCAGCGTTTTTGAGCACCGTCTCGTGACGAGACGGGGGGATTCTGAGTCGCAAATGAGGAGGCAAAAATCATGGCTTGGAATGATGAAAGGGTCGAACTGCTGAAACGACTTTGGGCGGAGGGGTTGAGCGCCAGCCAGGTCGCCAGTCGCTTGGGCGGAGTGACTCGCAATGCGGTGATCGGCAAGGTGCATCGGCTCGGGCTTTCGGGGCGGGCGACGAGCTCGCGCTCGTCGAGTCCAAGACCGCGGCGGACGCAGGTGCCGCGGCAACACCGGACCACTTCGCTCGTGTTCGGGACGCGCGGCAATGTCGCGCTGAAGCCTAGCTTCGAAGAGGATGTCGAGCCCCTGCCAGCGGTGGTCCAGGAGCTGTACATCCCACCGGCGGAAAGGGCGACGATCCTCACCTTGAAAGAGGCGATGTGCCGCTGGCCGATCGGAGACCCGGGCGAGGAGGATTTCCATTTCTGCGGCCGCAAGACCGGTGCCTCGCCCTATTGCGAACATCACGCGCGGATCGCCTATCAGGCCGCGCCATCGCGACGGCGCGAGAGGCGCGTCGCTTAGAACCAATCGAGAGACAATCGGGGGGAAAGGAGGCGCTGGTCGAGGCGCCTTCTTTCTGTTCCGAAATGGATGGCCGAGGCCGAGACCTCAGGCCGGCTCTTCCAGCCTATCGGAGAAGGCATAGCCCGCGCCGCGCACGGTGCGCACGGGGTCGGTCTCGGTTCCCCGCATCATCGCCTTACGCAAGCGGCCAATATGAACGTCGACGGTGCGTTCATCGACATAGACGTTGCGGCCCCACACGCCGTCGAGCAGCTGCGCGCGGCTGAAGACCCGGCCGGGGCTCTGCATCAGAAATTCGAGCAGGCGGAATTCCGTCGGGCCAAGATGCACTTGGCGGCCGATCCTGGACACCCGGTGGGACTCCCGGTCGAGCTCGATGTCGCCCACGGACAAGACCGAGGCGATGCGCTCCGGATTGGTGCGCCGCAGGATGGCGCGCACCCTGGCCATCAGCTCGGGCAGCGAGAATGGCTTGACCACATAGTCGTCGGCGCCGGTGGTCAGGCCCCTGATGCGGTCGTTCTCCTCGCTTCTCGCGGTCAGCAGGATGATCGGGATGGTGCGGGAATCCTTGCCCGTACGCAGGCGCCGGCAGAGCTCAAGCCCAGAAATGCCCGGTAGCATCCAGTCCAACACGATCAAATCCGGCGAACCTTCGGCAATGGCGACCTCCGCCTCGTCGCCGCGATGGACGACATCGACGGCGTAGCCCTCGGCTTCCAGATTGTAGCGGAGCAAAAGCGCCAACGGCTCCTCGTCCTCGACGACGAGAACCTTGGCTCGGGAGTCGGCAACCTGTGCGTTCAACATCATCTTAGCTCGCCGATCTCATCGGCACCGGGGTCGAGCTCGTATGGTCGCCCTTGGGCCGCTGATCCGTGATGGCGCTGCCGTGAACCAGGAAAAACACGGTCTCGGCGATATTGGTGGCGTGGTCGCCGATGCGTTCGATGTTCTTGGCCCCGAACAGGAGATGGGTGCATAGCCCAATGTTACGGGGGTCCTCCATCATATAAGTCAGGAGCTCGCGGAACAGCGAGTTATACATGGCGTCGATTTCCTCATCCTTGTACCAGACCTTCAAAGCGCGGTCGGCGTCGCGCTCGATATAGGCGTCAAGAACCTCCTTCAGCTGGCCGAGCGCAAGCTCTCCCATATGCTTCAAGCCGAGCATCAGCTGCTTCGGCTGCTGCTCGCCAACGACGGCGAGGGCGCGCTTGGCGATGTTCTTGCCGAGATCGCCGATCCGCTCGAGATCCGTGGAGATGCGGAGCGCCGCCATGATCTGCCGAAGGTCGTAGGCCATCGGCTGGCGGCGCGCGATCATGACCACGGCCTGCTTCTCGATCTCCTTCTCCAGCTCGTCGATGACCTCGTCCTGCTGGATGGTGATCCCGGCGAGGTCGGGGTCGCGGCCATCGAGCGCATCGATGGACTGCCCGACAACCTGCTCGGCCAGACCGCCCATCTTGGCGATCTTGTTGTTGAGCGAGGACAGCTCCTCCTCATATGACTTAACGATGTGTTCGTGGGTGTCCATGTGGATCTCCTCGAAAGCGTTCTCGACCTCTTGCAGCCGTCCTAGCCGAAGCGGCCGGTAATGTAGTCTTGCGTTTTTTCGAGCTTCGGGTTGGTGAATATCTGGGTGGTGTCGCTGAACTCAACAAGCTCACCGAGATACATGAAAGCGGTGTAGTCGGACGTACGCGCCGCCTGCTGCATGTTGTGGGTGACGATGGCGATGGTGTATTCGCGCTTCAACACGTCAATCAGCTCCTCGATCTTGGCGGTCGAGATCGGATCGAGCGCAGAGCAAGGCTCGTCGAGCAGGATCACCTCCGGCCGGATGGCGACGGTGCGCGCGATGCACAACCGCTGCTGCTGTCCGCCGGATAGGCTCAAGCCGCTGGCGCCGAGCTTGTCCTTGACCTCGTCCCAAAGCGCGCCGCGCCGAAGCGCGTCCTCGACGCGGCCGTCGAGCTCGGACTTGGGCAGTTGCTCGTAGAGGCGAAGGCCGAAGGCGATATTCTCGTAGATCGTCATGGGGAAGGGCGTCGGCTTTTGGAACACCATGCCCACCTTGGCGCGAAGCAAATTCACATCCTGAGTCGGTTTGAGGATGTTCTCGCCGTCGAGGAGAACCTCGCCCTCCGCGCGCTGGTTGGGATAGAGGTCGTAGATGCGGTTAAGGACGCGCAACAGCGTTGACTTGCCGCAGCCGGAGGGGCCGATGAACGCCGTCACCTTGTTGGCGTAGAGATTGACGTTGTTGTCCGCCAGCGCCCGGAATTCGCCGTAGTAGAAATTGAGGTGGCGCACCACGATTTTCTCTTCCAGGCCTTCGGCCGGAGTCTCTGTTCGCTCCTTCACATTGGTCTGGATGGCCAGGTTCATGTCAGCACCTTCTTGGAAGCAAGCATGCGCGCCAAGATGCTCAAGCCAAGCACCGCAGCAGTGATGAGGAGCGCTCCCGTCCAGGCCAGTTGTTGCCAATCCTCGTACGGACTCAGCGCAAACTGGAAGATGACGACGGGAAGGCTCGACATGGGACCGTTCAGATTCCAACTGAAGAACTGGTTGTTGAGCGCCGTGAACAAGAGCGGCGCGGTCTCGCCGGTGATGCGCGCGACGGCGAGCAAGATGCCCGTGGTGATGCCGGCGCGCGCCGCGCGATAGGCCACGTCGCGGATCACCAGCCATTGCGGAACGCCGAGCGCAGCGGAGGCCTCGCGCAGGGTGTTGGGCACGAGCAACAGCATGTCCTCGGTGGTGCGCACCACAACCGGGATGACCAGGATGGCAAGCGCCACCGCGCCGGCCCAGGCAGAGAAATGCCCCATCCGGGCGACCATCAATTCATAGACGAACAGGCCGATGACGATCGAGGGCGCGCTCAACAGGATGTCATTGATGAAGCGAACCACCATGGTGAGCTTCGAATAGCGGCCATATTCCGCCATATAGGTGCCGGCCAGGATCCCGAGCGGGGTGCCGAACAGGACAGCGAGCCCGGTGAGGATCAAGCTTCCGACGATGGGGTTCAGCAGGCCCCCAGCACCGCCGGGAGGCGGCGTCATTTCGGTGAAGACGGCCAGAGTTAGGCCGCCAACCCCCTTGACTACCAGGACCGTCAGGATCGAGGCCAGCCAGGCCAAGCCGAAGAATGCGGCTGCGATCGACAATACGGTCGCCATCAAGTTGCTGGCGCGGCGGCGGGAATAGCGTGCGTTTGTGCCTGGCGAGACCATGATTAAACTCCCGCCTTCTGGTCGATGCGAATCAGCATCAGCCGCGCGGCCGCAAGCACGGTAAAGGTGATGAAGAACAGGATAAGGCCGAGCGCAATCAGCGCGGAGGTATAGAGTTCGCCGGTGGCTTCCGTGAACTCATTGGCGATCGAGGCGGAGATCGTCGTGCCTGGCGCCATGATCGAGGGCATGATGCGGTGCGCGTTGCCGATGACGAAGGTCACGGCCATGGTCTCGCCAAGGGCGCGACCCAAGCCGAGCATCACCCCGCCGATCACACCGACGCGGGTGTAGGGAAGCACCACGCGGCGCATCACTTCCCAGCGCGTGCAGCCAATGCCGTAGGCTGCCTCCTTCAGCACCGGAGGAACGGTCTCGAACACCTCCCGCGTGATCGATGTGATGAAGGGGAGCACCATGATGGCGAGGATCAGGCCGGCAGTCAGCAGGCCAATGCCATAGGGGGGGCCGGCAAAGAGCTGATTGAGCACGGGAACGTTGGCGAAGGTGTCGATCAGGAGCGGCTGAAAATGCGCCTGAAAGAACGGCGCGAACACGAACAAACCCCAGATGCCGTAGATGATGCTCGGAATGCCGGCGAGCAGCTCGATGGCGGTGCTAATGGTCCGCCGCAAGCGATCCGGACAGATTTCGGTGAGGAAGATCGCGATGCCGAAGCTGACGGGGACGCCGATCAGCATGGCGATGGCGGAGGTTACGATCGTGCCGTAAATGGCCGGCAGTGCCCCGAATTTCTCAGTGACCGGATTCCAGCTTTCCGACGTGAAGAACTCAAAGCCGAAGGCGCGCCAGGTGGGCAGCGAGCCGATGACCAGCGAGAGCATGACACCGGCGAGGACCACCAAGACGGCAATGGCCGATGTCCGCGTCAGAGCCTTGAAGATTTGGTCGATGAAGCGGAAGCGCCGCAAGACCTGAGCGTGCTTCTCGGCGTCCCTGACCGGAATCTGAAGGGGCGCGGATCCGAGCGCCATATCCATCCTCGTTTGCCTTCTTGTAAACCCGCCGGCCCAGATCCAGAGAGTAAAATCGAGGCGAGTAGCGAAGCTAGTTACCCCCGCCTCGATCTGAACCGGCTTAGTTCATTGCAAAAACGGGCTTTCCAGAAGAGTCCTTAATGTCCGCGGACCACATCTTCTCGACCGCGGAGACCACGTTCTCAGGCATCGGAACGTAACCAAGTTCCTCAGCCATCTTGGTGCCGCTCTTATAGGCCCAGGCGAAGAACTTGAGGGCCTCGGCGGTGGCTGCCGGATCCGACGGGTTCTTGTAGATCAGGATCCAAGTCGCGGCGGTCATCGGCCAGGAATCGTCGCCAGGCTGATTGGCCAAGATCACGCCGAAGCCGGGCTGGGAGGCCCAGTCGGCATGCGCGGCCGCCGCCGCAAAACTCGCCGCAGTCGGCTCGACGGTCTTGCCGTCCTTGTTGACCATCTTGGTGTGGGTCAGCTTGCTCTGCAGGGCGTAGGCGTATTCGACATAGCCGATCGAGCCCTTGGTGTTGCCGACATTGTTGGCGACTCCTTCATTGCCCTTGGCGCCAATGCCGACCGGCCATTCCACCGCCTTCTCGGTGCCGACCTTAGTCTTCCAGTCGTCGCTTACCGCGGAGAGGTAGTAGGTGAAATTAAAGGTCGTGCCGGAGCCGTCAGAACGGTGAACCACGGCGATGGCCGAGGAGGGAAGGCTGACGCCCTCGTTCAGCTTCTTGATGGCGGGATCATCCCATTTGGTGATCTCGCCGAGGAAGATCTTGGCAACGGTGGGACCGTCGAGAACGATCTCGCCGGGCTTGATGCCTTCAAGGTTCACGACGGGCACGATGCCGCCCATGACCATCGGAAACTGTGCCAGGCCCGAGGCATCGAGATCTTCACCGGTGAGCGGCGCATCGCTCGCGCCGAAGGTGACGGTCTTGGCCTTGATTTGCTTGATGCCGCCGCCCGATCCAATCGACTGGTAGTTCATCGCGATGCCGGTTTCCTTCTTATAGGCATCGGCCCATTTGCCGTAGACCGGATAGGGGAAGGTCGCGCCCGCGCCCGAAATGTCGGCGGCGTGGGCGGTGGTGACGGTGAACGCTGCGGCTAGGCACGCCGCGACCGCATAAGACATGAACCTCATAATCGCTCTCCCTGTGGGATGGAGACATCGGGCTCCGAACTGGGAGCCTGCGGCGGGAGCCCCTCCCCCGACCGTCGCCGAGCGTTAGCGCCGCGCAATAACGCTACTATGTCACTTATGTGACAGTTCTATAACAATGCCGGAAAGGCCCGAAAATGGGCTGTGGAAAGCGGTCTATTCGGCCGCGGCCGCCTTGATCGGCAGGATCTCTCGCGCCGGGTCGAGCAGCACGGTGAAGGTCGATCCGCTGCCCGATTTGGAGGAAATGGTGAGCTCCCCGCGGTGGCGATTGAGGATGTGCTTGACGATGGCAAGCCCAAGACCGGTCCCGCCCTTCTCCCGGCTCGAGGTCACGTCGATGCGGTAGAAGCGCTCGGTCAGCCTCGGCAAATGCTCCGGCCCGATGCCGGGGCCCTGGTCGATGACGGCAATGGCATAACGGCCCAATTGGCGGCCAAGGGGTGGCGCCTGCTTTGGCTCCAGCCGGACTTCGCCGCCTTTCAGGCCATAGCGGAAGGCATTCTGCGCGAGGTTCTGAAGCACCTGGACGAGTTCGTCGCGGTCGCCGCGAACGATGGCCAGACGGGGAAAGCGCCCGATCTTCAGCCTGGCGCCGGATTCTCCCGCCAGCGGCTCGAGCGTATCGCGAACCAAGTCGAGCACATCGTTGAGGTCGACGAGCCCGCTCGGGGGAACATGGGCGTTCATCTCCACCCGGCTCAGCGATAGAAGCGCGTCGATGAGGCGGGTCATGCGCGAGGCCTGCTCGGCCATGATGGCAAGGAAGCGCTCGCGCGC
>JBAUEK010000222.1:0-2274 GCA_049678565.1 Methyloceanibacter sp. | reverse complement strand
CGAGCTTGCCGGCGGAGGACGCGACCGCGATGACACGGCCGCCCATGATCTTCGCCAACTCGACCGCCGCGAGCCCGGCGCCACCGGCGGCACCGAGCACGGCGATGGTCTCGCCCGGCATCAGCTGCCCTCGATCCTTGAGCGCATGCAGCGCCGTGCCGTAGGTGACGGGAATGCCGGCGGCTTCCGCCTCGCTCACGCCAGCGGGGATGGGCACGGCGTTCCCCGCCTTGGTCGCGACCTTCTCGCGGCAACCATTGCCGCCGATGAACGCCACCACTCTTTGGCCCAGTTCGAGGTTCGACACGTCGGGCCCAATACTCTCGATCGTGCCCGCCACCTCCGCGCCCGGCGAATGGGGCAGCGTCGGGGGCACCTGATATTTGTTGCGCAGCACGAGCGTATCGAAGAAGTTGAGCCCTACCGCCGAGACACGGATGACGATCTCCCCGTCTCCGGCAACTGGATCCGGGACCTCTTCGATGCGCAACATCTCCGGTCCACCGAACTCGCTGAATTGCGCCACGCGCATGATTGAGCTTCCTTTGCTTGGCTCGACGCTTGTGCTGGACGCCGCCGCCGCTCCAGCCTGGCCTATCCGATAGAAGACCAGTGAAATCCTTGGAAGGCACCGCACGAGGATATTTCGCCATTGGCGTAGAGGGCGTGTCGAAAGCCGTCAATCTCGGCAATCTGCTGCGCTCCGCTCACGCCTTCGGTGCGAGCTTCGCCTTCACCATCGGCGCCGACGCGCGCGCCATGGACACCGTCGCCGACACGTCGAAGGCGCCGGGTCATCTGCCGCTCTATCATTGGCGCAGCGTCGCCGAGCTTAACCTGCCGCGAGGCTGCAGGCTGGTCGGCATCGAGCTGCTCGACGAGGCCGTGGATTTGCCGGCCTTCGCCCATCCGCCGCAGGCCGCCTATGTGCTCGGGCGTGAGCGGGGGGTGCTGAGCCCGGAGCTGGTCGCCCGCTGCCACCAGATCGTCCGCATTCCAACGAGTTTTTCTTTGAACGTGGCCACCGCAGGCGCGATCGTGATGTATGACCGCCTGCGTTGCCATGGCCGCTTCGCCACGCGTCCGGTGGCTGGGAGCGCTCCGCCTGAGCCGCGGGCCCAGCATGTGCAAGGCGGCCCGCGCCGCCGGATCTAACGCCCCCCAATCTGGCCAAACAGGACTCAACTATGTATGGTTACCGCTGCTCACGACGAATCGGGGACGGGGAGATGCGCCGAGCCGTTCGAGCCGCCTGCATTGGCGCAGCGCTTAGCTGTACGCCCGCCTTGGCGGACAATCCAACGCTACTCCAGAAGTTTAGCGACTGGTCCGCCTATGGTGCGTCCGGCAGTCCCAAGGTTTGCTTCGCCTTGACCCAGCCCAAGGAGATGAAGCCGAAAAACGTCAAACGCGATCCGGTCTATTTCTATGTCTCGGCCTGGCCCGGGGACCAGGTGACCAACGAGATCAGCGTCAAGATGGGCTACCCCTTCAGTCCGGGAGCCACCGCGACCTTGACCATCGGCACGCAGAAATTCGAGCTGTTCACCAAGGATGAAGGCGCCTTCATCGAAAAGCCCGAGACCGAGAAGGAACTGGTCGAGGCCCTGAGGAAGGGCAGCAGCATGAAGATCGACGCCAAATCCGCGCGTGGCACCCCCACCAGCGACACCTATTCGCTCAACGGCGTCAGCGACGCGCTCGACCGCATCGCCAAGGAATGCAGCAGCTAAGGCAATCCGAGCCTGCCCGCCCTTGGCATTGCGCCCCACTGGCATGATATGACGGGCTGAGGTCGGCGCTGGGCTGGCCTTGAGCGCTTGAGATCATGTCCATAACGACCGTTGCCCCCGAGATCGCCCCGACAGAGGCGGATCGCCGCGAACAATTGATCGGGCTCGACCGCGCCGGCCTCGCCGCGAGTCTCGAGCAGCTTGGCGTGCCCGCGCGCCAGTCGCGCATGCGCGTGGGCCAGCTTTGGAACTGGCTCTACGTCCAGGGCGCGACCGACTTTCCCGCCATGACCAACATCGCCAAGGAGTTTCGCCGCGAGCTGGCGCAACGCTTCAGCCTTCGCCGCCCGGAGATCGTCACCGAGCAAGTCTCGTCCGACGGCACGCGCAAATGGCTGCTGCGTCTCGACGACGGCAATGAGGTCGAGACGGTCTACATTCCCGAAGCCGATCGCGGCACGCTCTGCATTTCGAGCCAGGTCGGCTGCACGTTGACCTGTAGCTTCTGCCATACCGGCACGCAGAAGCTTGTGCGCAACCT
>JBAUEK010000221.1:0-3100 GCA_049678565.1 Methyloceanibacter sp. | reverse complement strand
TGAAGGGGAGAGGCATCTGCATCTCGCCCATCATGCCCATGCCGTCGGTGCCCATGGCCATGACCCCCGGCGCGACGCTCGAGACCGCCCTGGAAAGAGAGCGCTGGGGGGCGCCGATCAGGTTCACGACGTCATGGCCCATGGCGTTCATGGTGTGGTGCGATTTGTGGCAATGGAAGGCCCAGTCGCCAGGGGCGTCGGCGACGACGTCGAAAGCGCGCGTCGCTCCGACCGGCACATCGATGGTCGTCTCCGGCCATTGCGCGCTTTCGGGCACCCAGCCGCCGTCGGTGCAGCTCACCGCGAAGTGAAAGCCGTGCAGGTGGATCGGGTGGGCGGTCATGGTGAGATTGCCCATCCTGACCCGCACCTTGTCGCCGAGCCGAACCGGGAGGACGTCGATGCCGGGAAACACCCGCGCGTTCCAGGTCCAGATATTGAAGTCCAACATCTCGGCGACCTTCGGCAAGGCCGTGCCTGGGTCGAAGCGATAGGCGCTCATGATGAAGACGAAGTCGCGGTCGACGCGCCGGAAGTTTGGGTCCCTGGGATGCACGATGAACATCCCCATCAAGCCCATGGCCATCTGCACCATCTCGTCGGAGTGAGGGTGGTACATGAAGGTGCCGCTCGTCTTCATCACGAACTCGTAGACGAAGGTCTTGCCCACCGGGATGTGCGGCTGGTTGAGGCCGCCGACGCCGTCCATTCCGTTTGGCACCAGCATGCCGTGCCAATGTACCGTCGTCTTCTCCGGCAGCTTGTTGGTGACGAAAATGCGGACCTTGTCGCCCTCGACCGCCTCGATGGTGGGGCCGGGGCTCTGGCCGTTATAGCCCCAGAGATTCGCCTTCATGCCGGGTGCGATCTCGCGCACCACCGGCTCGGCCACGAGATGGAACTCCTTCCAATCGCCATTCATGCGCCAAGGGAGCGTCCAGCCGTTCAGGGTCACCACCGGCTGATAGTCCTGCCCTCTCGCGGGCGGGATCGGCGGCTGCATGGCGGGGGAAGAGGTCGACGGCGCCTCCGGGATGGCGGCGGCCTGCGCCCGCCCGCTGACCATATTGGCGCCCACCAGCGCCACGGCCGAGCCGCCAAGGAAGTTCCGGCGTGACAGCATGATGCTCTCCTTCGTCACTATTGGCCCGCCATCACGCCGCTTGCGGCGGCCATGACTGAGCCCTCGCTCTGGGTCCCGGCGTGCCCGCCACCCAGAATGACTGCATTGAGATCGGCGGAAGCGAGCCAGAAGTTGCGTCTGGCCTCGATGCCATTGATGTTGGCCGCGATTCGTTCGCGGGCCTCGGTGAGGAGTGAGAAAACGTCGATCAGCATGGCATTGGCTTGGAGTTTGCTCTGATCGAAGATGATTTGCCGCAACGGCAGCACCTCGCGCCGGTAATGGCTCGCAATGTCATAAGTCGCCCGATACGAACGGTAGGCCTCTCGCGCCTCCGAGCGCGCGTTGACGGCCTGCTCGGCCAGAAGGTTGACCGCCTGCATGTAGCGTTGCTCGGCCTCCCTCACGCGCGGACGGCCAAAGTCGAAAATCGGCACCTGAAATTCGATGGCAATCCCACCACCATCAACCGCCGGCCCGGAGCCTTTGTCCTTCTGCGTTTTGGCAATGCCGGATGCGTCGAGCACGTTGATGAAATGTGTCTTGCGCGTGAGACCATAGGACTTGGCCAGGGTTTCGACCTCGATACGGGCAATCTGAAGATCGGCCCGATGGTCCATCGCGTCCTGCTCGATCGTGGGCAGGGTTTGCGGTTTGGGCGGCAACCGGGGCAGCGCATTTGGGAGCCTGAAGTCGAGGTCCCGGCCCCATAGCCCCATGAGCCTCACCAATTGCTCCCGCTCGACCATCGTCTGCTGCCTGGCAGTCGCAAGTTGAGCGGTCAGATCGGCGTAGAAAACCTGCTGGCGTGCCTGATCGAGTTGGTTGAGCGCGCCCGTTTCGCCGAGTTGCTTGGCCAGCTCGGCTGAATTCTCCGCCGCGGAATTGAACGAAGCCAGAGCGACAGCGACCTCAGCGGCCGCCACCGCACGGTAGTAGGCCCGTCGCGTTTCGGCGGCGACCCGGAGCGTCGCGGATGCGGCTCGGAGCTGCGCCTGTGCGAAGCGGTCGGCGGCAATCCTGGAGCGCGCTGGCTGGGTGACCAGACCGAGGATGGCCACCACGATTTGGCGCTCGACGTCGAGCTCGAGTGGGGTCGAAACATTGCTGATGGAAAATGTGGGCACCGGTGGCCGGCTATTGGCGATCATGACCGCCTCGGCCATCCCAAGTTCATTGTAGTTGGCCTGGAGGCCTCGATTGTTGAGGAGCGCAACCTGCACCGCCGCATCCGCCGTCAGCGGTCTCTTCAGCAAGCCTTCGACGATGCCGCGCGCCCGGATGTCGTCTTCCGGCGTCTGCACGGCGACCAACTTCTTGTTGAGGGTGCCCCCGATGAAACCGGCAACCGGTCCCATGCCACCGTCGGGGGAGAAGGTCCGGCAGCCCGCGAGCAAGGCGACGCAGCCGATTAGCACGCCGCAGCGGAGCGCCGAGGTGAAGGCGTAGCCGGCTGGGATCGAAAGGAGAGGCTTCATGACGCGTCCCTAATGTTGGTGTGCCGGCGCCTCACCCTCAGGTGCGGCACGCTGATTCTGCTGCTGCCAATCGCCAGGCTTGGCTGGACGCAAGCTCACATAGGGGGCGATCACCGAGCGATAGCTGACGGCAGGCACGGGAACGTAGGGGTCTGCTGGATCGGGTCCCAAAAACCCGGTTGGTGGGAGCGCAAGGCATTCGCGCCCAAGCAACAGTGCCCAGCACAGGGCAGATAACCAGCGCCTGCGATGTGACGTTCCCCCCGCCCGTAGGAGCGCGGTCCGTCCAAGCCAAAGGTGAGAGAGCATGGATCATCCCTCGTCTGTCGTTGCCGAAACTCGGAGACGGGACACCGATCCCGCCGAGCAAGCTCTTATACCAAATCCCTGAGTGTGTGACTCACGAGGGTGATTCACGAATCGGCGGCGATCTGATTCAACATGGCAAACGGAGGAGGTTTGCCATGGCTGCTGCAATAGCGTTGCGGGAAGACTTTGA
>JBAUEK010000220.1:0-13189 GCA_049678565.1 Methyloceanibacter sp. | reverse complement strand
GCTCTGGCGTCGCGCGCTTGGCCGGGGCGGCATGGCTCTTGTCTCTCGGCGGCAGCTTATCGCGCCCCTTCAGCGGCGACGCCGAGCCCGCGATCTTGTCCCACAGCGCGGCATCCTCGTCATCCTTGCCGGGCTTGGTCATGCTCACGACCCCGGCGCATCGTTCGGCAGCAGAATGGTGAAGCGCGCGGGCGCGAGCGTTGTCCCGGCGATGGCCCCGGCACCGTCGCCGGAGCCCCAGAAAATATCGCCGCGCTCGGGGCCCTTGATGGCCGAGCCCACATCTTGCGCGATCATCAGCCGGCGAAACGGCGCGCCGTCAGGCGCCTTGAGCTCGGAGGCATCGACGAAGACCGGCAGCCCGAGCGCGTGATAGGAGGCATCGACCGCGAGGCTTCGCTCAGGCGTGAGCGGCACGCCTTGCGCCCCGATCGGGCCAGCATCGCCCTCGCCCGGGCGCGCCGCGAAGAACACATAGGACTGGTTCTCCCACATCAGCTGCTGGCCGCGCTCCGGGTCGGCGCGGAGCCAGTCCTTGATCCCTTGCATCGACATCGACTTCGGCTTGCCCTCGCCGAGCGCGACCAGCCTCTTACCGATCGAGGTGTAGGGGTGACCGTTCTTGGTGGCATAGCCGAGGCGGACGCTTGATCCATCGGCAAGGCGCACGCGGCCAGAGCCCTGCACCTGCATGAAGAACAATTCGACCGGGTCCAGATAGACGAGTTCCAGCCCCTGGCCCTCGAGCGCACCCTTGTCGATCTCCTCGCGCGTGTAATAGGGCACGAGGCCGTTCTCCGTCTTCCGCATCGAGGTCAAAACGCCGGCGGCAGAATCGCGCGCGCGCATCTCGTCCGGTTTCACCGGCACGAGATCCTCGGGGCGCCCGTAGGCGGCCACCGGGAACGTGGCGCTTTTCTCCAGCGATCCGTCGATCTCCGGCTCGTAATAGCCGGTGACGCGGCCAGGCTTCGGGGCAATCACACGATTGGGGGTGTAATGGGCCTCGAAGAATGCGCGGGCGGCATCGCGCCCAACCGGCCCGCGTGAGGCAAGTTCCAGCGCGGCCTTGCACGCGCCAACTGAAATATTGGCGCTAGCGGCCTTGGACGCGATCTTGGCGCAGGACTTGAGCAGCGTGGCGAAAGCGGGCGCCTGATCGTCGGCCTGCCAGCCGTCGATCTCGGCGAAGTCGATCGGCACAAGACGGACAGCCTCCTCGTCCACCGTCTTTCCCTTGAACAGGAAGAGCCAGACGAGCGCGATGGTGACAGCGACTGCGCCGAGCAGCAAGAGGAGGATGGAGCGGACGCTCACGCCCACGCCGAGGCGGCGCTCAGTTCGCCGACTCGGTCGCGACCAGCTTCCAGTTTGGATTCTTGGAGGAGAGCTCGCGGCAGAAGGTCCAGATGTCGGTGACTTCGCGCACCTTCTTCGGATCGCCTTCGACCACCTCGCCGTCGGCGTCGCGCGTCACCGAGATGAGCTCGCTCACGAATTTGACCGTGATATAGGCGGCGCGGTTCTTCACTTCGGCCTCGATGATGTCGGCCTTGTTGATGCCGACCAGATTCGACTCCACCTTCTCGCCGCGCGCCTCGCGCTCGCGCATGGCGGATTCGAAGCCGTCGAACACCTCCGCGCCCAGGAGCTCCTTCAGCGTCGCCTCGTCATCGTCGGCGAAGGACATGACGATCATCTCATAAGCGGCCTTGGCGCCGGCGAGAAAGCTGTCGGGGTCGAAACTCGGATCGGCGCGCATGAGCTGGGTGAGCGACCGGGCCAAGGGGCTGTCCTTCGGCGCATGGCCGCCAAGCCTGGCCTCGATATCCTCCACCGATGGACCCGAGGCCTCGCCGATAGGAGCCGAGCGCCCACGCGGCAGCGCCACCACCGGCTCGCTGGTCTTGGGCGCACCGGGGCGCTTATCCTCCGCCGCCGAATAGGGGTCGAAAGGCTGACGCTCACTGCCCGTGCGCCGGCCCAGCACATTCCGCAGTCGAATGAAGATTACGACTGCGAGTACCAGGAACAGCAAAGTATAGATGTCGAATGCTTCACTCATTCTCGCCGCGACCCGCGTTCGGTGGATAGGCCCGCGATGCTTGCGGAACTCTCCAGGTGCATATTGGTTCGCACCGAGAGATTTACCAGCGGGAGCCTCAAGGGTTGTGGGGTGGTGCCCACCTCACCCGGTCATAGCCTCAACTTAAGGCATTCCCAGGGCCTTGGCCAACTCTAAACCGCCCTGGTCTTAATTTGTGGCTACCGTGCGGGACCAATCGCTCCAGGCGCGCGGCAGATTGCGGGACCGCGCCTCCCATGCTAGCCAGCCCGATCCGATTGGAGCTGGGAACCAATTCATGGCCAAGTCGAAGCAAGACCCGGAGCCGCCGGCCAGGGGCAATGGCGGTGACGACGGCGAGGAGAAACCTTCCGCGCCGGCCGAACCGGCCGCCCCCCAGAGCGCGGCCCAAGACCCCGCGGCCTCGGCTCAGCTCAACGTGCTCGCGCAATATATCAAGGACCTCTCCTTCGAGAGCCCGGCCGCCCCGCAGGCGTTGCAGATCCCGCCGCCAAATCCGCAACTTCAGGTCACGGTCAACGTCTCCGCCGTGCCCCGGGCCGAACACGTCTATGAGGTCACCATCAGTCTCGATGTCCATGCCAAGAGCGACACGGGCGTGATCTACAATGTCGAGCTTGCCTATGGCGGGCTGTTCCGGCTTCAAAACGTGCAGCAGAATTTGCTGCAACCGGTGCTGTTCATCGATTGCCCGATCATTCTGTTTCCCTTCGTCCGCCGCGTGCTGGCCGACGTCACGCGCGACGGCGGCTACCCGCCGCTGATGCTCGACCCGATCGATTTCGGCAGGCTCTATAGCCAGAATCTCGCGCGCGTGGCCGGGCAAACCACCAATTAGCTGACCAGCACGGCCAGCACCGGCCGCCACAACGCGCCTTCGCCGAGGCTCGCCACGAAGGCCTCATGCGCCAGCCTCTCCTCCAGCGTGAGGCGTGGCGCCAGCGGGCTCGGTCTTGGCCGCGCCCCTTCCGCGATCGTATGCAGCAGCGCCGCCTGCGCCGCCTCGGCCGCGAATTCGAGCCGGGCCTGGTGCCCGCCTACAAGCTCCACATAGACCGAGGCCAGCAATTTGCAGTCGAGCAGCGCACCGTGCTTGTCGCGCTCCGACAGATCGACGCCGTAGCGCTTGCACAATGCATCGAGGCTGCACGGCGAACCCGGATGCCGGCGCCGCGCCAGGGCCAACGTGTCCACGACCCGATCCCAGCGGAGCAGCGGCCGGCTCAACCGGTCGAGCTCGGCGTTCAGAAAGGCAAAGTCGAAAGGCGCATTATGCATGACCAGCATGGCGCCTTCGATGAAGACCAGCATCTCGTCGGCAAGGTCGTGAAAGCGAGGCTTGGTCGACAGAAACTCGAAGGACAGCCCATGCACCTCGTAGGCGGCATGGGGCACGTCGCGTTCAGGATTGAGATGGCAATGCCACTCCCGGCCCGTCGGGATGCAATTGATCAGCTCGACGCAGCCAATCTCGACGACGCGATGGCCGGCGGCGGGATCGAGCCCGGTGGTCTCCGTGTCGAGAATGACTTCGCGCAAGCCGCCAGCTCCCCCTCAAGCTTCATTTTCGTGACGGAGCCGCTCCGTCACGCGACCCTTGCGGCCCTCGAGCTGCTCGAGAATCTTATCGATCTGAGCGCGCATGTGTTCCACACTTGTGCCGCTGTCCACAACGTAGTCGGCGCGGGTGCGCTTCACCTCGTCGGCGAGCTGTCGCGTGAGCAAGCTTTGCAGCTTTGCCTCATCCATACCCGGGCGCGCGAGCACACGCGCCTTCTGCACCTCTGGCGGCGCGCTCATGACGATGGTGACGTCGACGCGCGTCTCCGCCCCGGTCTCGAACAATAGCGGGATCTCGAGCACGGCAAACTTGGCGCCGCGCCTTTCCTGCGCGCGCAAAAATTCGATCTCGGCCTTGGTCACCATCGGGTGGACGATGGCTTCGAGTTGCATGAGCTTCTCCGGTGACCCCGCCACCTCTTTGGCCAACAGCGCCCGGTCGACTTTGCCTTCGCGGATCGCGGCGGGAAACGCGGCGGCCACGGCGGGAACGGCTCGACCTTCATAGAGCCGATGCACCTCCGCATCGGCGTCGCACACCGGCACTCCCCGCTCGGCTAAATATTGCGCCGCGGCCGATTTGCCCATGCCGATCGAGCCGGTGAGACCGATGACGAGCATCACGCCTCCGCCAGATTGGCCGCGACATAAGCGCGGAGCTCCGGCGTCACCTCGGGCCTGAGCCCGAACCAGCGCTCGAAGCCTGGTACCGCCTGGTGGAGCAGCATGCCGAGCCCATCCACGGTCGGATTTCCCCTCGCCCTCGCCGCCTCGAGCAGCGATGTCACGAGCGGGCTATAGACGATGTCGGCGACGATCGCGTCGGCGGGCAGCGCCGCCAGGCAGAGATCGAGCGGCGGCTTGCCCGTCATGCCGAGGCTGGTCGCGTTGACGAGGAGGCCGCAGCCGGCAAGGGCCTTGTCTCTATCCTCCCAGGGCACGACCGCGACCCGGCCACCGAGGATTTCGGCCAGGGCTTCGGCCCGATCGCGGCTGCGGTTGCTGAGCACGATGTTCGACGCACCGCCATCGAGCAGGCCGCGAAGAATAGCGCGGGCAGCGCCGCCGGCGCCAAGCACCACCACGGGTCGCCGATCCCGGTTCCAATCCGGCGCCTGTTGGTTGAGATGCGTGATAAAGCCATAGGCATCGGTATTGCTCGCCTGGAGCCGGCCTTCCGCGTCGAGCCACAGCGTGTTGGCCGCGCCCATCGCGGTCGCGGCCTTGTCCGCCTGGTCGGCCGCGGCAAAGGCGGCCTCCTTATGCGGCAGCGTGACATTGGCCCCAACATAGCCACGCTCGCCGAGGGAGCGCAGGAAGGCGTCGATCTCCGCCGGCGGCACCGCCTCCTTCTCATAGGCGCCTTCGAGCCCATGCAGCTTCAGCCAATAGCGGTGGATGAGCGGCGAGCGCGAATGCTGAACCGGCCAGCCGATGACACAGGCCCGCTTCACCGCGCGCTCCGTCAGCTGTCTATGGCGCCTTCCCGCCGGAGCGCACCGAGCAGCGGCAGCAGCGGGAGGCCGAGAATGGAGAAATAGTCGCCGTCGATCTTGTCGAACAGCTGAATCCCGATGGACTCGACTTGATAGGCGCCGACCGAGCTCAGCACCTCCTCGCCCGCGTCGGCGAGATAACGGCCGATGAAGGCCGGGCTCAGCTTGCGCATGATCATGGCCGATGCCTCGCTATGCGTCCAAACGCACTCGCCCCCTCGCGCCAGGGCAACGGCGGTATGCAGCGTGTGGCTCTTGCCGCTCAAATCCAGCAGGTCCTTTCGCGCCGCCTCCATGCCGTCGGGCTTGCTCAGAATGCGGTCGCCGAGCGCCAGCACCTGGTCGGCGCCAATGACAAAAGCGCCGGGCGCAAGATCGCTGACGGCCTCTGCCTTGGCGCGGGCGAGGACCTCGGCCACATCCTGCGGATCGAGCTTCTTCTCGCCGCTGACGGCATCCCGCATGGCCCCTTCGTCCAGCCCCGGCGGCTCGACGATGAAGGCAAGCCCCGCCGCTTCAAGCAACCGTGCTCTCACCTTGCTTCCCGAGGCGAGAATCAAAGGTGGCCGGTTACTTTGCAGGAAGCCGCTCATGGATCGAGCGCGGGAGCACCGCGGTCATGGTAGAGGCGCAGGATCGCCGCGGCCGTTTCCTCGATCGAGCGGCGCGTGACGTCGATCACGGGCCAGCCCTTTCGCGCGCAGAGCTGACGGGTCTGGGCGATCTCGGCGGTGATGGCTTCGCGATCGACATAAGTGTCCAAATGCGAGGCGGCATGTTCGAGCACGCGGTTTTGACGGACCTGCGCGATTCGCTCCGCGCTGGCCACGAGGCCAATGACGAAAGCCTTGGTGCGCGCTTCGAGCTTTGGCGGCAGTGGCACGCCGAGAATGAGCGGCACATTGGCGGTCTTGTAGCCTCGATTGGCGAGATAGATGCTGGTCGGCGTCTTCGACGTGCGGCTGATGCCGACGAGGAGGATGTCGGCGTCGTCGAGATTGTCCGGCAGATGGCCGTCATCGTGCAGCATGGTGAAGTTGAGCGCTTCGATGCGCCGGAAATAATCCGCATCGAGCACGTGCTGGCCGGCGACGGTAGGGGTCGAGGGGGTGCCGAGATAGGATTCGAATACCTGCAGAATCGTCTTCAGCGCCGGCACTGAAGGCACGTTCAGCCGTTTGCAGGTTTGCTCGATCACCTCGGCCAGCTCCTGGCTCACGACGGTGTAGAGCACGATGCCGGGCGTCGCCTCGACGTCCTTCAACACGCGCTCGAGCTCCCGCCGGCTGCGCACGAGCGGATGAATATGCTCGATGGCCCGCACTTGCGAATATTGCACGCGCACGGCCTTGGCGATCGCAACCAGCGTCTCGCCGGTCGCGTCGGAGATCATGTGCAGGTGGAAAGTGCGGGGGACATCCATGGCTTTGCCTTGGGATAACCCCGATTGATCAAGGGAGCAACAGAGCCCGGCGTCCAAACCAGTCCCCAACCATCCCAGTCAGGCCGCCATCTTGTTCACAGATTCGCTCATGTCGAAAAAATAACACCTGTCGCGGTCCCTCCCGCAATACCCTCATCCGTCCCCAGCCGCATATGCCAGCTGCCGACAGTCTATCCAGCGATGGCTCACACCGGACGAGCGACGAAGAAGCGCGCTAAACACCGCCCAATCTGCTGAACTTTGGGATATTCTCCACAGACCGACGACAAATCCTAGGACCTCGCATCGCTATCCGTCTCGCTTCCCTGTCGACAGCCTGGTGATGGATCGTAATAACCGCTACCCACTGGCCAATAGTAACTACAGAAATCTCTTTGAGACTCTCTTTATTGATGTTTTGAGAAGGGTATGTTTCACACATCGATCTCTGGAAGCCGCTTCCTTTCAGCTCTCGGTGGCCGCACGACCAATCCGCCGCCGATCTGGCTGATGCGGCAGGCGGGCCGCTACCTTCCCGAATATCGCAAGGTCAGGCATCAGGCCGGCTCTTTTCTCGATCTCTGCTACTCGCCGCAGCTCGCGGCGGAAGTCACACTTCAGCCCGTGCGCCGCTTCGACCTCGATGCGGCGATTGTGTTCTCCGACATTTTGGTGGTGCCTCATGCTCTCGGGCAAAGAGTCGAGTTCGTCGAGGGCGAAGGTCCTCGGCTTCAGCCGATACGGAGCGTGAAGGATCTGGAGAAACTGACGCCGGCCTTGGCGGTCGAACGGCTGGCGCCGGTGTATGAGACCTTGGAGCGAGTGGTGTCGGAGCTCCCCTCCGAGATTCCGGTGATCGGCTTCTGCGGCGCGCCCTGGACCGTGGCGACCTACATGGTCGAGGGAGGCGGCAGCAGGGATCAGGCCGAGGCGAGGCTTTGGGCCTATCGCGATCCTGATGGCTTCCAGCAGCTGATCGATCTCCTGGTCGAGACGTCGGCCGGCTATTTGCTGCGGCAAATCCAGGCTGGTGCCGGCGTGTTGCAGATTTTCGACAGTTGGTCCGGCGGTCTGCCGGAGGATGAATTTGCCCGCTGGTGCATCGCGCCGACTCAGGCCATCGTCGATCGGGTGAAAGCACAAGCCCCTGGCATTCCCATCATCGGATTCCCACGCGGCTCGGGTGTCCTGACCAAGACCTATGCCAGCCAGACCCGCATCGACGCCATTGGCTGCGACACGAGCCTGCCGCTTGCCTTCATGCGCGAGCAGCTGCAGACGCGCCTGCCGGTGCAGGGCAATCTCGATCCGTTACTGCTGGTCGTGGGTGGCGAGCAGCTCGAGGCGCGGGTGGGCGAGATCGTGAGCATGCTCGGCTCCGGGCCCTTCGTGTTCAATCTCGGCCACGGCATCGTGCCGGAGACGCCGCCGGAACATGTGGCGAAGCTGGTCGCCATGGTGAAGGAAGTCAGGGCCTGAAGGCCAGCGGCGGCGATGCTCCTCTACGTCAAGGCCTTCCACGTCATCGCCATCATCGCCTGGATGGCGGGCCTGCTCTATCTGCCGCGGCTGTTCGTCTATCACGCCGGCAGCACCAAAGGCTCCGAGCAATCCGAGACCTTCAAGCTCATGGAGCGGCGGCTGCTCCGCTTCATCACCACGCCGGCCATGGTCGCGAGCTGGGCGCTCGGCCTAATCCTCGCCTTCTCCGGACTGATCGACTGGTCGGCCGATGGCTGGTTTCTGGCGAAGCTCGCGCTCGTGCTTCTGCTCTCGGCCTTCCACGGTTTGCTGGCCCAATGGACCAAGGATTTCGCCCACGACCGCAACACCCATTCGGCCCGTTTCTACCGGCTGATGAACGAGGTGCCGACCGTGCTCATGGTCGGAATCGTGATTTTAGTGGTTGTCAGGCCCTTCTGACGCACCTAGCCTAAAGCAGTTCCGCCCGACGCTTCGGTCTGCTATAAGACGAGTCGCATCCGATCCGGGACGCTGTCGCGGCCCGAGCATTCCTCGAAAATCGGTTCACCCGGAGCGGAGCAGGCGCTAAAAGTCCTGCCTCACCGCCGAGGCCCTATCTTTCCCCTTCCCCGATCCCCATGCGCGAACCGCACGTGTGGAGACCACTCAGAATCAAATTCCCCCTTTGGAGTAGCCGTTGATGCAGGAAATGAAACTGCAGGAGCTTAAATCGAAATCGCCGACGGAGCTGTTGAGCTTCGCCGAGGAGGTCGCCGTCGAGAACGCATCGGCCATGCGCAAGCAGGAGCTGATGTTCGCCATCCTGAAGCAGCTCGCGGCCCGCGATGTCGACATCACCGGCACCGGCGTGGTCGAAGCGTTGCAGGACGGCTTCGGCTTTCTGCGCTCGCCCGATTCGAACTATCTCGCCGGCCCCGACGACATCTATGTCTCGCCGAGCCAGATCCGCCGCTTCGGCCTGCGCACCGGCGACACGGTCGAAGGCCAGATCAGAAGCCCCAAGGAGGGCGAGCGTTATTTCGCCCTGCTCAAGGTCAACACCATAAATTTCGAAGACCCCGACAGGCAGCGCCACAAGATCCATTTCGACAATCTGACGCCGCTCTATCCCGACGAATGGCTGGAGATGGAGACCGAGACGGCGCCGAAGAAAGATCTCACCGGCCGCATCATCGACATCGTGTCGCCGATCGGCAAGGGCCAGCGTGGGCTGATCGTGGCGCAGCCGCGCACCGGCAAGACCGTGATCTTGCAGAACATTGCCCATGCGGTCACCGCCAATCACCCGGAATGCTATCTGATCGTGCTTCTGATCGACGAGCGTCCGGAGGAAGTGACCGACATGCAGCGCTCGGTGAAGGGCGAGGTGATCTCGTCCACCTTCGACGAGCCGGCATCGCGTCACGTGCAGGTGGCCGAGATGGTCATCGAGAAAGCCAAGCGCCTGGTCGAGCATAAGCGCGACGTCGTCATCCTGCTCGATTCGATCACGCGTCTCGGCCGCGCCTACAACACCGTGGTGCCGTCGAGCGGCAAGGTGCTGACCGGCGGCGTCGACGCCAACGCGTTGCAGCGGCCGAAGCGCTTCTTCGGCGCCGCGCGCAATATCGAGGAAGGCGGCTCGCTCACCATCATCGCCACCGCTTTGATCGATACCGGCAGCCGCATGGACGAGGTGATCTTCGAGGAGTTCAAGGGCACCGGCAATTCGGAGATCGTGCTCGACCGCAAAGTGGCCGACAGGCGCATCTTCCCCGCCATCGACATCGCCCGCTCCGGCACGCGCAAGGAGGAGCTGCTCGTCGCCCCCGATCAGCTGAAGAAGATGTATGTGCTCCGCCGCATCCTGAACCCGATGGGCACCCAGGACGCGATCGAGTTCCTCATCGACAAGCTGAAGCAGACCAAGGGCAATGCCGAGTTCTTCGACTCGATGAACACCTAGAGCCCGGCCGCCTCGCGCGGCCGGCGCCCACCGCCATCGCACGGCCACAGATTACCGGATGTCCATATTTATGGGGTGTCCAGAAGTGCGAGTTGCATAGCAAAATCAGCGCCTTGAGTGGCATCTGCGGCGCGTTGGAGCATGGGACAAAATGCGCGCTCCGCCTCTCCGCGGAAGTGCTATTCCGATTGGCGTGATGGTCCCCCCCATCACACTTCTCTCCACGTGGACGTTTCCGGAAGAAGCCCCGCCTCCCCCCGACGGGGCTTCTTTCAGTCCGGCGCGTTCCCCGTGGTCTTCTCCTCTAAGCCAAGGGGCTGAACTGGCTCCGCGGCTGTGCTAGAGTGAAGGCGGTGATCAAACCCTGCGATCACTCCTTTGGTTGGGAACCCCGGTCGCTTTGGCCGGGGTTTCTTTTAGGGCTTGGGATCGATCGCCCGATCCGGCACCGGCCCGTAGCGATGCCGCCCCGCATCAGGGGGAGTCCCCTGCCCTCGTTCCCCCCGAGGAACCGGAGAAGCCCCGTCAGGTCCTGCGTACGGGGCTTCTTCTTTGGGGCGGCGGGGACATGGCCGCGCGCGCCGGCAGCCCCCGAGTCCTCTCAAAATTGTGAAGCATTGTTCCCTTCGCTGAGACTCGATCTCAAGATTCAGGTGCTATGGTGAGGTCAGTGATGGGCATCCCTCCCCGTCACCTGTTCCCCCAAGGAACCTAGAAGCCCCGCTCCCCCCCGTGCGGGGCTTCTTCCTTTTGGGGTGCCCGCGATCCATCCCGAGCGCGACCGCTCAATCGCCGGCGAGAATGGATTTCATCTCAGCGATCTCTTCCACCTGAGCCTCCACGATGCGGGGGTGATTCGAAAGTTTGAAATCTGAGGGGAGGTATTGCGAATAGTTTTGTTACCTTTGTGGTAACACTGCACTTTGCAGACGCGTGCACGGGCTGTACAAATGTTCGTGGGCTTTGCCCATTTTGATTCGAAAAGAGCCCGCGCAGCCGAGTTTGGACCTCGGTCACGCGAGCTCTACGCGATACTGCCTCCCCTTTTGGAAGGGGGTAGGATCTAAGAAGTTGGCGGTTGGGCACTAGTCTCGTCAGCTCTTGCCCCACCGTTTCTTCGCGCCCGAATCAGTGCGATCCAGGATCCCTACATAGTAGGAGGCCGCTGTTGTGAGGCCAGTGGAATTTTTCCGCCCCCTGGGGAGAACCAGTGGAAATGGCAGACTTCGCGTTGGCTTGCCTCTACTGGCTGAGGGTTCCGGCCCGCGCCCCTCGCACCGCCTCAACCAGGGCCGCCGGATTCGTCACCGGCGGTGAGCATTGCGGGCCGATGCAGACATAGGCCGTGGGCTTGCCGTCGATGGCTTTGGTGCCATGCGCCGGCGATGATGCAGGCAAGGCGTCGCCCTCGCCATCAGCGATCTCGTGCACCACGGCGCCCGGCAGTGACACGGACGCCAGCGCGCGGCGCAGCGCCCGCGCATCTTTTCCCTCGGGCACGACGACGACGATATGCGCCGGCGCCAACAGATCGATGGCGCCGGCGAGCAGCCCGGTATGCTGGAACACATTCTCCGCCACCGCCCCGGCGAAAGCCTTGACGATTTCCTCGGCCCGATCGCGGTAACGCTCTTCGCCCGTCCACAGATAAAGCTGGGCCAGATTCGACACCATGGTGCCGTTCGCATTCGGCACCGCCTCGTCCTGGGCGTTGATCTGGCGCACCAGCAGATCGTCGGTGTCGTCGGCGGCGAGATAATAGCCGCCAAGATCGGGCGCCCAATAATGCCGGTCGAGCACGTCAACCCATGCGCGCGCGCGCGCCACATAATCGGCCTTGCCGGTGACGCTCGCGAGCGCGAGCGCGGCCTTTATCATGTTGGCGTAGTCGGTGGCGTTGCCCGGCGCCTTGGCTTCGCCGGCGCGATAGGCGTGGAACAGACGCCCGTCCGAACTCATCCGGGTACTGACGAAGTTGAAAGCCTGCTCCGCCGCCGCGAGCCAGTCGGGCCGCTCGAACGCATCCGATGCCTTGGCCAGTGCTGAGATCATCAGCCCGTTCCAATCGGCCAGCACCTTGTCGTCGAAGCCGGGGCGGATGCGGCCGTCGCGGGCCGCGAGCAGCTTCGCCCGCATCGCGGCCAAGCGCGCCTCCACCTCGCGCTTCCGTAGGTCTAAGTCATTGAGCCGATTGAGAATGTTCTTGCCTTCCCAATTGCCCTCCTGGCTCACGTCGTAGATTTCGGCGAATAGCTTCGAGTCCTCCGCACCCAAGACCTCCTCGATCTCGTCGCGCGACCAGACATAGAATTTTCCCTCCTCGCCCTCGCTGTCGGCGTCGAGCGATGAGGCAAACGCGCCTTCGCTCCGCATCTCGCGCAACAGCCAGTCGATGGTCTCTTCGATGCGCTGCGCCATGAGCGGCGCTTTCTGCTCGCGCCAGACTTCCGTCATCAGCTCGACCAGCAGCGCGTTGTCGTAGAGCATCTTCTCGAAATGCGGCACCAGCCAGCGCTCGTCGGTGGCGTAGCGGGCGAAGCCGCCGCCGAGATGATCGTAGATGCCGCCTTGGGCGATGTGGTTGAGGGTGAAGGCGACCGCCTCCTGCGGATTGTCGAGGCCGTAGCGCAAGCCCCCGCGCCAGAGGAAATTGAGAAATTGCGGCTGCGGAAATTTCGGCGCGCCTTTGACGCCGCCATTGGCCGGATCGACGATCTGCACCAGGCGCGCGGCGAGATCGGCAAGCGCCGCATCGTTCGGCCCCGCGCCCGTGCTCGCCGGCGCGCGCGGCGTGAGCCGCTGCTTCAGCGCATCCGCGTTCTGCCGCACCTTGGCTGGCTCGTCGTGATAGACGCGCGACACCTGGCGCAGCACGTCGGCGAAACCCGGCCGGCCATAGCGCGGCTGGTTGGGGAAATAGGTGCCGCCCCAGAACGGCTCGGCGTCGGAGGTGAGGAACATGGTGAGCGGCCAGCCGCCATGCTCGCCGAGCTCGTGCAGCGCCGCCATGTAGATGGCGTCGACATCCGGGCGCTCCTCGCGGTCGACTTTGATGTTGACGAACAGCTCGTTCATCACGGCCGCGATCGCCTCGTCCTCGAAGCTCTCATGCGCCATGACGTGGCACCAATGGCAGGCGGCATAGCCGACCGAGAGCAGGATCGGTTTCTTCGTCCGCTTGGCCTCGGCCAGCG
>JBAUEK010000219.1:0-2812 GCA_049678565.1 Methyloceanibacter sp. | reverse complement strand
GGCCACAGTCCGTGCAGCACGAAGCCGTGCGGCGTCTCGCATTGACGGTCGCGCCGTTGTTTGCCCTCGGCGGCGCAATAGGATGGCGACCAGCCGAGCACGAGCGCGTAATAGTCGAATGGTTTGGTTTGCTCCTGCTCCTCGGCCTTGTCCTTCTCCTCGCGCATGGCGAGGCCAATTGCCAGCAGCACGAGGAGGACGGCGGCAATGAGGAAAGGGAGCCTAGATCGTCGTCGCATCGGGTTCGATCGCAGCCAGTGCGTCTAAAATCCTGACCCAGCTCCTCGCGCCCTTGGTGAAGCTCTTCACATTATATTTCTCGTTCGGGGCGTGGATGCGGTCGTCCTCCAGCGCGAAGCCGATCAGCAGGGAGTCCATGCCAAGTTGGGAGCGGAAGGATTCGACGATGGGGATCGAAGCACCGCAGCCGATGATCACCGGGGGCTTGCCCCACTCCTGCTCCAATGCGTCCGCGGCCGCGCGGAAGGGTGGCGCCGAAATATCGAAGCCAACGGCCGGCGAGCCACCTTCGCCGGCAAAACTCGCGCCGCAATCGGAAGGCAGCCGCTCCGCCACGAAGCGGTGCAGGCCGTCGAGAATATCTTCAGGCGCCTGATTGGGGACGAGGCGAAAGGACAGCTTGGCCGTGGCGCGGGCCGGGATCACGGTCTTGGTACCGGGTCCGGTATAGCCGCCGAAAATGCCATTGATCTCCGCCGTCGGCCGCGACCAGAGCTGCTCGAGCACGCTTGCATCCTTTTCTCCCGCCGGCGCGCGCAAGCCGATCTCGCCCAGAAACGCATCGGCGTCGAAGCCGAGCGCCTGCCATTGCGCCAGCTGCGTCGGGGAGGGGGTGACGACATCCTCATAGAAGCCCGGAATGGTGACCTTGCCGTTTTGGTCGTGCAGGCCGGCGAGAATCTCGGTGAGAATGCGAATAGGATTTTGCGCCGGTCCGCCATAGAGGCCCGAATGCAGATCGCGGGATGGTCCGGTCACGGTGATTTCGGAGAAGGCCAATCCACGCAGGAAGGCGGTGATGGACGGCGTATCCTCGTCCCATTGGCCGGTGTCGCAGACGAGGCAGATGTCGGCCGCAAGCTCGTCGCCATGACGGGCGAGAAAAGCGGGGAGGCTGGGGCTGCCGGATTCCTCCTCGCCTTCGAGCAGCACGGTCACGTCGACCGGCAGGCGGCCATGCGCCGCGAGCCAAGAGCGGCAGGCCTCGACAAAGGTCATCACCTGCCCTTTGTCGTCGGAGGCGCCGCGAGCAACGATGATCTCGCCTCGACGGGGATCCTCGGCGAGACGCGGGGCGAAGGGCGGCGCGGTCCATTCGTCCAGGGGATCGGGCGGCTGCACGTCGTAATGGCCGTAGAACAGGACGTGCACGGGCGAGGCGGCGAGTGCGCGCCAATGGGCCACGACCATCGGCTTGCCCTCGGTCGGCTCGACCCGAGCCTCGAAGCCGATCTCGCGCAACGTGCTCGCGCACCAATCCGCCGCGTCGATACAGGCCGCATGATAGGCGGGGTCGGTGGAGATGCTCGGGATCGCGAGGAACTCAAACAACCGGTCGAGGGCAGCGCCGCGCTCGGCGCCGATTCGGTCGAGCACGGGCGCGAGATCGAGACGCGAGAGTTC
Organism: Methyloceanibacter sp.; assembly: GCA_049678565.1. Lineage (GTDB taxonomy): Bacteria > Pseudomonadota > Alphaproteobacteria > Rhizobiales > Methyloligellaceae > Methyloceanibacter. Next base: position 1,168 of record JBAUEK010000219.1, on the reverse strand, counting down.
CGGTGATGGGCTCAGGGACATTGCCCGAAATTAGGGGCGCGCGAGCGGCAAGTCACGCGCGGGGACAGGCGCGCGCTCGGAGCGGGCAGTCGGAGACCTTATTCGCCGAGCTGCACGTTGATGGCTTGAGGACCTTTGCCACGGCGATCTGGCTCGGTCTCGAAGGTCACCTTTTGGCCTTCGTCAACGGCGGGGAGGCCGGAACTCTGCAGAGCGGAAATGTGCAGGAAGACGTCCTTCCCGCCATCGTCCGGCGTGATGAAGCCGAAGCCGCGCGAATGATTGAAAAACTTGACGGTGCCAGTCTGGCGCATGGGAGGTTCCCCCTTCCAAATAGTCCGCCGCCATCACGGCCCGCGAACAAACTCGGCAACTTCTAACAACGGGGAAAGAGCCCACGATCCAAGTTTAGAGCACGCGGATAGTCTTTGCCCGGATTCAGTGCGAAAGGCGGCACCACTCTAGTGGCGTGAGCCCGTTCAGCGCAAGACCCATCATGCCCGGCATGGGTGCCGAGATGGAGGGTGCCGGGGTTCAGTTCGGGTAGGGAGAATGGGTCGGCAGGCCGTTCCACGATCCCTCTGCCGGGTAGTCGAAATGGGGCCCGAAATCCTTCGGCGCCGGCGGCATTTCTGGGAGGCCCCAAATCTCGCTCAAGGTCATGGAATAGCCGCCAAGAACCGCATCGCGGGGAGCCACTCGCGCCGGAGGGCTCTTTCTGGCGCCGGCGGTCTGGGCGTGGCTATCGAGAACGGGCAAACCGAAGGAGAAACTCGCTACGGATAAGATAGCCAGGGCAAGAAGCCGGAAAAGGGCGGTGCGCGAAACCATGATCAATCACTTATCCCTGGAGGCGGTTGGTCCGAATCGGTCGTAAAACACTAGTCATTCTCAGGTTACCATTGCGTGACCGCCACCCGAAGCGGTTTGATTTCTAAGAGCAGACCTTCACTGAAGTCGTGCATGCCGACAGTGCGAGGCCCTTATTACACGAGGTCGCTGCCTGTCCAACGTGCACGGCCTTGAGGTGGTTCTTCTTCGCCCACCGGTTGACGTGGCGGTTCAGCTTCTTGGCCGCCCGCTGGTCAACGGAGACCTTGAGCAGGCCTCGCGACTTGGCGGTAGCGACCGCGCAGCTGCCGGCATAGACCGGCTGCGAGACGGCGAC
>JBAUEK010000218.1:0-3760 GCA_049678565.1 Methyloceanibacter sp. | reverse complement strand
CAACGCTGTTCGCGGGCCAGAAGCCCACGACGCCATTGGCCACCAGCGACTTCTCCGCGATGAGCTGCTTCAGCAAGGTTTGCGCGTCCTCGAACAGAGGGCGCGCGGCCTCGCCATATTTTTCATCTTGGAGAATGCGTGGATACTGGCCCTTGAGCTCCCACGCCTGAAAAAACGGCGTCCAGTCGATATAGCGGGCAAGCTCGGCGAGATTGTAGCTCTTGAATGCGCGCGTTCCGAGGAAGGTTGGCCTCGGCGGCGCATAAGCCTGCCAATCGAGCCGCAGTTGATTGGCCCGCGCTTGCGCGACGGGGGTGCGGGATTTCGCCTCCCGTCCGCGCGCATGCGCTTCAGCCAGGCGCACATAGTCTTCACGCGCCTGCGCGATGACCTTCGGACGCTCCTCCGGCGACATCAGGCTCGACACCACGCCAACGGCGCGGCTTGCGTCGGTGACGTAGATGGCCTGGCTGCGGTGGTAGTTGGGGCTGATCTTGACCGCGGTGTGTACCTTGCTCGTGGTGGCGCCGCCGATGAGCAGCGGCAGGTCGAAGCCCTCGCGCTGCATCTCCGCCGCCACATGGCACATCTCGTCGAGCGACGGCGTGATCAGGCCGGACAAGCCGATGATGTCGGCCTTCTTCTCGCGCGCGGTGTCGAGGATTTTCTGCGCCGGGACCATGACGCCGAGATCGATGACCTCGTAATTGTTGCATTGGAGCACGACGCCGACGATGTTCTTGCCGATATCGTGCACATCGCCCTTGACCGTCGCCATCACGATCCTGCCGGCGGGCTCACCTTGGGCCAGCCCGAGCTCCTCCTTCTCCTTCTCCATGAAGGGCATGAGGTAGGCGACGGATTGCTTCATCACGCGGGCAGACTTCACTACCTGCGGCAGGAACATCTTGCCGGCGCCGAACAGGTCGCCGACGACGCTCATCCCCGCCATCAGCGGCCCCTCGATGACATGCAGCGGGCGCTCGGCGCGTGCCCTCGCCTCCTCGGTGTCCTCCACGACGAAGGTGCCGATGCCGTGCACCAGAGCGTGGGTCAGACGCTCCTCGACCGACTTCTCGCGCCAGGCGAGATCGACCTCGCGTTTCTGGGCGCCGCCGCCGCGATAGCGCTCGGCGGCCTCGAGCAGCCTGTCGGTCGCGTCACTGCGCCGGTTGAGGATGACATCCTCGACGAGATCACGCAGTTCGGGCTCGATGTCGTCATAGAGCGCGAGCTGGCCCGCATTGACGATGCCCATGTCCATGCCGGCTTGGATGGCGTGGTACAGGAACACCGAGTGCATGGCTTCGCGCATCTGCTCATTGCCGCGGAAAGCGAAAGAGAGATTGGAGACGCCGCCGGAGACATGCACATAAGGCAGTTCGGCCTTGATGCGCCGCGTCGCCTCGATAAAGGCCTGGGCGTAGTTGCTATGCTCCTCGATGCCGGTGGCGACGGCGAAGATGTTGGGATCGAAGATGATGTCTTCCGGCGGGAAGCCCACTCTCTCGGTCAGCAGATCGTAGGCGCGCTTGCAGATCTCGAATTTGCGCTCAGCCGTCTCGGCCTGACCTTGCTCGTCGAAGGCCATCACCACCACGGCTGCACCATAGCGTCGAACCTTCTTGGCGTGATCGAGAAACGGCCCCTCGCCCTCCTTCAGGCTGATGGAGTTGACCACGGATTTGCCTTGCACGCATTTGAGTCCCGCCTCGATCACCGACCATTTCGACGAGTCGATCATGATCGGCACGCGCGAGATATCCGGCTCGGCCGCAATCAGATTGAGGAAGGTCACCATGGCGGCTTCCGAATTGAGCATGCCCTCGTCCATATTGACGTCGAGCATGTTGGCGCCGCTCTCGACCTGCTGGCGCGCGACCTCAAGCGCCGCGGCGTAATCGTCGGCCTCGATCAGCTTGCGGAATTTGGCGGAGCCGGTGACGTTGGTCCGCTCGCCGATCATGACAAAATCTTGCGCTGCGTTGGTCACTTGGACTCACCCATGCACGAAGGGCTCGAGGCCGGAGAGGCGCATCTTGTGCGAAACCTCCGGCACGGCTCGCGGCGGATATTCGGCAACCGCCTCGGCAATGGCGCGAATGTGCTCCGGCGTGGTGCCACAACAGCCGCCAACGATGTTGATGAGCCCATCCCGCGCCCATTCCTCCAGCAGCGCAGCCATGTGCCCTGGTGTCTCGTCATACTCGCCCATCTCGTTGGGAAGGCCGGCATTGGGATAGACGCTCACCAAGGTGTCGGCCACATGGGCGATCTCATCCACCGACGGGCGAAGCTGCTCGGCGCCGAAGGAGCAATTGAGTCCCACCGAGAACGGCCGCAAATGCTTGAGCGAATACCAAAAAGCCTCTGGCGTCTGGCCGGAGAGATTGCGCCCCGACAGATCGGTGATGGTGTCGGAAAGCATGATCGGCAACTCAACGCCCATCTCATCGAAGACCTGCTCGACGGCGAAACCGGCGGCCTTGGCGTTCAGCGTGTCGAAGATGGTCTCGATCAGGATTATGTCGGCGCCACCCTCGATCAGCCCGCGCGCCTGCGTATCATAGGCTTCCACCAGCCCGTCGAAGCTCACATTGCGGAAGCCGGGATTGTTCACATCGGGGGAAAGCGACGCGGTGCGGTTGGTGGGACCGATGGCGCCGGCAACGAAGCGGGGCTTCTCCGGCGTCTTCGCCGTCCAGGCATCGGCAGCCTCGCGCGCGAGTTTGGCGGCCGCGACGTTCAGCTCATGCGCGATCGCCTCCAGCCCATAGTCGGACTGTGAGATCGATTGGGCGTTGAAGGTGTTGGTCTCGACGATGTCAGCGCCAGCCTCGAAATAAGCGTTATGAATCTCGCGGATGATCTCGGGCTGGGTCAGCACGAGCAGATCGTTGTTGCCCTTGAGATCGTGGCCGTGATGCTCGAAGCGCTCACCCCGATAGCCGGCCTCATCCAGCCTGTATCGCTGGATCATGGTGCCCATGGCGCCATCGAGGATAAGGATGCGTTCGTTGGCGGCCTGCTTCAGCGCGGCGATGCGGTCTTCGCGGGTCATGGCGCGACCTCGGCTTTGGTTGCGATAGCGGCTGGACGCAAGCCCAACAAATGGCAGATGGCGTAGACGAGGTCGGCGCGGTTTAGCGTGTAGAAGTGAAACTCGGTGATGCCCTGATCGGCGAGACCCATCACCTGCTCCGCCGCGACCGCGGCGGCCACGAGGTGGCGCGTCTCCTGATCGTCGTCGAGACCCTCGAATTTGTGACCGATCCAATCAGGCAGGCTGGTTCCGGATTTCTGCGCAAAGCCGGACACCTGCCGGAAATTGTGGATTGGGATGATGCCAGGCATGATCGGAATGGTGATGCCCCGCGCCCGCACCCCATCGAGGTAGCGAAAGAAAATCTCGTTATCGAAAAAGAACTGGGTGATGGCGCGCGTGGCGCCGGCGTCGATCTTTTGCCAGAGCATGTCGATCTCGGCGTCGATGTTGAGCGATTCCGGATGCTTCTCCGGGTAACAAGCGACCGAGACCTCGAAGGGGGCGATCTTCTTGATTCCGGCGGTAAGGTCGGCGGCGTTGACATAGCCACCGGGGGTGGGCTTGTAGCGGCCCCCGACGCCCGCGGGGGGATCGCCACGCAGCGCCACGATATGACGGACGCCGATGTCCCAATAATCCTGAATGACCGCGTTCACCTCCTCGCGGGTCGCATCGACGCAAGTGAGATGGGCCGCAGGCTTGAGATCCGTCTCC
>JBAUEK010000217.1:0-9522 GCA_049678565.1 Methyloceanibacter sp. | reverse complement strand
GCCCGCGATGGCCCAAGCAGGACAGCCCTCCCGCCAGCCTGAGCCGGTCTATCCCGACGGTCCTCCTGAGGCCGAAGCGTCCGTCGCGAGCCCTTCCACCTCGCTGGCGGCGGCGGAGCCGGTCAGTGTCGCAAGGCAGCCCCAGCCGGTCTATCCCGCAGAGGTGGCCGAACCCGAGGCGCCCCCAGCGGAGCCACCCGTTGCGGTGGCGGCGGCGGAGGAGCCTGCCCCGACGCGGCCCCAGCCCCAGCCGGTCTATCCGGATGGTCCGCCAGAGATGGACGCATCGGCGCCTGAGCCATCGATGCCGGTGGTGGCGCCTGAGCCCTACGATTTGTCGTCCCAGCCCCAGCCGGTTGTACCCGAATTTGCGGCGGCGGAGCCGGAAGCGGCTCAGCCCGAAATGGCCGTGGCAACACCGGCGGAGCCCCAGCCGGAGGCCACGCCGCCAGAGCCTTCGACGCCGGCGGTGACCGCAGAGCGGCCAAGCGCGCAGCCGCTGGCCGAGCCGAAATCTTCCCCCGTCGTGTTCAAGAGCGTGGATTATCAGGACAAGGATGGAGAGTCGGGAACCGTGTCTCTTGCCGGGGTCGGAGAGCCCGGCGCGCGCATTCTCCTCTATTATGACGAGGAGCCGCTGGGCCAGGTGATCATCGGCGACGACGGCAGCTGGTCGTTCGAGACCGAGAAGAAAGTCGAAGCGGGCGAGCATAATTTCCGCGCCGATCACGTCAACGAGGCGACGGGGACCGTCGTGGGACGGGCCTCGATCGGCATGATGCGGTTGGAGCCGCCGAAGCAAGAGGTCGCCGCCGCTCCCGAGCCCGCAGCTCCGCCGGCTCCCATGGCGGGCTCCGAGGGAGCCCCCGGCGAGCAGGTGGCTGCGACGGAGGAGGCGACGCCTGCGGCAGACGGCGAAGGAGTGCCGCAACGTAGACGCGATCGGCCCAATGTCTATACCGTGCAACGCGGAGACACTTTGTGGGACATCGCCGAAGAATTTTTCGGCGGCGGGTGGCGCTACCGCGCCATCGTGCGCGAGAATCGCCGCAAGATTCGCGACCCCCATTGGATTTACCCGGACCAGGAGTTCCGCCTGCCCGCGCGCTGATAAGGTCGTCTCTCGGGAGCGCCGGGGGCGAGCGCTCGGTCTCGCGCGCGCTTGAGGCACCTGCGTCTCAATACTATATGCACTGAGGGCGGGGGTAGCGGCTGACGCTGCCCCTTTTTGCCGCGCGGAATCCGCGCCGAACCAAAGCGATCATTCATGCGAGACCGACTGCCGCAAACGAGGAGCGACGCGCTGATGCAGGCGCGGACGGGCCAGCTCACGGTGTTGCGGGAACTTCTGCCTTACATCTGGCCGGCCGACCGGCCCGATCTCCGCCGGCGCGTGGTCTTCGCCCTGGCCGCGCTGGTGATCGCCAAACTCATCACGCTTGGGGTACCGATCGCCTACAAGATGGTGGTCGACCTTCTGACCGGAGAGGCGAGCGGCAAGGAGATCGCCACGATCGGCATCGCTGTCACCCCGGTCTTCCTCATCATCGCCTATGGCGTCGGCCGCGTGCTGATGGTGCTGTTCGCGCAGCTCCGCGACGTGTGGTTCACCAATGTCTCCCAGAACGCGGTGCGCCAGCTTGCCAACCGCACCTTCAGCCATCTGCACGCGCTGTCGCTTCGCTTTCATCTGGAGCGCCGCACCGGCGGATTGAACCGGGTGATCGAGCGGGGTGTGACCGGCGTCGACACCATCGTGCGCATGGCGGTGCTCAACTCGATTCCGACCGCGGTCGAGCTGGTCATGATCTCGGGCCTGATCGCCTATTATTTCGGCTGGGTCTACGTCGTGGTCGTGCTCGCGACCGTCGTGCTCTACGTCACCTTCACCTTCTGGGCCAGCGAGTGGCGCATCGCCATTCGCCGCGACATGAACGAATCCGACACCGAGGCGCATTCCAAGGCCGTGGACAGCCTGCTCAACTACGAGACGGTGAAATATTTCGGCAATGAGGAGCTGGAGGGGCGCCGCTTCGATGCGTCCATGGCCCGCTACGAGAAGGCGGCGATCAGGACCTATACCTCGCTCGGCGTGCTGAATAGCGGGCAGGCGGTGATCTTCACCACCGGCATGGTCGTGTGCATGGTGCTTGCCGCCGGCGGCGTCGCACGCGGAACGCTCACAATCGGCGATTTCGTCATGATCAACGCCATCCTGATGCAGCTCTATCTGCCGCTCAATTTCATGGGCATGGTCTATCGCGAGATCAAGCAGGGGCTGATCGACATCGAGACCATGTTCGCGCTGTTGCAGGAGCCGGCCGAGATCGTCGATCGTCCCGGCGCCAAGCCGCTTCGCGTCGACAAGGGCGAGGTCAGGTTCGAGAACGTGTCTTTCGCCTACGATCCCGAGCGGCCGATCCTGAAAAACATTAGCTTCGAGGTGCCGGCGGGCAAGATGGTCGCCATTGTCGGGCCGTCCGGGGCCGGAAAGTCGACCATCTCGCGTCTCCTGTTCCGCTTTTACGAGCTCACCGGCGGACGGGTGCTGATCGACGGCCAGAACATCAGCGACGTGACGCAACGCTCGCTTCGCGCCGCGCTCGGCATGGTGCCGCAGGACACGGTGCTGTTCAACGACACCATCGAATACAACATCCGCTACGGCAAGCCGGACGCGAGCGAGCGCGAGGTGCGCGAGGCCGCCAGGCTCGCCCAGAGCCACGACTTCATCATGACCTTGCCGCTGGGCTACGATTCCCTCGTCGGCGAACGCGGCTTGAAGCTTTCAGGCGGGGAGAAGCAGCGCGTGGCCATTGCGCGGACCATCCTCAAATCGCCGCCGATCCTGATGCTGGACGAGGCAACCTCGGCCCTCGACAGCCACACCGAGAAGGAAATTCAGGACGCCCTCGAGCGGGTGGCACGCGAACGCACCTCGCTCGTCATCGCCCACCGCCTCTCCACCGTCGTGCATGCCGACAACATCATTGTGCTCGACCATGGCGAAATCGTCGAGCAGGGCACGCATCTCGAGCTGCTGGCGAAGGGTGGTCTTTATGCCAGCCTGTGGACGCGCCAGCGCGAGGCGGACGAGGCGCGCGAGCGGCTCGCCCATGTGCTCGAGCCCGAAGTGATCGAGCCAGAATCTGAGCTTCCCTCCAGGGCCGCCGAGCGGCTCGAGGACGAAGCCCTTGCCGGCCAATAATAGCGGGACCGACCAGCCATGAGCGATCGCCACAGCATTCTCGACAGCATCACCGGCGCCTTCGTGCCCGTCCATCCCGACGGGCGCAAATTCATCATCGGCTTTGCCGTGGTGACGCTGATCCTATTCGTCCTGGCGCCGCCGCTCGGCTGGCTGGCGCTGATCCTCACGCTTGCTTGCGCCTATTTTTTTCGCGATCCCGAGCGGGTCACCCCCGCCAGGCCCGGTGTCGTGGTCAGCGGGGCCGATGGCAGGGTTTCGGGCGTGGAGACCGTCATGCCGCCAAAGGAGCTTGGGTTGGGGGAGGCGCGGCTCACCCGCGTCTCGGTGTTCCTGTCCGTTCTCGATGTCCATATCGTCCGGGCTCCCGTGGCTGGGCGCGTGATCCGGAGCGTCTATGTGCCGGGGAAGTTCCTCAATGCCGAACTCGACAAGGCGAGCGAGGAGAATGAGCGAAGAGCCATGGTGATCGAAACGCCCAAGGGAGACTCGATCGGCGTGGTGCTGATCGCCGGGCTGATCGCGCGGCGGATCGTGACTTTCGTGGGCGAGGGGACTAGCGTGGCGGCTGGTGAGCGCATCGGCCTGATCCGCTTCGGCAGCCGTGTCGACGTCTATCTGCCCGCGGGGGCTAAAATCCTCGTCGCGGCCGGCCAGACGGCGATTGGCGGGGAGACGGTGCTGGCCGAGCTTGCCAGCGGTGAAGATGTGAGTCTCGGCCCACCCCAGGGTTGAGCTGTCGTGGTCCAAATGGTCGAGTGAGTCTGTTCTTCCATGTTCCCTCCCTTCGATCCTGAACAGGACGATCGCAAGCCTCGGCAACGGGTCTTCTCCCGCAGCCAGGTGCCGATCCGCGTCCTGATCCCCAACATCTTCACCTTGCTCGGGTTGTGCGCGGGGCTCACCGCCATTCGCATGGCGATCGAGCATCGCTGGGACCTGGCCGTGGCCGCGCTCGTCTTCGCCGCCTTTCTGGATGGCATCGACGGACGCATCGCCAGGCTGTTGAAGGCGTCCTCGCGCTTCGGCGCCGAGCTCGACTCCCTTGCCGATTTCGTCAATTTCGGCGTGGCCCCGGCCATCATCATCTTCAACTGGGCGCTCGACGATCTTCGCAGCATGGGGTGGATCGTGGTGCTCGTCTACGCCGTGTGCGTGGCGTTGAGACTCGCGCGCTTCAATGTGGCTCTCGATAACCCCGACCTGCCTGCCTGGAAGGCCGGCTATTTCGTCGGCGTGCCGGCGCCGGCGGGAGCGCTGGTCTTGCTGTTACCTATTTATGCGCAGGACCTCGGCCTGCATCTTCCGAGCCTGACGCCATTGGCGCTGGTCTATACGCTCGCCATCGCTCTGCTGATGGTGAGCCGCGTGCCGACCTTTTCCGGCAAGATGATTGGGCAGCGCATCGCGCGGGAATATGTGCCGCCGGTGTTCGTGGCGGCCGCGCTGTTCATGGCGCTGCTCCTCACCTATCCGTCGCTGACGCTCGCTCTGGGCTCCGTGATCTATCTCGCCATGATCCCGGTCAGCGCCTATCGCTACCTCCAGGAAGAGCGGAAGGACGCGGCACGCGCCAAGGCGCAAAATGGCAAGGGCGCCGAGGAGTCATCGCCGGAGCCTCCGTCCCTCCCGCGCTGAACTCGGCTAGATGCCGGCGTCGCTATCGCCGGGCGCGAGCACGCCGGTCACATCGTAGATCAAGCCATTGGGAGCGAGCAGGTCCCTCAACCGGTTTCGCCCGAGCCCGACGACGTCGCGGTGCTTGACCGCGAGCACCACGGCTTGAAACTTTTCGCTTGGCAGCTCGGAAAGGATGGTGACGCCATATTCCTCGAGCGCGGCGTCGCGATCCGCGACCGGATCGAAGATCGACACGTCAAGGAAGCCGCCGAGCTCGCGCACTAAATCCGCGACCTTGGTGTTGCGCGTGTCGGGGACGTTCTCCTTGAAGGTAAAACCCATGACGAGCACCTTGGCGTCGTCCATCTTCAACTTGCGCCGGAGCATGGCCTTGACGATGTCGCGCGCGACGAAACCGGCCATGCCGTCATTGATGCGCCGCCCCGCCAGGATCATCTCCGGGTGAAAGCCGATCGATTGCGCCTTGTGCGTCAGATAATAGGGGTCGACCCCGATGCAGTGGCCGCCGACGAGCCCCGGCCGATAGGCGTGGAAATTCCATTTGGTGCCGGCGGCGTCCAGCACCTCGCGGGTATCGAGTCCGAGCTCCTTGAACAGCATGGCGAGCTCGTTGATGAGGGCGATGTTGACGTCGCGCTGGATGTTCTCGATGACCTTGGCCGCCTCGGCCACCCTGATCGAGCTCACCTTGTGGGTGCCGGCGGTGATCACGCTGCCATAGACCTTGTCGACGAGGTCGGCGGCTTCAGGCGTCGAGCCCGAGGTGACCTTGACGATGCTGGGGAGGCGGTGCTGCATATCGCCGGGATTGATGCGCTCGGGCGAGTAACCGACGAAGAAGTCGTGGTTGAAGGTCAGGCCCGAAATGCTCGCCAGGATCGGCACGCAGATTTCTTCCGTCGCCCCCGGATAGACCGTCGATTCATAGACCACGACGTCGCCGGGCGAGAGGACCCGGCCGACCGTCTCGCTCGCCCGCATGACGGCGGTGAGATCCGGGCGCTTGGCCTGATCGATCGGGGTGGGGACGGTGATAATGTAGAAATTGCAACTGCGCAGCGCCTCGAGGTCGGCGGAGTAGGACATGCCGCGCGCGGCCTCGAACTCCTCGTCCGTCACCTCACCGGTGCGGTCGCGCCCCGCCGCCAGCTCGTCCACCCGGGCCTTGTTGACGTCGAATCCAGTGACCGGGAAGTGGCGGGCCATATAGACCGCGAGCGGCAGGCCGACATAGCCCAGACCGATGATCCCGATCCGCACATTGTCCAGAGCCGGCGGGCTTGCCTTTCCGGCGGCGAGGCCCGGTTGCGCCTTAATTTGGTCATTCATGGGCAGGCTCTATCGGTCCCTCTCTATCGCGGCGTGGCTTAGCATTTCGCGATAAATTGCGCAAAGACGTGCGGTGGAGGCCGGGCCAAATTGTCTTCGGCCTCCCCGGGATGCTATGGCCTGGGTCCAACGAAATCGCCACAGGGTGGCTCTTGTATGAAGCACAGACTTTCGACCTATTTGCGTCAGCTCGAAGCCGAGAGCATCCAGATCATGCGCGAGGTTGCGGCGGAGTTCCGTCACCCGGTCATGCTCTATTCGATCGGCAAGGACTCCTCGGTGATGCTGCATCTCGCGCTGAAGGCGTTCTATCCGGCCAAGCCGCCATTTCCGCTCCTGCACGTCGATACGACCTGGAAGTTCCGCGAAATGATCGAATTTCGCGATTCTGAGGCGCGGCGGCTTGGTATCGACCTCATGGTCCATATCAACGAGCAGGGCGTGAAGGACGGCATCTCGCCGATCACCCATGGCAGCGCGCTGCATACCGACATCATGAAGACGCAAGGCTTGAAGCAGGCGCTGGAGCTTCACCATTTCGACGCGGCCTTCGGCGGCGCGCGGCGCGACGAGGAGAAATCGCGGGCCAAGGAGCGCGTGTTCTCCTTCCGCAACTCTGCGCATAATTGGGACCCGAAGCGGCAGCGGCCCGAGCTGTGGCATCTGGCCAATACCAGGGTCAAGCCGGGCGAGAGCATGCGCGTGTTTCCGCTTTCGAACTGGACCGAGCTCGACGTCTGGACCTACATCTATCTGGAGGACATTCCGGTGGTGCCGCTCTATCTCGCGGCTGATCGTCCGGTGGTGGAGCGTGGCGGCATGCTGATCATGGTCGACGACGACCGGCTGCCCATGGATGGGGGCGAGAAGCCGGTCATGCGGCGTGTCCGCTTCAGGACGCTCGGCTGCTACCCGCTGTCGGGTGCGATCGAGTCGAACGCGGCGACCGTACCCGAGATCATCGAGGAGCTGGTGGCGGCGCGCTCGTCCGAGCGCCAGGGCCGCGTCATCGATCACGACCAGACCGGTTCGATGGAGAAGAAGAAGCAGGAGGGGTATTTCTGATGCCGCGGCTTAGTCTCGTAGGCGGCCCCAAGGAAACGGCGGAGGAACGGCTCAAGGCGCGCCTCGCCGCCGAGGAGAACCGCGGGTTGCTGCGTTTCCTGACCTGCGGCAGTGTCGATGATGGCAAGAGCACGCTGATCGGGCGCCTGCTCTACGACTCGGCCCAGGTCTATGAGGATCAGCTCAAAAGCGCCGAGCGCGACTCCAATCGCCCCGGCACGAAGGCCACGCTCGACCTGGCGCTGCTTGTCGATGGCCTCCAGGCCGAGCGCGAACAGAAGATCACCATCGACGTTGCCTATCGTTACTTCTCCACGCCGCGCCGGAAATTCATTGTCGCCGATACGCCCGGCCACGTTCAGTACACGCGCAACATGGCGACGGGAGCCTCGAACTGCGATCTCGCCGTGCTCCTGGTCGATGCCCGCAATGGCGTGCTGACGCAAACGCGCCGGCATGCCTGCATCGTGTCGATGCTCGGCATTCGCAAGGTCGCGCTCGCCGTGAATAAGATGGATCTCGTCGATTTCGACGAGGCGCGGTTCGACGCGATCACCCAGGATTTCTTGAATTTTGCCGCGCCGCTCGGTTTCGAGGCCGTGACCCCAATCCCGGTCTCGGCGCTCAAAGGCGACAATGTGCTGAAGCCGAGCCCGGCCATGCGCTGGTACCATGGCCCGACCCTGCTCGGGCATCTGGAGACCGTGGACGTCGCGCGCGAGGAGAAGGAGGAGCCGTTCCGGTTTCCCGTGCAGTGGGTGAACCGGCCGCATCTCGATTTCCGCGGCTATGCCGGCACCGTGGCGAGCGGTTCGGTCAGGCCTGGCGATGAAGTGGTTATCCAGCCTTCGGGCAAACGCGCCCATATCGGGCGCATCGTCACCGCCGATGGTGACCTTCCCCTGGCGCATCGGGGCGATGCCGTCACGCTGACCTTTGCCGAGGAGGTCGATGTCAGCCGCGGCGACATCCTTGCCGCGCCGGAGGAGGCGCCTTCGGTGGCCGACCAGATCGCGGCTCGGATCGTCTGGTTCGACGAGGAGCCGATGCTGCCCGGGCGCACCTATGCGATCAAATGCGGCTGCCAGACCGCGACGGCGACCATTTCCAGTCTGAAATACAAGCTCAATGTCGACAATCTCGACCACGTCGCCGGCAAGACGCTCGAGCTCAACGAGGTTGGCTCCTGCAATCTCAGCACCAGCCGGGCGCTTGTCTTCGACCCCTATGCGGAGAATGCCGAGACCGGGAGCTTCATTCTGATCGACCGTTTCACCAATGCCACGGTGGCGGCGGGGATGATCGAGTTCGGTCTAAGGCGCGCGACCAATATTCAGTGGCAGGAGCTGTCCCTCGACAAGGTCGCGCGGGCCCGGCTCAAGGGCCAGAAGCCGTGCGTGCTCTGGTTTACCGGGCTGTCGGGCTCGGGCAAATCGACCATTGCCAATATGCTGGAGAAGCGCCTGCACGCGATCGGCCGCCATACCTATGTGCTCGATGGCGACAATGTCCGCCACGGCCTCAACAAGGATCTCGGCTTCACCGATGTCGACCGCGTGGAGAACATCCGCCGCGTGGCCGAAACGGCGAAGCTGTTCGTGGAGGCCGGGTTGATCGTCATGGTGTCGTTCATCTCGCCATTCCGCTCGGAGCGTCGCATGGCGCGCGAACTGTTCCACGACGGCGAATTTATCGAGGTGTTCGTCGACACCCCGCTTGAAGTCTGCGAGGCACGCGACCCGAAGGGGCTCTATCGCAAGGCGCGCGCCGGGTTGATTACGCACTTCACCGGCATCGATTCGGATTACGAGGTGCCGGAGAAGCCGGAGCTTGCGCTCGAGACGCGGGATACGAGCCCGGATGCACTGACCGACTCCGTGCTCGCTGAGCTCCGCCGCCGTCACGTCGTCTAAAAGCGTCGGGCCGCAGCCGCCGATCCCCCCGATTTGGTCCCTCGGTAAGCGACTGCGGCCCACCTCTAGCTAGTCTGAGAGACTAGCGAGGATCTTCAAGTGTCGTGCCCTCCATGGCTAAGTGCCGGTTCGCATCGGAGACGGTGGCTGAGCCAAGGGCCTGCTCGACCCGAATGAGGAGACGCTGCCGCGCCTGCGGCGCGCTGGTCGCGCCGAGCGCATAGATTTCAACGGGGTAGTCGCCGCTTGCATTCGCCCCCACCGACAAAGTGAGTTGCGACACGTCCTTTTCCTTCACCAGCCAGGCCCCGCTTGGATTGCGCTGGCCGGCGGACAGGGTTGCCTCCTTGGGCAGCCCGCGGACGA
>JBAUEK010000216.1:0-6950 GCA_049678565.1 Methyloceanibacter sp. | reverse complement strand
CCGGCCTCGATCGCGACCTTTCCGGTCTTGGCATCGATCAAATCGCTCGTCGATTTGATGCCGCGCATGCGGTCGGGCCGGAATGGCATGCGCCATCCATCCTTGGCCGCCTTCAGCGGAATGCGGTCATAGAAGGTCGACAGAATCTCTTCGTCGTCGAGCCCAAGCGCATAGAGCAGCGTCGTCACCGGAAGCTTGCGCCGGCGGTCGATGCGAACAAAGACGATGTCCTTGGCGTCGAACTCGAAGTCGAGCCAGGAACCGCGATAGGGAATGATGCGGGCGGCGAAGAGCAGCTTGCCGGAGGAGTGGGTCTTGCCACGATCGTGGTCGAAGAACACGCCCGGGCTGCGATGCATCTGGGAGACGATCACGCGCTCGGTGCCGTTGATGACGAAGGTGCCGTTCGAGGTCATGAACGGCATGTCGCCCATATAGACGTCCTGCTCCTTGATGTCCTTGACCGAACGGGCGCCGGTCTCTTCGTTGACATCGAACACGATCAGCCTGAGCGTCACCTTGAGCGGCGCGGCGAAGGTCATGCCGCGCTGTTGACACTCGTCGACGTCGTATTTCGGCTGCTCGAAGGCGTAACGCACGAATTCGAGCTGGGCGCGCTCGCCGAAATCGCGGATGGGGAAAACCGAACGGAACACCGCCTGCAGACCCTCGTCGGCGCGGCCCTCCTCGGGCTCATCCACCAAGAGGAACTGATCGTAGGATTGCTTCTGCACCTCGATGAGGTTTGGCATTTCGGCCACCTCGTGGATGCGGCCGAAGACTTTCCGCAAACGCTTACGATCGTTCGTAGTCTGCTGCGCCATGTGTTCCTCTCAAAGCTCGAAAAGACGCCTCGCCGGAAGCCCCGCATTGACTAACGGAGGTTCTGGCAAAGCGTCGTTTAGTTGATGGGTTGGCCCGGGCGGACTCCGGCAATGCTAAATGGTGTCCGCCCAGGCAAATTTCAACCCGGATTACTTCAGCTCGACGGTCGCGCCTGCGTCCTCGAGCTGCTTCTTGATCTTTTCCGCTTCGTCCTTGTTCACGCCTTCCTTGACGGCCTTGGGTGCGCCCTCGACCAGATCCTTGGCTTCCTTCAGCCCGAGACCGGTAATGGCCCGCACCTCTTTGATAACATTAATTTTTTGGGCGCCAAACGCCGCGAGAATAACGTTGAACTCGGTCTGTTCCTCGGCGACGGCGGCTTCGCCTCCACCAGCGCCCGCGGCCATCATGGCCACCGGAGCCGCGGCGGAAACGCCCCATTTTTCTTCGAGCAGCTTGGCCAGATCGGCCGCCTCGAGCACGGTCAGGCTCGAGAGATCATCGACGATTTTCTGCAAATCAGCCATGAGAGTTAACCTCGTAAGTTCCTAAACTGGTTCAACAATTGCGGCGTCACGCCGCGGCGCTGGTATTGCCGTAGGCTGCAAACACGCGCGCAAGCTGCGCACCAGGCTCGTTCAGCACCCGAGCGATCTTGCTCGCCGGCGCCTGAATGAGCCCGATCAACTTGCCCCGAAGCTCATCGAGCGACGGCAGGTTTGCGAGTGAACTCACCCCTTGGGGGTCCAGCACCGTGGTTCCCATCGCGCCACCAAGGATCACGAATTTGTCATTGCCCTTGGCGAATTTGACGGCAACTTTTGGTGCTGCCACGGGATCGGCGGAAAATGCGAGGCAAGTCGGCCCCTTGAGCAGTTCCACGATACCCTTGGCGTCGGTCCCTTCCAGGGCGAGCTTCACGAGCCTGTTTTTGGCCACCTTGACCTGGCCGCCGGCACGTCTCATGTCGCGGCGGAACTTGGTCATGTCGGAGACCGAAAGCCCGGCATAATGAGCCACGACGACCGCGCCGGTGCTGGCGAAAACGTCGTGAAGCGCCTTAACCGCTTCGCGCTTCTCAGCTCTATCCACAGCTCACTCCGTTAGTTACGAGGCAAGAAATGTTCTCGCCTCTCACACACCTTGCCGCGAGAAGCGCGCGGGCGGACGGCAAGCCGCGCCCCGCTCTTCCAGCGGCGCTCCGTTGCCTGTCCTGCTCGCACGCAAACAGCGATAGAGCGACTTACGAGGTTCAAACCGATCTCCAGGTTGCGGGTGATGCCGAAACCCTGAACCGTTTCGTCTCCCGTCTCATGCAGGCCCAAAAGGCTTAAGCGGTTTCCCGCACCGGCAATCTCGGACAGGTTCGAGCCGCTTCCTGCGAAGCGGCCCTTCCGGGCCCTCAGTGGAGGTCCCGAAACTCTCTAATGCACTCCACTCGAAACGCTTGCGGGCTCGATCTTGACGCCGGGCCCCATGGTGGAGGTAACCGCCAAGCGCTTGAGGAACGTACCCTTGACCCCGGAGGGCTTGGCCTTCACCACGGCATCCACCAGCGCGCGAATGTTTTCGACGAGGGCTGCTTCGGTGAAGCTCGCCTTGCCCACGCCGGCCTGAACAATGCCGGCCTTCTCGACGCGAAACTCGACCGCGCCTCCCTTGGCGGCGGCAACCGCTTGAGCGACATCGGTCGTGACCGTTCCCACCTTCGGGTTCGGCATCAAGCCACGCGGGCCCAGCACCTTTCCCAGCCGTCCGACCAGCGGCATCATGTCGGGCGTGGCGATGCAGCGGTCAAACTCGATGACGCCCCTCTGCACCTGCTCGACCAGATCCTCGGCGCCCACGATGTCGGCGCCCGCCTTCTTGGCTTCCTCGGCCTTTTCGCCCTTGGCGAACACGCCGACGCGAAGCTTGCGGCCAGATCCGTTGGGCAGCTGGCAGACGCCGCGCACCATCTGATCGGCATGGCGCGGATCGACACCGAGATTCAAGGCCACCTCGATCGTCTCGTCGAATTTGGCCTTGGCCGCGTCCTTGACCAACTTCACCGCCTCTTCGAGCGAATAAAGCTTGTCGCGTTCGACCGTCTCGTTCGCTGCGCGAAGTCTTTTGCCGGGCTTGCTCATGGCCTACTCCTGAACCTGCAGTCCCATGGAGCGGGCGGAGCCCGCTATGATCTTCATTGCCTGCTCGACCGAATTGGCATTGAGGTCCTTCATCTTGACCTCGGCAATCTGGCGAAGCTGATCCTGCGTCACGCGGCCTGCTCCGGTCCGCCCGGGCTCTTTCGAGCCCTTGCCAATCTTCGCCGCCTTCTTGAGCAGGAACGACGCGGGTGGCGTCTTCATCTCAAAGCTGAAGGAGCGGTCGGCATAGACCGTGATCACGGTCGGGATCGGCGAGCCTTCCTCAAGCCCTTGCGTCGCGGCATTGAACTGCTTGCAGAACTCCGGGATGTTGACCCCGCGTTGACCGAGCGCGGGCCCAATCGGCGGCGAAGGGTTCGCCTTGCCTGCCGGCACTTGCAACTTGATGTAACCGTCGATCTTCTTCGCCATCGCTTAACTGTCCCGCGCCTTCCGCTCACGCCTCTCGAAGCTCAAAGCTTCTCTACCTGTCCATATTCAAGCTCGACCGGGGTCGCCCGGCCGAAGATCGACACCGCCACCTTGAGCCGCGCCCGCTCCTCGTCGACTTCCTCGACCAACCCGCTGAAGGAGGCGAACGGCCCATCGGCCACCCGCACCTGCTCGCCGATCTCGAAGGTGACGGATGGCTTCGGCCGCTCTACCCCTTCTTGCACCTGCTGCAGGATGCGCCCTGCCTCATCTTCGCTGATCGCGATCGGCTTGTTCTCGGTGCCGAGAAACCCGGTCACCTTCGGCGTGCTCTTGATCAGATGGTAGGTCTGATCGCTCAGATCCATTTTGACCAGCACGTAGCCGGGGAAGAACTTCCGCTCGGAGCTGACCTTCCGGCCGCGGCGCATCTCCACGACCTCTTCCATCGGCACGAGCACGTCCTCGATCTTGTCGCCGAGACCAGCCGCGGCCGCGCGCTCCTTGATCGACTCTGCGACCTTCCGCTCGAAGTTCGAATAGGCATGGACGATGTACCAGCGCATTGTCATTGGTTCAAAATAACCTTTACCGGCCGAGACCGAGAATGAGGCTCACGACGAAGCTCAAAACCTGATCCGCGGCGAGAAAGAACAGCGCAGCCGCGACCACCATCACCAGCACCATGATGGTGGTAATGACGGTTTCTTTGCGCGTCGGCCAGGTGACCTTGGAAACCTCGGTCCTGACCTGCTGCAAAAATACAAATGGATTCGTCCTCGCCATCTCAATTCCTTAACTAGCGCAACCTCGACCGCGCCAAACCTCGTCTCCTCCCGATCCAGCTTGGCAGGAGTGGAGGGACTCGAACCCCCAACCCCCGGTTTTGGAGACCGGTGCTCTAGCCAGTTGAGCTACACTCCTATCGCCTGCTCCAACCGAACCGTCCCGCTTTCCCTGCTCCCATCGTCATGCCCGCCTGGGGGCGCCAATGTTTGGAGCGGGTGAAGGGAATCGAACCCTCGTCCTCAGCTTGGAAGGCTGCTGCTCTACCATTGAGCTACACCCGCATCCATCGTCCCGAAGGGTTGCGTGGTGGAGGGGGTAGGATTCGAACCTACGTAGGCATAGCCAACGGGTTTACAGCCCGTCCCCTTTAGCCACTCGGGCACCCCTCCTCTGGAAGATGGATTGTCGATTGGTGAATTCTAACCAAGCCAAAACGCCCCGCCGTCGGCCGGCAGGATCCGCCTAAAAAGGGGTTATGGTAAGCGCGCCGATTTCTGTCAACTGCAAACCCGTTGCCCAAGCGCAATAATGTTTAATCTTTGCGCCGTTTAGGCCATCTACTGGGCTCCCGTCCAGATCCTCCACAGGCAACCCCACCCATGCCGCGCCCCAAAATCCGGCCATCGCGCCCATCCCGGTCCTTCCGAGGCAAACCTCAGCATTCTCGGCGGGGCCTTGAGTCGGACCGTATTCTTCTTTTTGGCCTGCACGCGGTGGAAGCGGCCCTCGCCAATCCGAATCGGCAGATTTGGCGCCTGCTCGCCACCGAAAATGCCGCACAGAGGCTCGATGCCCCGCTACGGGCGCGCGGCATTGCCGTGGAACCCGCTTTGCCAAGGCAGCTCGATCGCATGCTCGGCTCGGACGCCGTGCATCAGGGCGTCGTCTTGGAGGCCGCGCCGCTGCCCCCGGTGGAGCTCGAGGACGTCGACCCAAACGGTCTCCTGATCGTGCTCGACCAGGTGACCGACCCGCAGAACGTCGGCGCGGTGTTGCGCTCGGCGGCGGCCTTCGGCGCCAGCGGCCTCGTGCTGCCGGAGCGGCACAGCCCGCCATTCTCAGGCGCCTTGGCCAAAGCCGCGAGCGGCGCCCTCGACATCGTTCCGGTAATCCTGATCGGCAACCTGGCGCGAACTTTGACCGAGCTCGGCGAGCGCGGCTTTTTCCGCGTGGGCCTGGCCGAGGAGGCGAGCGAGCCGCTCGAGACCGCGGCGCTGACGCTCCCGCTTGCTTTGGTGCTCGGGGCGGAGGGCAAAGGCCTGCGCCAGCTGACGCGATCGACCTGCGACCTGATCTGCCGCATTGCGACCAAGGACAAATTGGTCAGCCTCAATGTCGCCAACGCCGCGGCAATCGCGCTGCATTGGGCGAGCACGACGGCGCGGTCGCGCTAGCGGGTGAATATTTTATTTAACGCCGGAACCGGGGCTCCCCCGCCCGCTCGGCGGATAATGGAAGTAAGGCATGCAGCGCGCATTGCCTTCCTGGGCCGTGACATAGGGCCGGTAAAACCACCAATAATTCCGTGGATAGCAGTAATAAGACGCGGATCGCCGGGAATGGCCGTGAAGCACGCGCTCCACGCCGGACGCCGGCATCGCGCCAGCCTGCATTGGTCCATCCGCGGCCAAACTCGCGCCAGAGGCGGGGCCGCAGTGAAGCGCCGCGAGGAATCCGATGGCGGCGACGCCGGCCAGCACAGGCTTGCCAGAGCTCATCAGCGAAATTCTCCCCCAAACCCCGTAGAATCTATCCTAGCCCATCTTGCTCTTCAAACAAAGGCGGACGCCCGGGGCCCCGGCAGTGGAAGCGCTCGATTGGCTGGCCGAGCGGGTGGCGCTCAACCGCCGCTTGACAATGACCATTCTCTCGACCTTCAACGTTTTGTTGGCAACGCCGGTCTATACTGCCTCCGGAACCGAACAAGCATGACCACGTTGCCTAAGCCTTGCCGCCTCCCCCCACTCCCTCACGGAAGGTGAAACCAATGTCCTCGACCGACACCACAGCGAAGAAGAGTTCGACCGCCCGCGATACCGACGAGCTCGCGGATCAGATCGACGCGATCCGCGCCGACATCCAGAGCCTGAGCTCAACCGTTGGCCGCATCGCCAACAAGCAGCTCGGCCGCGCCCAAGACAAGGCGACCGAAACCGCGAACCAGGCGGAAGAAGCGATCAGGCAGAACCCGCTTTCGGCCGTGGCCATCGCCGTCGGCCTGGGCTTCCTGTTCGGCGTCTTCACGCGCCGCTAAGAGGCAAGCTCATGCTGCGCGCGGCGCTTGCGCTGCTCTCAACCCTGCAGATCGGCGCCCGAGTCAAAGAATCGATCGAGCGCTCCCTGCGGCAGGCCGCGGTTATCGCCATCGCCGCGGCGCTCATGCTCGCCGCGGCAGTGTTTGGCCTGATCGCCGCCTATCACGGGCTCGTCTCCATCTACGGATCCAGCCCCGTCGAGGCCGCTTCGATCATGGCGGCCTGTCTCCTCGTCGTCGGCATTGTCGTGCTGGCGAGCGCATCCCTGATCGGCAGGGAGCCGAAGCGCGAGAAGCCCCCCTCGCTGCTTGCCAGTGGCGAGGACGGAGGCCTGGTCGATCAGGGCGTCGGCAAAGTGATGCAGCAGGTCGGCGGCCCCCTGCCCCTGCTTGCCATCGCCTTCCTGGCCGGGCTCTTGGCCGGCCGGAGGTAGGAGGCCTTGACCTCGCGACGGGCGCCGGCGCCTAGCCCGTCAGGGGTCAGCGCGCGGGTGGAAAATTCGGTCGAACGAGACTAAGAC
>JBAUEK010000215.1:0-2461 GCA_049678565.1 Methyloceanibacter sp. | reverse complement strand
CGCAAGCGCGGGCAAGGACAGAATTGCGGCCATTGCCGCGACCAAGAGAGCTGCGCTCATCCGCATTGAACTGACCTCTCCCAAGCTTCACCAAAGCAGAACGCGAGTGCGCTCAGTCGGCCACGGTTGTGGCGGTTTTGTGACCCTTGATGCATTGAAAAGCAACCAGGACTTGGTGGTCCTCCCTGTGCTTCAATGCGCCTTGGGTTGCAAGAGGGCAAAGGGCATCGACATGATTGCTCGCACATGCACGAGAGTGTCTGGGGCGCTCGCGCTCGCCGCGATCGCCATGACGAGTGGCATGACTCTCGCCGCCGATGGCGCCACCAAGGACGAGGCGGTGGCATTGGTCAAGAAGGCCGCGGCCTTCATCAAGGCGGAAGCCGACAAGGCCTATGCCGAGATTGACGATCGATCCGGTCAATTCGTCGACCGCGACCTTTACATCGTGGTCTATGGCCTGGACGGCACCGTGCTGGCTCATGGCGCCGACAAGACGCGCATCGGCACCAACCAGCTCGGAGACAAGGACCCCGACGGCAAGGCCTTCGTGCAGGAGCGCGTCGAGCTCGCCAAGGAGCAGCCGAGCTTCTGGCAGTCCTATAAGTTCAAGAACCCCGTGACCGGCACGGTGGAGCCCAAACAGATGTATTGCGAGCGGCTCGACCAGAGCGTCGTCTGTGGCGGGGTGTATTTGCCGCCGCCTGAGTGACGGCTTCGGGGGGTTATGCGATCAGCAGTGCTTGTGAGTCTTGCTTCTGTCGTCATGGTGGCGGCCGGCGGTGTTTCCGCCTCCGCCCAACAAAGCCCGAAGGACGACATCGCGGCTCAGATTCGCGACCAGGGCTATCAATGCGACGAGCCGCAAAGCGCCGAACGGGATCAGCAGGCGTCGAAGCCGGACGAGGCTGTGTGGGTGCTCAATTGCGAGGGTGCGAGCTATCGGGTGCGTCTCATTCCGGACATGGCGGCGAAGATCGAGCGCATCGACAAGGGTAAGGACGATCAGAGCGGCGATCACGACGCGGAGCGGTAAGGCCCGCCAATAAGTGGTGCGCGGCGCGGTGCCGTGACTGCCTGGTTCTCCGGTGACGCGGGCGCGGGTGAGGGTCCTGACCAGGTCCCTGCCGTGCGCCTGAAGATAAGGCGTCTCGTGGCGTTGGAGCCGGTAGTTGAGCCAGCACGTCATGCCTTCGATGGCCGCGTGCACGCGGGCGAGGCTCGTATAGGTCGAACGTCCCTCGGCGCGCATCATGCGCTTCAACGGGACCGAAATCGACGGGACGCCGAGACAACCGATCATCGCCGGCAGCGAAGGGTGCTGCGTCGGAAATTCCACGATCGCCTTCACTAGCCGGCGTTCCATCAGCACATACATGCCGACATCGCTTGGAAGCCCGGTCAGGGCGTGCAGCAGCGTTCGGTACATGAGCGAGGTGAAATGGCGGCCCAGAGATTGATAGCGGCCGCGCCTCCCGGCGAACACCGCCGAGAAATCTGGGGACCGGGCGCGCCATAGATGCGGCAACGCCGAGGGAGGGTCCTGCAAATCGGCATCCATGACGGCGCAGCATTCGCCGCTCGCTTGCTCGAGACCGCAAAGGACGGCGATCTGCTGTCCAAAATTTCCCGTGAGTTCGATGACGGTGACTTCGGCATGCTCCCGCGCCAGCCGGGCAAGTCTTTGGGCCGAATCGTCGGTGCTACCGTCGTCGACAAACAGGATCTCGAAGGAGATGCCCTCGGGGCTCAACGCCGCCTTCAGCTGTTTACACAACAAGGCGATGGTGGCCGCATCGTTGTAGACGGGAATGACCACCGTGAGGTCGATGCCTGCGGACCCGGCGGCATGCTCATTCGACAGGCCGGTTGTCACCGTCGTTGATTCCTCCGGGACATGACCACCGGCTCAGCCGTCTAGCCTGCTCGCGCCTGAGCGAGCAACCCCAATTCCTACCGAAGCAGGATGTGATTGCCGTCGCGTCCGGCCGAGGCTGACCTGACGGCCGCGCCAGGTCAGCGCTGGATACGGGCTAACGCTATTGCGGCGCAGGCGGCGGGGCCTCGTCGGTTGCCGGGGCGGGCGTCGCCATCGGCGCTTTGCCGAGTACGCAGTCGAACCAAACGGAGTCTGGCGCGAATTTGCAGCCATGACGGTAGCTTTGGACCACACTGAACGCGACGAGAGCAATCAGAAGAATGAGAATCAGGCGCATATGCTTGTCCCTCCCTTATCGAGGCCGCAAATTAGCCGAATGCGTGGAAAACAGAAAGGCCCGACAGTAGGGCAGACATAATTAGCCGAGGAACACATCGATGCCGAGCGGGGTCTTTTTGACTGCATCCTGAAACGCGGGCCCAAACGGTAATTATATGCGCCAGATGACGTTCACATTACTCGCTGGCTTGTTGGCCCTCAGCTTGGCCGGGTGCGGCGATAGCGCCACCCTGTCCGAGGAGG
>JBAUEK010000214.1:0-1712 GCA_049678565.1 Methyloceanibacter sp. | reverse complement strand
CATGCGGCGTGCCTTCACGGCCCGATCCGTCGCCGTTTTCACCACCATGTCCGGGGTCGGCTTCCTGATGCAGGAGGCGGCGAGCACGCGCTCGCCCTCGACCTCGACCATGCAGGCGCGGCAATTGCCGTCGGCGCGGTAACCGGGCTCCGGCAGCCAGCACAGATGCGGGATGTCGATACCCTCGCGCTTGGCCACCTGCCAAATGGTCTCGCCCGGCCTGGCGGCGACGACATGTCCATCGAGGGTGAAGAGCAGTTGGTCTGTCATGGTCCTATTTCGCTATCCGTTCGCCCTTGCAGGTCCACTCTAGTATCGATCGGGACGGCCGGCCACATCCGAGCGGGCGGTCGCGTGCGGGAAATGCTCCATGGCGGTGATAAAGGCATTCGGCGCAGCCTGGCCAAGCCCGCAGATCGAGGCGTCGCGCATGGCTTGAGCGAGCTCATTCAGAAGCTCTTCGTCCCACTTGTCTCGCTCGAGCAGGGCAACGGCCTTGTCGCAGCCGACGCGGCATGGCGTGCACTGGCCGCAGGATTCGTCCTTGAAGAACCGCAACAGGTTGAGGACCACGGCGCCAATGTCGTCGCGGTCGGAGAAGATGACGATGGCATGGCTACCGACAAACGAGCCGTATTTATCGAGGGTTCCGAAATCGAGGGGCAAATCGGCAAGACTTGCCGGCAGGATGCCGCCGGAGGCGCCGCCGGGAAGATAGGCCTTGAAGGTTTGGCCCTCCTCCATGCCGCCGGCGCGCTCGATCAGCTCGCGCGCGGTGATGCCGGCCGGAGCCACGATCACGCCCGGCTTTCGCACCCGGCCGGACACCGACCATGAGCGAAAGCCCTTGCCGCCATTGACGCCGTGGTCGGCGAACCATTTGGCGCCCTTGGCCAGAATCTGGGGTATCCAATGCAGGGTCTCGACATTCTGGTTGAGGGTCGGGCGGTCGAACAGGCCGACCTCGGCGATATAAGGCGGCCGGTTGCGCGGGTAGCCGCGCTTGCCTTCGATCGATTCGATCATCGCCGACTCTTCACCGCAAATATAGGCGCCGGCGCCGCGGCGGAGCTCGATGAAGCCAGGCTCGATCAGGCCGGCCTTTTCGAGAGCGGCGATCTCATGCGCCAGGATGTGGAGCACGGCCGGGTATTCGTCACGCATATAAAGGTAAATCCGTTCGGCTTCGACCGCCCAGGCCCCGATCAGCGCGCCTTCGAACATGCCGTGTGGCTCGCGCTCCAGATAGAAGCGGTCCTTGAAGGTGCCGGGCTCGCCCTCGTCGCCATTGATCGTCATCAATCTCGGGCCGTGATAGGATCGGACGATCTGCCATTTGCGTCCGACGGGGAAGCCGGCCCCGCCCAGCCCCTTGAGCGATGCGTCGGAAAGGGTGCTGATAACGGATTCGACGGTGCGTGCGCCTGTCCGGCAGCTCTGGAGCACCGAATATCCACCCTTTGCCCGGTATTCGGCGAGCGTCTGATAAGGCGGGATCACGGGCTCCCGCTTGCCGCTCTCGACCACCGCCTCCACCGAATCGACCGTGGCATGATCGACATGCAGGTGACCGATTTCGCACACCGGCGCGGTGTCGCAGCGGCCCATGCAGGGCGCCCTGAGCACGCGAACCTGCGAGGGATTGGCGTGGGCCTTGAGCGCCGCGTGCAGCGCTTCCGCCCCCTTGAGCTCGCAGGTGATGGAGTCGCAGA
>JBAUEK010000213.1:0-1951 GCA_049678565.1 Methyloceanibacter sp. | reverse complement strand
GCGATGTGATCATGGCCGCGGAACTGTTCGAGGCGGAGAAGGTGCGCAAGGATCAGTTCGGCGCCATCGAGGACGCGCAGAAGCTCAAAGCCACGAATGAAGCGGGAATGTCCAAGGCCGCGACCGCTGGCTCCATCGCCATCGCCACCGGCTGCGTCGCGGCGAGCGCGCTCGGCCAAGTCTATGTCGCGGTTCCTTGCGTCATCGGCGGCGCGCTCTACACCGGCGCCATGAAGCTGATGCATTAGGCGAGGCCGACGACAGTGACAGGAGGCCCATCCGCATGACCCGCGACCTTTGCCTGCCTATCGCTGGATTGATCAGAGCTGCGGCCACGACATGCTGCCTGGCTGCAACCTTGCTGGTTGCAGCCTGCGGCACTCCGGCTTCCTCCGACTATCCGGCCTTTAACCTGACGCCTGCGCCGGACACGGAACGGCCAGGCGAGCGCCCCTGACGCTGCGCGACGATTGCGGCACGCCGACGCGACGACGCTAGCCGTCGACGAGAATTTTGAAGCCGCCAGCGATCATGCGCTTGGCATCGAACGGCATGGCGCTCATATCCAGGTTCGCGAAGCGCGGGTCCTTCATCACCTTGGCGTTGACGCGATCGCGATGGGCGCGCGACTTGAACACGATCCAGGAGAACACGACGGTTTCGTTCGGCTTGAGCTTCACGCTGCGCGGGAAGGAGGTGAGCTTTCCGACCTTCACGTCGTCGGCCACGCATTCGCGGAACTCAAGCGCGCCATGCTCGCGCCAGACCTTGCCCGCCTTGCGCGCGAGGCGGCGATAGGCGTCGAGCTCTTTCTTGGGGATGGGCAGGAGAATCCATCGACTTAGGGCCTTGCTTCCCCCCTTAAGCCTTCGCTGGCGTCATCCAACCCACCGCGCCGCCACCGGGTTGGCGTAGAATCGCGATGCGGCCGACATTCGGAACGTCGAAGGGGGGACGCATCAGCGTGGCGCCGGCGGCGACGGCCTTCTCCACGCGCGCATCGACATCGTCGACGGCGAGATAGGGCATCCAGTCTTCCGCCATGCCTTCGAAACACTCTCCCTGCATCTCGAAGATGCCGCCGGCCATTTTGTCGCCGGCCTTGGCGATCCAATAGGTCCCGTTCTCCATCGGCATCGGGTCGAAGGTCCAGCCGATGGTGTCGGCGTAGAATTTCTTCACGGTCTCGGGGTCGTGCGTCATCAACTCGTTCCAGCAGAAGCTGCCATGGGACGATTTCGCCGCATCGCCTTCCTGGTTGCACGCGTCGTGACGGATTTCAGTCTGGGTAGTTTGTGCCATGTCACTCTCCTTTCACCGGTTACGACAGATAGCGCACGAGTTTGTCGAGGCAGCCGCTCCAGCCATATTGGTGGCGGTCGCGCGTCTCCTCGTCGAAGAATTGCTCGTGGATAAGGGTGAGGATGGAGCCGGGCCCATCCGGCTTGATCAGCACGGTGACGACCGACTCGCGCTCCGGCATGGAGCGCCAGGACCAGGTGAACACGAGCTTCTCATTCGGCACCACCTCGCGATAGACGCCGCTGACATGGTGCTCCCCGCCATCCTCGGTGTTGAAGCTGACCGCATAGTGGCCGCCGCTGCGCAGATCGGTCGCGGCCTGCGTGACCGGGCCAGCATCGGGCCCGAACCATTTCACAATTTTTTCGGGCTCGGTCCACGCGGCGTAGACTTTTTCCGGCGCGGCATTGAGACGACGTTTAAGGGTGAGGCTCGGCTTGAGGGTGGCGACGCTGGCTTGGGCGGGCATGGCTCTTTCTCCACGAAAGCGGCAAGATGATCGAGTTGTTCGGACCAGAAGCATAGGTAGCGATTGAGCCAGTTCATGGCTTCTTCCATGGGCGCTGCCTCGAACTGGCAGGCCACGATGCGGCCGGTCTTGCTGCGCGAGATCAGGCCGGCATCCGACAACACGTCGAGATGCTTCATC
>JBAUEK010000212.1:0-3899 GCA_049678565.1 Methyloceanibacter sp. | reverse complement strand
ACGGCGCAGCGCACGAAATCGCCCGGCGTGACCACCTGGACCTCGCCATCGAGATATTTCAGCTTGGCCTCGCCCTTGAAGCCAAGATTGCGTTCGAAGCGATTCATCAAGACCGGGCGCCCCGTCTGATGCGAAAATTCATGGCGTCACCATAGCCTCGGCGCCTGCGGTAGGCGAGTCCCTCACAGCAATGTACCCTGATTTTCGCTGTCGCGTTTCCGCGCCCGCTTCGGGCTCGCCGATGGCTTGCGCTCCTCGCCGCCATCCGCCGTCGCCGATACATGGCCATCGGCGAATTCGATGTCCAGGCGCTCATGCGCGCTCACCTCGGCCGCGCGGCGGATCATGCGTCCCTCTTCATCGCGCACCAGGGTGAAGCCGCGTGCGAGCACATTGTGATAGCCGAGCGAGGCCAGGAGTTGCGTGCCCGTATCCAGCCGCTGCCTGGAACGGGCGACCAAGCTTGTAAGCGCGCGGGCTCCCGAGCGATCGAGGCGCAACAGCCGGTCGCGACCTTCCTTCGCCGCGCCGCGCAACAGATGCGGCCCGAGCCTGGAGGCCGAGCGGGCCAACAACACACGGTGTGCATGGGCGTTGGCGTGCAGCGCCCGCGGAAGCCGCGTCGCGGTGCCATCGAAGCGCTGTCGCGGCAAGGCCAGAATGTCGGCCTTGCGCGGCAGGCCGCGAATGATGGCTTGCAGCAAATTCCGCCGCGCCTCCATCAGCCGCCTCAGGGTGGTTGCCACGCGCAGGCCAAAGCCGGTCACGGCGATGGTCAGGTCGGCGCGGACCGGCACGGCGCGCTCGGCGGCCGCGGTCGGGGTCGGCGCGCGCCAATCGGCGACCAGATCGATGATGGTCCAATCGGTCTCATGCCCGACGGCGGAGATCAGCGGGATGGTGCTCGCCGCCACGGCGCGAGCCACGACCTCCTCGTTGAAGCCCCACAGATCTTCGAGGCTGCCGCCGCCGCGCGCGACGATGATCAAATCGGGGCGCGGCACGTGCCCGCCAAGGACGACCGCATTGAAGCCGCCTATTGCGGCCGAGACCTCGATGGCGCAGGTCTCGCCTTGCACCCGCACCGGCCACACCAGGACATGGCAGGGGAAGCGGTCGTAGAGCCTGTGCAAGATGTCGCGGATCACGGCCCCGGTGGGCGAGGTGACGACGCCGACGATGCGCGGCAGATAGGGCAGCGGCAGCTTGCGCGCCTCATCGAACAGGCCTTCGGCCGCAAGCATCTGCTTCCGCTGCTCGAGCAGCGCCATCAGCGCGCCGATGCCGGCGGGCTCGAGCTGCTCGATCACGATCTGATATTTCGACCGGTCTGGATAGGTGGTGATACGGCCGGTGGCGATCACTTCCAGACCAGCCTCGGGCTTGAATCTCAATTTGGCGAAGCTCGACCGCCAGATCACGGCCTCGATCGTGGCCTTCTCGTCCTTCAGCACGAAATAAGCGTGGCCCGAGGCATGCTGGCCCTTGAAGCCGGAAATTTCGCCGCGAAGGCGCACGAGGCCATAGGCCTCCTCCACCGTGCGCTTCAGCGCGAAGGCAAGCTCCGAGACGCTATATTCGACGAGATTGGTCACCGCCGGTTTTGCGTCGGTATCGGCCATGCGAGGATAGAGCTCCATTTTGCTCAGGCGACCCGCGTGCTAAGCAGCGCCGGGGGCCGGTGCTTGAGCAATATAGCCCGGGGATCGGCGCAACAAGCGGGAGCTTTATTCCAGTGAATTTGCTGTTGATAGGCTCCGGCGGACGCGAGCACGCACTCGCCTGGAAGCTGAAGCAGAGCCCGCGGCTCGACCAGCTCTTCGTTGCGCCGGGGAATGCGGGAATAGAGGCAGTGGCGACTTGCGTCGCACTCGACATCGCCGATCACGGTGCGGTCGCGCGCTTTTGCAAGGACAATGACATCGGGCTGGTGATCGTGGGACCGGAAGCGCCGCTGGTCGCCGGCCTCACCGACGATCTCGAGGCTGAAGGCCTCATCGTGTTCGGGCCCTCGCGCGCCGCGGCCCAGCTCGAAGGCTCCAAGGGCTTCACCAAGGACCTTTGCGCGCGCGCCAACATTCCCACGGCGGTCTATGCCCGCTTCAGCCAGGCCGCACCGGCCAAGGCCTATCTAGCGGGCCAGCCGCTCCCCATCGTGATCAAGGCCGATGGGCTTGCGGCGGGCAAGGGGGTGGTCATCGCCGAGACGAAGGACGAGGCTGAAGCCGCGATCGACGCCTGCTTCTCCGGTGCCTTCGGCGACGCTGGCGCGGAGCTGGTGATCGAGGAATTCTTGCGCGGCGAGGAAGCGAGCTTCTTCGTGCTCGTCGACGGCCAGACGGTTCTGCCGCTGATCACGGCGCAAGACCATAAGCGCGCCTTCGACGGCGATCAGGGACCGAACACCGGCGGCATGGGCGCCTATGCGCCGGCGCCGCTGATGACGCAAGCGCTCGTCCACCGGACCATGAATGAGATCGTCGAGCCGACGGTGCGCGCGATGGCCGAGGCCGGAACGCCGTTCAAGGGCGTGCTCTATGCCGGGCTGATGATCGAGGACGGTGCGCCGAAGCTGATCGAATATAATGCGCGCTTCGGCGATCCCGAATGCCAGGCGCTGATGCTGCTGCTGCGCTCGGACCTGCTGCCGGCGCTGCTCGCGGCGGCGCAAGGGAAGCTCGAGGGCGTGAGCCTAGACTGGCGCGCCGGGGCGGCGATCTGCGTCGTCATGGCGACCAAGGGCTATCCCGGTCCTTACGCCAAGGGCTCGGAGATCAAAGGGCTGGAGGCCGCCGCCGCCGATCCAGCCGTCGAAATCTTCCATGCCGGCACAAGTCGCGACGGGACGCGCATTCTCGCCGATGGCGGGCGCGTGCTCGGCGTGACCGCGCGGGGCTCGGATCTGCGCGAGGCGCAGTCTCGCGCCTATGGCGCCATCGACATCATCGACTGGGGGCAAGGCTTCTGCCGCCGCGATATCGGCTGGCGCGCCATCGCGCGCGCGACGGCGGAGAGCTGACGTCAGCGAGACGGCCTTGGCGCCACCATGGTGCGGTAGCGATAGAGCTTGCCCTCGCCGTCGCGCAGACTGAGTTCGAGCTCCACCTCGGCCGGCGGTTTGTTCCCGGGCACGAACAGCCAAGCGGTGGGATGCGCCTCGAATGCGAGCGAGGCCGCGCCCTTCGGCGCTTCCCGCGCGCCCACGACGAAATCGAGCGGGATGGTTTTCGCCGGTCTGTCGGTGGCCGGATCCGACCAGATTTGGAAATCGCCGTCCTTGGTGCTGACCGATGTGATCGGCGCCATCAATCGCGCCGCGCGTGGACGAAGGCGGCGAAGCGACACCCCACCCAGCGCATAGGTCGCCCGATTGGTCACGCTCATGTCGACCTGGTACCAGCCTGGGCGGAGCCAGACATAGCTCGCCGCGATGAGCGGCGCCGCGCCTTCATGCCGCCGGCGCAGCGCCAGCCACAAGAGCACCGCGGCGAGCGCGGCAAGTCCCGCAATGACCGCGAGCTCGATGAGCGACGAGAGGTCCATGCGCTATTGTGCGGCATGGACCATGCGGATGTCATGCTCGCGTACGCGCCCGCTTCACTGATCCGTGCTTTCCCCCTCACCCCGGCTCGCCGCCGAAGCGGCGATCCACCCTCTCCCACCAGGGGAGAGGGGAAAAGCGTGCCTCAATGGTCATGTCCCGTCGCCCCTTGAGGGAGAGGGCTTTCTGCCGCGATCTCGCGCGAGCGAAGCTCTGCGCAAGTCGCATGGCGGAAAGGGTGAGGGGTGAAATGTCGGCGAAGTTATCCCCGGCCTCCAATCCGCATTTATCAGGGCACCCACCTCGTCTGCTGAAGGGGCGTTCTCATGAGGCGTCATGGAGCGGGACGAATCGAGGT
>JBAUEK010000211.1:0-1754 GCA_049678565.1 Methyloceanibacter sp. | reverse complement strand
GCTCCGGTGAGCAATTTGTTCCTGTTCGGCCGCAAGCAGGACCTCGCCTTCGAGCAACCCATCGGCGGCGGTCCCGGCCGGCGCCACCATGTCCGCTTTTGGCGCTGGGACCAGCTCTATCAGGGACACATCGCCCGGTTCGGGGCCGCGACCTATGACGCCAAGGTCGGGCTCAGTCACACCACCGGACAGGTCACCCACCATATCGCGCCCGATATCGATGCGGAACGTGACCGCATGGTGCGCGAGCTGCAACAGGCTGGCGTTGCCGGGCCGGTCGAATGGCTTGACGGCTTCCATTCGGAGCTTGAAGGGCGGAATGGCGGCGGCGATCCCTGGCATACTGACGGCCGCCTCGCCATCGTCACGTTGCGGGAAACCAGCCCCTCGGCGTGACAAAAGGGGGCCGGACCGATGACAAGCAGGGGCCTTTCGCCCTATAGGGGAAGGCTCGATCCCAACCGGCAGGATGTTCGCTTTGCTTGACATCAAATGGATTCGTGACAACCAGGACGCCTTTCTCAAGGGGCTGAAGGATCGCGGCGTCGAGCCCGATCAGGGTCACGGCATCCTGACTCAAATTCTGAGTCTGGACGAGCAACGCCGCGGAACGATTCAGCAATTGCAGGAGGTGCAAGCCCGCCGCAACGCCGCCTCGAAAGAGGTCGGCAAGGCCAAGCAGGCCAAGGACGAAGCGGGCGCCAAGCGGCTGATGGACGAGGTCGCCGCGCTCAAAACTACGATCCAGCAGGGCGAGGAGGGCGAGCGGAAGCTCGACAAAGAGCTGCTCGAGCTGCTTGCCGCCATCCCCAACGTCCCAGCCGCGGACGTGCCGGTCGGCCCCGACGAGAGCGCCAATGTCGAGCTGCGCAAATTCGGTACGCCGCCGAAATTCGACTTTCAGCCGAAGCAGCATTTCGAGCTTGGCGAAGCCTTGGGGCTGATGGATTTCGAGGTCGCGGCGAAAATATCAGGCTCCCGCTTCGTCGTGTTGAAAGGACCGCTGGCGCGGCTGGAACGGGCACTGGCGCAACTCATGCTCGATCTGCACACCTCCGAGCACGGCTATACCGAGGTGAACCCGCCGCTGCTTGTCAATAAGGACGTCATGATTGGCACGGCCCAGTTGCCAAAATTTGCCTACGATCAATTTCTGGCTACCAACGTTCTAGATTTGGGAAAATGGAACGCGACTGTTCTCGAAAAGCTGGAACCTAATGCGGGGCTCGACGCCATAGCGGCGGCGGTAAGTAAGCTGAATGAGGCTTTAGTCGAAAATCGCGAGTGGCGGTGGCTCATCCCGACCGCCGAGGTGCCGCTGACCAATCTCGTGCGCGAGGACATCACCGACGAGGGCAAGCTCCCGATGCGGGTCACCGCGGGCACCGCCTGCTTCCGCGCCGAGGCCGGCGCCGCGGGCAAGGATACGCGCGGCATGATCCGTCAGCATCAATTCCAAAAGGTCGAGCTTGTCTCCATCACCACGCCGGAGCAATCGGCGGAAGAGCATGAGCGCATGACAGCCTGCGCCGAGACCGTGTTGAAAAGACTCGAACTTTCTTATCGCGTCGTGGTGCTGTCGACCGGCGACATGGGCTTCGCCGCGCGGAAGACCTACGACATCGAGGTGTGGCTGCCGGGGCAGGGCACCTATCGCGAGATTTCCTCCTGCTCCAATTGCGGGGAGTTTCAGGCGCGCCGCATGAATGCGCGCTATCGCCCCGCCAACGCCAAGGACACCCGCTTCGTGCATA
>JBAUEK010000210.1:0-2039 GCA_049678565.1 Methyloceanibacter sp. | reverse complement strand
GGCCCCGTTCGAGGCCTTGAACAGCCCGGCGCCGCGGCCGGGCGCGCCCTTGGGGAAATTGAGCGGCCGCAACAGGCGGTCATGCCGCTCGATGAAAATAAGGGCCTCGCGCTGATCCCAGACGTGATTGCCGGTCGTCACCACATCGGCGCCGGCATCCAGCAGCTCGGTCAGGATTTGCTCGGTGATGCCGAAGCCACCGGCGGCATTCTCGCCATTGACCACGACGAAATGGGCGCCATAGCGCTCGCGCAAGGCCGACAAGGTCTCGATGATCGCCGTCCGGCCCGACCGGCCGACCACGTCACCCAGAAACAACATCCGCATGCAGATTCGCTCGTTGCGATCACTAAAGGGCTCAAGAAGCCCTGGATGCGAGCTTCGCCCGAAAGCTAGGGCTCTGAGCGCAAGGGTGCAATAGAGCCAAAGCGCCGACGGCAAGAACACAGGGCCTGAATCCACACATCTGTTGACTTCAACAGAAGTGTGGAATACGCTATCCTAATGAAAGCGGGCGAGTTCAAGAGGCTCCTGGCCAACTCTGGCTGCACCTTCAAGACACATAAGGGCGGCAGCGGTCATCTCACTGTTAGGCGTGGTGAGCGCGTTTCGCAATTGCCAATCCATGGCCAAAAGGAACTCGGCACCGGCCTGGTGAACAAGATACTGAAGGACCTCGGGTTGAAGGAACAGAAGAAGAAATGACTCTCCGTTACCCCATCGAACTGTCGCCTGACGACAATGGCACCGTGTTGGTCACCTGCTCTGCATTTCCGGAGGTCACCACCTTCGGTGAAGATAAGGAAGACGCGCTTCGTCGTGCCCGCGATTCGATTGAAGAGGCCCTCGCCGCGCGAATCGCTGCCAAACAGGATATCCCAACTTCTCCGGCCAGGATTGCCGCTCGGCATTACAAGGTCAGCCTGCCTTGGCAGACCGAGCTGAAAGTGATGCTCTACCACGGCCTCAGGAAGGCCAAGCTAACTAGAGCGGACCTGGTACGCCGATTAGGTTGGCCCCGCGAGCAGGTCGATCGGCTGTTTCGCCTGGACCATGCCTCTCGCCTCGATCAACTTGAAGCCGCCTTTAAGGCTGTTGGAATCCGGATCGAGGCGCTGAGTGCCGTGCTTCGCGCGGAAGAAGCGGACGAGGTGCCGTTGGATTCTCTCACCGCAGACGAAATCGCTACGGCACATATCAACGTGCAGGTTCAAAACGTCGAGAAACAGGGTAATGACTTAGTCTTCACGGTTGGAGATAGAGCGCGGCTCGTACTCCGTCATGACCGTCAGGGAAAGCTGATCCAGACGAAGCCGGAAGGCCTGCGCGTCTTCCGCTACAAGGACGAGATATACTTCGCCCCGTAAGGCCACCCCTTCCCAACGTTATGAAACTTGCACGAGAGTGGTGGGCCGCGATGGCCGTCGGAGCGTCGATCCCTGGATTCCCTACACAAGTAGGTGGGCGCCGAATGACGAAGACCACGGTCCCCATCGGGGTCAGCTCCCATAGGATCTTATAGGGCCCTGGGAATAGTGCTCCTAACGCGCCTCGCAGCCCGCCACTTTCGTATATAGCGAGAGTCCTTAAGTTAAACTAGCGGCGCTGCGTGGTGTGACCTTCACCCTCGAGCGCAAAACGCTGGTGCAGGGTTTCGAGCCGGTCGGCCGCGGCGCTGATCGCCTCGGCCAGATCGGTGCGCAGCGAGCTGGTCGTCTCGTCCGCCGCCGACCTGTCGCGGCGAAGCTCGGCCATGGCTCCCTTCAGCTCTTGCAGCTGGCGCCTTGCCTCCCATAGCTCGTCCGTCACCATCAACGACGCCATCAGGATCAAGCGGTCGTCCCCGACCTGCCCGAATTTGATCTTCATGGTATCGACGTGAGAGCCGAGATATTCGGCCAGCGCGATCAGATGCGCCTCCTCGCCCTCGCCGCATTCGAGACGGTAGGTTCGCCCATTGAGCGTGACGCTGACCTGTCCCATGGACTGCACCCCCTACATTGCCGCGCCTTTGGCGGGCATCATGTCCCGAAGCGTGC
>JBAUEK010000209.1:0-2753 GCA_049678565.1 Methyloceanibacter sp. | reverse complement strand
ACGCCCTCTCAGGCGAACGGCCCGTTATGTGAAACTACAGACGGGAAAGGAATCCCAATGTCTCGTGTCAATGGCACAGTGAAATTTTTCAATCATACGCGCGGCTTCGGCTTTATCTCGCCGGAAGGCGGTGACAAGGACGTGTTCGTCCATGCATCCGCGCTCGAGCGCTCTGGCGTTCGTTCGCTGAATGAGGGCGACAAAGTCTCCTTCGATATCGAGGACGATCAGCGCGGCCGCGGTAAGCAGGCTGCGAATGTCGAACTCGTCTAAGCCTTTCGCCTAAAGCGTTTGGTTTTGAACCGGCAGGCGCAAGCCTGCCGGTTTTTTTATGGGCGGAGGGAGGAACGCCGCTCTCGATGCCGCTCCAACACATCACGCGGCGTGGGGCATGCCCTCGGGCGCCATCGGTGTCTTGAGGAAGAGGGCGAGAATCGCCGCCACCAGCAGCGACACGCCGATGCCCAGAACACAAGCGGTCCAGCCGAAGCGGTCGAAGATCTGGCCAAGGACCGCCGCGCCGGCAAGACCGCCGAAGAAATAGAACGCAAGATAGAGCCCGCTGGCGGAGCCCCGGTCAGAAGCCGCGGCCCTACTGACGAAGCCAGTGGCCGTGGCTTGGGCGAAGAAGGTGCCGACTCCCACAAGCACCATGCCGATCAGAAACGCGCTCAAGTTCGACAGCAGCATCAAGGGCAGCCCCAGACCGGCAACGCCCAAGGATGCCCAAAAGGTTGCCCGCGTGCCGAAGCGCTTCACCGCCCGCCCGGCGAGCGGCGTTGTGGCGATGGAGGGCAGGAACACGAAATAAACCAGGCCGAGCGTCATCGTGCCCACGCCGAAGGGCGGCTGCACCAGAACGAAGTTCACATAGGTGAAGGTGCCGATGAAGGCGAACAGGATGCAGAAGCCGATGGCGAAGCTCGCACGCAAGGACGGGTTCTTCATGTGCATGATCCAGGCGGCGAAGTGTGAGCCCATGCCTTCAACATGCTTCTGCATGGGCGCGGTCTTCTGCACGGTGAAATAGACGAGAAGCGCGCCCAGGAGATTAAGCACGGCGAAGAAGTAGAAGTTGGCGGCAAGCCCGAACTGGTCGGCCACGCCCGCCGAGATCAGGCGGCCGATGAGATTGCTCGCCACATTGCCGGTGATGTAGGCGGCGAAGGCGGAGGCCGAATCGGCGGCGCTATAGTGCTCGCCGAGATAAGCCAGCGTGAGGGTGAAGGCGGAAGCCATGCATAGTCCCTGTAGCACGCGCAACGTGGCGAAGATGGCGAGGGTCGGCGCGTAGGCGAGCAACGTGGTTGGGATCGCCAACAGGACGAGGCTGATCAAGATGCCCCGCCGGCGGTCGATGCTGCTCGAGAAGTAACCGACTGCGAGGCCGGAAATCAGCATACCGAAGGTCGCGGCGTTGGACGCAAGCCCCATCTGGCCCGGCGTCACGCCGTAATGGGCTGTGAGCGATGGCAGGATCGCTTGTGTGGCGAAGAGGTCGACAAGGCTGAGAAAGGCGGTCAGCGCGATGACGATAAAGCGGAAGAACACTCCCGCCGAATGGGCTGGGTTTTCCCGTGGCGGAGATGCGATTGCGTGGCTGAGCTCTGACATGGCGCTCGCTCCTCGCGAGGAAGGAATAAAGGCTGGAAGTGACGCCCCGCCGGGGAGGGGGCGGACGGAGCGTCACTTCCAAGGGTGAGGCGCGGGGGGAGACGCCCTCACATATCGTGGTCGCTCGGATCCTTCAGCAGATCGGCGGAGATCAGGACGACGGTCTCGTCACCGAGATTCTTCCACCAATGCGAGACGGGGCTGGTCTCGGCCACGACGTCGCCCGCCTTGTGCACGAGCGGCACGGCGCAGTTCGACGCGTATTCGTGGATCTCGCCCTCGATGATGTAGATGATGGCCGGCCGGTCGCCGTGACTGTGCCACGGCACGATGCCACCCGGCTCGACGGTGAGCCTCCGCATGCGGAACGTGCGATCTTTGATGTTCGCTGGCTCCTTCTCCACATCGATCATGGCAATGACCATCTCGGTGACGCCGACTGGCTTCAGGTCGACCGCCTCGCGCGCATTCGGCTTCATTTGATCGGCGGGGCATTCGCCGGCGAGGGCAGGCAGCGCCATGGCGCTTGCGCCCGCGACGAGTGCGGCAAGAAGCGGGCCGCGGTTGGGGGTGAAGTGAAACATCTCCGTTGACTCCTTTGGCTAGGGCTCGGCCGGAAAAGAATCGGCCGCGACGATGCCAATGACGATCAACCGAACCCGCCCGGAACGGAAATGCCGGTTAGCTTTGAACTCGATAGCAGAACGCTATCCCGAGCATTTGGCGAAGGAATTCAATAGCGAAGGGGTATTGGGCAAGAGAGGGGCGAGCGCATTATCTGTGGCTTGTTCCGATCGGGCCCATGGCCACTCGGTCGGAGGTTGTCAGCCAGAGGCCACGCCAAATAGGAGAGACCCCGATGAAGAAGATCCTGATCGCCGTTGCCCTGGTGGTTAGCTTTGCCGCGCCCGCCATGGCTGAGAATTTCCCCAGCCCCTTCGAGTTCGTCTGCAAGCACTGCAGGTAGTCACCGAGCCGAGGTCGTTCGACCGCCTCGCGCCTCCCAGGCTCCGGGCACTCGCCGATCAAGCGGGTGCCCGTCTTTTTGCGCGGCCTTCCCGCCGCCAAGCGAGCGGAACCAACCGTAGACGGAGCACAGCGTAACCATAGCCAGAAGGTATTGGGAAGCGCAGCGCCAC
>JBAUEK010000208.1:0-4512 GCA_049678565.1 Methyloceanibacter sp. | reverse complement strand
GGCGAGGCCGCGCGCCATATCGGGGGGCTGACCACGGTGGTGGAAGCCGGCTCCGCCTTCATCGCCGACCGCTATGCCGATCTGATCCGCGCGGCGGAGAGCCCGGTGCTCGACACGTCTTGCGCGGCGCTGCTCGCACTGTCGCAGGAGGTGCACGGTCAGGGCTACAAGGCCGTGCTTACCGGCGAGGGCGCGGATGAGGCCTTTGCCGGATATGTCTGGTTCAAGATCAGGGAGATGGCCCGCAAGCTCGATATCGGCGACAGCTTCCGTCCGAGCACGGGCATCAGCCGCGTCGCGCGAAAATGGGCGGCGCCGCATCTCGGCTTCGACGAGCTTGCCCGCATCGACGGCATGATCGCCGGGCCGCACGCGCAATCGGTGATGTATAATCTCGTGGCGACCTCGCGCGACCGCTATTACAGCGGCGAGCTGAAGGAGCGGCTCGGCTCGTTCGTCGCCTATCAGGACCTCGCGCTCGATCTCGACCGCATGCGCCGCTGGCATCCGCTGAACCGCTCGCTCTATGTCGGCTACAAGGTGCAGCTCGCCGGGCTGCTGCTCAGCCAAAAAGGCGACCGCGTGGCCATGGCCAATAGCGTCGAGACGCGCCCGCCCTTCCTGGACGAGGATGTGATCGCGTTTGCCTCGCGCATCCATCCGCGCTTCAAACTCAGGGGCGGGCTGAAGGACAAATATTTGCTGCGCCAGGCGGCGGCGCGCATGTTGCCCGAAGCGGTGGCGCAGCGGCGGAAGGCTATGTTCCGCGCGCCCTTCGCCGAGACCTTTCTGTCGGACCCGCCCAGTTTCGTGCGCGATTTGATCAGCCCGGAATCCCTGGCGCGGGCGGGTTATTTCGACGTGGAGAGCGTGCGGCGCGATTGCGCGCTGCTGGCCAAGGGCGATGGCGCCAAGCTCGGCACCTTCGCCAGCCTAGGTCTCGGCGGCGTGGTCGCGACCCAGCTTTGGCATCACCTCTATCTCGGGGGCGGGCTGTGCGATCTCCCGCATGTGACGCATGAGTCGGACGTGAAGCCGTCGGCGGCGTCGGCGACATCCCTCGCCGTGGCTTAGGAAATACCGTCAGGATTTCTCGCTCTGACGTGCTAACCCTTGCAGTCGGGCGAGGCCATCCTCGGCGATGGTCCGGGTTAGCTCCTCGGCCCCCATATCGCGCGCCAGCGCCCGCGCCTGGCCCGACCAGAGCGAGGTGAAGTCGCCAGAGCCCTTCGCCTCGGCTCTCGCCCGCAGCGGCATTGCGGCCTGGGTCGCGAGCGGGAAGTCGGGCGCCTCCGTATCGATGGGGCCTTGCTCCTCGACCATGCGATTGCGCAGTGCGCGCGCCGGGCGTCCCGTGAACACATTGGTGATGACGGTCGGGGTTTCGGGCTCCCGCAGCGCCGCGCGGTAGAGCTCGGAGATGCTCGCTTCGGGACAACGCAAATAGGCCGTGCCGATCTGCGCGGCCGAGGCGCCAAGGGCGAAGGCGGCCGCGACACCGCGCCCATCGGCGATGGCACCGGCGGCGATGACTGGAATCGGCACCGCGTCCACGATCTGCGGCACCAAAGCGAAAGTTCCGAGCTGCGCGGTGACGTCGGTCTCGATGAACATGCCGCGATGGCCGCCGGCCTCGGCGCCTTGGGCGATGATGGCGTCGACGCCCTGCTCGTGCAGCCAAACCGCTTCGCGCACGCTGGTGGCCGAGGCCAACACTTTGCAGCCGGCGGCCTTGATCCGCTGAAACAGGTCGGGCGCGGGCAAGCCGAAATGGAAGCTCACGACTTTCGGCGTCAACGCCTCGACCAGGCGGCAGGTCTCCTCGCCGAACGGCGTCAATCCGGGGCGGAGCGGCAGCGCCGGCGGCTCGGCCCCGAGTTCGGCGTAGTCAGGCGCGAGGCGCTCGAGCCAGGCCTGCTCGCGCGTGGCGTCATGGCCCGGGGCTTGGTGACAGAAGAAGTTGAGATTGACCGGCCGGTTCGTGCGCGACCTGATCTCGGCCATGTCCAAGGCGATTTTGTCGGGCGTGAGCATGGCGCAAGGGAGCGAGCCGAGACCGCCCGCCTTGGCCACGGCCACCGCCATATCGACGGAACTCGCGCCTGCCATCGGCGCCTGCACGATGGGAAGCTCAAGGCCGAGGAGATCGATCAGGCGCGTGTCCGGCCACATCACTCGCGATTGCGCTTGCCGAGGAGGCGCAGGCGGAGCGCGTTGAGCTTGATGAAGCCCTCGGCGTCCTTCTGGTCGTAGGCGCCGGCGTCGTCCTCGAAGGTCACGATCTTGCTGGCATAGAGCGATTTCGGGCTCGCGCGCCCGGTGACGATGACATTGCCCTTATACAGCTTGAGCGTGACCTCGCCCTCGACATGCTCCTGGCTCTTGTCGATCAGGGCTTGCAGCATCTCGCGCTCCGGCGCGAACCAGAAGCCGTAATAGATCAGCTCGGCGTAGCGCGGCATCAGCGAATCTTTGAGATGCGCGGCCTCGCGGTCCAGCGTCAGCGATTCGATGGCGCGATGCGCGGCGAGCAGAATGGTGCCGCCAGGCGTCTCGTACACGCCGCGCGATTTCATGCCGACGAAGCGGTTCTCGACGAGATCGACCCGGCCAATGCCATTGTCGCGGCCGAGCTCGTTCAGCCGCGTGAGCAGCGCCGCCGGCGACAGTTTCTTGCCGTCGATTGAGACGGGATCGCCGCGTTCGAAGCCGATGGTGACCATGGTCGGTTGGTCCGGCGCGTCTTCCGGCGCAATGGTGCGCTGATAGACGTAAGGCGGCGGCTCGACACCCGGGTCCTCCAGCACCTTTCCTTCGGACGAGGAGTGCAGAAGATTGGCGTCGACCGAGAACGGCGCCTCGCCGCGCTTGTCGCGTGCCACCGGGATCTGGTGCTTCTCGGCGAAGTCGATCAGATCGCTGCGCGATTTGAAGTCCCATTCGCGCCAGGGCGCGATCACCTTGATGTCCGGGTTGAGCGCATAATATGTGAGCTCGAAGCGCACCTGATCGTTGCCCTTGCCGGTGGCGCCATGGCAAACGGCGTCGGCGCCGGTCGCCTTCGCGATCTCGATCTGGCGCTTGGCGATCAGCGGCCGCGCGATGGAGGTGCCGAGCAGATAGACGCCTTCATACAGCGCGTTCGCCCGGAACATGGGAAAGACGAAGTCGCGCACGAATTCTTCGCGCAGATCCTCGACGAAGATCTCCTTGATGCCGAGCATCTCCGCCTTCTTGCGCGCCGGCGCCAGCTCCTCGCCCTGGCCGAGATCGGCGGTGAAGGTGACGACCTCGCACCCATAGGTCTCCTGCAGCCATTTCAGGATGATCGAGGTATCGAGCCCGCCGGAATAAGCGAGCACCACCTTGTTGACGCCGGTCGTCATGGAATGAGCCTCGTGGGGTGGGACGCACCCGAGAAAATGTTTCGCGGGACTATAGGCAGGCGAGCCCGTTGCGCAAGGGCCGGGGCGCTAATGCCGAAGCGCGCTTACCGCTTGTTAAGGCTCTTGAGCGATAGTGATTCTCGTGATCCTGCGCGGTCACATCTCCAGGACGAGCAAGTGTTGCGTCTCAGGGACCGGCCCCACCCAAAAGGGGACCGGTCCCACCTGGGACCCTCCGCGCCTCACGCTTTCCGCCCCGCCAGCAGCCAATAGATGAAGCCGCCGATGAAGCCCGCGGCGGCGAAGATCGCCATATATTGCCCGGTGGGGAGCGCCGGCATCGTCGCGGGCGAGGCGAGCACGGGGATGAGGGCGAGAGCGGCGCCGCCTGCCGGCACGTAGTACATCCAGGTGCGGAGCCGGAGCGCCTCGCCGGCAATCGCGGCGATGGCCCCGGGCAGGACGGTCAGCGCCGGAGCCACGGTGCCGGCGAACACCACCAGGCCGAGCACGGGCGCGGCCCCTTGCTGGCGGAATAGGGGATCGTCCGGCGCGGCGGCGCGAAGCTCATCGCCGGCCCAGATCGCGCCGAGGATGAAGAGGGCGCAGAGCGCCAGGCTCGCGGCGACGAGGAAGGCGGTTGCGGCCCAGAGCACGCGGAAGATGGTGCGGACGATCATTTCGTCACCTCATGCGAACGCTCGCGGCTGGAGACGGGGGGCACTATAAGACAGACTGGCGCCTGACACCTCAGAGGATGAGCTCCGTGCCCGGCATCGAGTTCTGGTACGAATTCGCCAGCACCTATTCCTATCCCGCCGCCATGCGCGTCGAGACGCTGGCGAAAGAGGCCGGCGTCGAGTTGCGCTGGAGGCCATTCCTGCTTGGGCCGATCTTCAAGGCCTTTGGCTGGGACGACTCGCCCTTCAACATCTTCGCCGCCAAGGGCAAACATATGTGGCGCGACCTCGAACGCGTCTGCGCCGCGGATGGGCTGCCTCTGAAGCTGCCGCCGGCGGCATTTCCGCAAAACGGGCTGAAGGCGGCGCGGTTGGCGCTGGTGGGCGAGAGCGAGGGCTGGATTCCGGGTTTCACCCGCGCCGTGTTCCTCGCCAATTACGCCGAG
>JBAUEK010000207.1:0-2177 GCA_049678565.1 Methyloceanibacter sp. | reverse complement strand
GACATCCTCGGCCACCAGAGCCTCGGGCTTGGTCGCATCGATCACAACGCAGCGGTTGGGCTCCTCCTCGGCAATGTCGAGAAAGGCTTTGCGGACGCTCTGATGTTGAGCCCGCTGCTGACTTTCGAAGCGGTCTGGTGTCCCGCCGCCGGTTCTTCGCGCCGCGCGCGCGAGACCCTCCTCCACCGGAATATCGAGCATGATGGTCAAGTTTGGCAGCAGCCCTTTGAGCGTCAGCCGCTCGAGCGCGCTGATGAGCGGCGCCGCCACGCCGCCGGTCACGCCCTGATAGGCGCGGGTGGAATCGAGAAAGCGGTCGCAGATCACCCATTTGCCTTGCGCCAGCGCGCCGCCGATAACGCTGTCGACATGATCCTGCCGCGCGACGGAGAATAGCAGCGCCTCGGCGAACGGACCAAATGCCCGGGCATGGCCGGAGAGCAGGACCTCGCGGATTTCTTCGGCCGCCGGAGATCCGCCCGGCTCGCGGGTGGCGATGACCTGACGGCCGGCTTGAGACAGCCGGCCGGCGAGGATCGACACTTGCGTGGACTTGCCGGCCCCCTCGCCGCCCTCGAAGGTGATCAGCTTGCCGCTCTCGACCGTCTCGTGCCGCATCTTTAAGTCTCGAAATGTCCGTGGCCGCCGCGGGGTTCAGAGGATCCAGCCGAAGGCGAGCGCCATCAGCGAGTCGAGCCCGCGCATGGCGAAGTTGCTCGGACCGATGTCTTCGCCGGCGTAAAGCGGAATGTCGTTGGTGGCCCCGGTATCGGCGGCCGTGATCCGGAGCGATGCCAGTTGATCGCCCTTGCGGATCGGAGCCTTGATCGGACCGTCATAGACGATCTGCGCCGTCACCTGGCCGCTGGTATTGGTCGGCAGAATGATGTCGATGTCGCTGCCGCCGACGAGCGGGACATAATGGCGCGTCCCGCCCCACACCAGCGCATCGCTGACCTGCTCGCCTTGGTCGAACAGCCGGAATGGCTTGAAGCTATTGAACCCCCATTCGAGCAGCTTGCGCGGCTCTTCCTCGCGCTCCTTCTTGGTCTCGAGACCGTTGACGACGAGGATGACACGCTGGCCGTCGCGCTTGGCGCTCGCCACCAATCCATATCCTGCCTCCTTGATATAGCCGGTCTTCAACCCGTCGACACCAAGATCCTCAAACACGAGCGGATTGCGATTGGTGAATCGCCACTTACCGAAATTGAACTCTTTTTCACCGAAATAATGATAATATTCAGGGTAATTTTTGATCAAATAATTGGCGAGCATGGCGAGCTCGCGCGCGGTCATGACATGGCCGTCAGCCGGCAATCCGGTCGAATTGACGAAGTGCGATTTGGTGAGGCCAATCTCCTTGGCATATTTGTTCATCTCCGTGGCGAAGGCCTCTTCGGAGCCGCTGATGCCTTCCGCCAGGATGATACAGGCGTCGTTGCCGGACTGAACCGCGATCCCCTGGATGAGATCCTCGACGTTAATCATCGCGTTGAGCGGCGCGAACATGGCGGAGCTGCCTGAGGGCGCGCCGCCGGTGCGCCACGCATGCTCGCTCACCTTGATTTCATCCTCGAGCTTGAGCCGGCCCGCTTTCAGCTCGCGGAACACCACGGCAAGCGTCATCAGCTTGCTCATGCTTGCCGGCGGCATCAGCTCGTCCGGTTCCTTTTCGTAGAAGACGAGGTTCGCGTCGGCATCCATCAGGATGGCGTGCTTGGCCTTGGTCTCGAAATTCCCAGGGGCTTTGGTCGCGGCCAGCGCCGGCTCGGGCAGACTTGTGGCGCCGGCGGCGAGCACAATCAATGCCGCAGCGGTCTTGATCAGATTATCAAGGCGCAAAAGGTTCACGGTTGTTGACACTTCGGATCGAGTTGGCCGGGGTGCCGGCCACCCCACAGGCCCGGCCCCAACTATCGAACCCCCAACCCCAAAAATCAACCCGA
Organism: Methyloceanibacter sp.; assembly: GCA_049678565.1. Taxonomy (GTDB): domain Bacteria; phylum Pseudomonadota; class Alphaproteobacteria; order Rhizobiales; family Methyloligellaceae; genus Methyloceanibacter. Next base: position 228 of record JBAUEK010000207.1, on the reverse strand, counting down.
GTGGGGACAAAGTGGCTAGTTCGTAATGATCTTTGCACCGCTATAGCCGGCCTCCGTCACCTGTGGCAGCGCCGCCGCCGCCTCGCTGCGGTCGGCGAAGGGGCCCAAGCGAACGCGAAATAAGGTGCCATCACCGACCTCGACCGGGGCCACCTCGACCCCGGCGATGTCGCCGAGGAGCGACCGCGCTCTCTCGGCATTATCCCGGCTCCTGAAGGACCCGGCCTG
>JBAUEK010000206.1:0-20166 GCA_049678565.1 Methyloceanibacter sp. | reverse complement strand
GGACAAAGCGGCCGCGTCTGGACCAAGACGCCGCCCCGGCTGGACAGTCCGTCGTGACGCATAACGCTCCCAATCCCTGGAAGCCCATCGCCATCGTCCTCGCGCTGATGCTCGCCGCAGTCCTTATTTACACCGCGCTCGTGGTGGCCGGCGTGATGGAGCTCGGGATGTCTCTCCTCTAGCGCGAGTTCAACACGATTTGCCGGTGGGCAGCGACGGCAGGGCCATTCTTGATCTGGCCCAGGGCCTCCGCTACCGTCTGAGCGATCTACAGCGGAGCGGCGAAAACCTAGTGTTGGATGCTCCCAGCGCCCAGACTTTCCGGCCAGGACCACCACGGCCTTCGGCCATCCTGCGGCCCGGCATGCCCGCGCTCGCTCCTGGCGAGGAGCGCTACTCCGCGCCCGGCGGCGGCGCCATCGTATTTCCGATCTATGCCGGCGACACCGTGCGGGTCGTCGATGTCGAAGGCATGCAGCGCTGCGAATTGGTGGCGATCGATGCCACCGGCGCCTTCGACCCCGGCATTCTGGGCGCCCGCGGCGACAGCGATGCGAGCGGCCTGAAGCAGATTCTGAGCACGGGCGGGGGCAGCGCGCTGACCGTCCGCTCAGGCCTCGAGCGGCGAGGCATCGATCTCGCCGCCGCCCGCGCGACCACCCTGTTCGGCGGCGATTCGCGCGCCGGGGATTCGGTCGCATTCACGGTCTCGCGCGATGGCCTGTTAATCGTCGCCGCCCCAGGGGCGCCGATGGCCGCGGATGCGCAGGACACCTCGACGCCGATCAAAGTGCATCTGCGCCGGAGCCGCATCCTGCCGCCAAACGAGACGCCTTTGCCCGAGCCCCTCGCCGACCCGCTTCAGGACATTCGCGTGCACCGGGCGACGGCCGAGGCCTATGTCATCCGCGCCGGCGAATATGTCCAGATCATCGACGTGAGCGGACGCCAATGCACCGATTTCCAGTGCTTCTCGGCGCGGAAGCTCGACAAGGGGTTGGAGCACCCGCTCGACGTCACCACGACGCGCTCGCTGATGGGCCAGAGCTATCCGCTTCCCGGCCTGTTCTCCAAGGCCTTCGATCAGGACATGCAGCCGCTGGTAGAAGTCGTGCGCGATACCGTCGGGCGCCACGATGCGTTCGGCCTTGCTTGCAACGCGCGCTATTATGACGACCAGGGTTATCCCGGCCATGTCAATTGCACGGACAATTTCAACGAGCAGCTCGCGCCCTACGGCATCGCCGCGCGCAAGGGCTGGATGGCGCTCAACTTCTTCTACAATACCGGCATCGACGCGAATAACGTGCTTTATTTTGATGAACCGTGGTCGCGCCCGGGCGACTATGTATTGTTGCGTGCGGTCACCGATCTCGTCTGTGTCTCGTCGTCGTGTCCGGACGACATCGATCCGGCCAATGGCTGGGACCCCACCGACATCCATGTGCGCACGTATTCCGACAGACAGAGTTTCTCCAGAGCGGTGGCCTATAGAATGACGCCAGATGCCAAGCCAGAGCTCACGCGCGAGACCGCGTTTCACCCCCGTTTCTCGGCGCTCACGCGCAACTACACGGAATATCGCGGCAGTTGGCTGCCGACCCGGTTTTCCAATGATGGTCCGGTGGCTGAATATTGGGCCTGTCGCGAGCGCGCAGCGATCATGGATTTGTCACCCTTGCGCAAATTCGAAGTCACCGGCCCCGACGCGGAATCGCTGCTGCAATACACGCTCACCCGCAACGTGCGGAAACTGGCGACCGGCCAAGTGGTTTACACCGCCATGTGCTACGAGCACGGCGGCATGATCGACGACGGCACGCTGTTTCGCCTCGGCGATAACAATTTCCGCTGGATCGGGGGCGACGACTATGGCGGCATCTGGCTGCGCGAGCAGGCCGAGAAGCTCGGTCTAAAGGCGTGGGTGCGCTCGTCCACCGATCAGCTGCACAACGTCGCCGTGCAAGGGCCGAAGAGCCGCGACATTCTGCGCGAGGTGATCTGGACGCCGCCGGCGCAGCCGACGGTGGAAGAGCTCGGCTGGTTCCGCTTCACCATCGGGCGCATCGGCGGCTTCGACGGCGTGCCCGTGGTGGTGTCGCGCACCGGTTATACGGGCGAGCTCGGCTACGAGATCTTCTGCCATCCCAAGGACGCTCTCGCCGTGTTCGACGCCATTTGGCAAGCAGGTGAGCCGCATGGGTTGATGCCGCTCGGGCTCCAGGCGCTCGACATGCTCCGCATCGAGGCTGGTCTCGCCTTCGCCGGATATGAATTCTGCGACCAGACCGACCCGTTCGAGGCTGGCATCGGCTTTACCGTGCCGCTGACCTCGAAAAATGAAGATTTCATCGGCCGTGAGGCCCTGGCCCGGCGGAAAGAGTCGCCGCAGCGGAAGCTGGTCGGCCTGGAGATGGAAGGCGACGAACTGGTCGGCCATGGCGACTGCGTCCATGTCGGCCGCGCCCAAATCGGCGTGGTCACCAGCGCCACCCGCTCACCGATCCTGAAAAAGACGATCGCGCTGGCGCGGCTGGACGTCGCCCATTGTGAGCCCGGCACCGAGGTGGAGGTGGGCAAGCTCGATGGCCACCAGAAGCGGCTGCCGGCGCGCGTCTCGCGCTTCCCGCATTTCGATCCCGACAAGACGCGCGTGCGCGCGTGAGCGGTGGGGCGCCTCAACCCGATTGACCCAATCGGCCCCGCTTGACATCCTTTGTGGATGATCCGCGCTGTTCTGCTCGATCTCGGCGGTGTCGTCTATCAGGGCGCGCGACCGCTGCCGGGCGCGGTCGATGCCGTCGCCGGTTTGCGCGCTGCGGGCCTGACATTGCGCTTCCTCACCAACACGACACGCATGCCGAGGCGTGCGGTGCTAGAGCGTCTGAGCGCGATGGGCATCGCCGTTACCGATGCGGAGCTGTTCACCCCGGCGCAGGGCGCCCGCGCCTGGCTTGCCGCGAGGAAGCTTGCGCCGCACCTCCTGATCCATCCGGCGCTCGCGGAGGATTTCGCCGATTTGCCCACCTCGGGGCGCGAGGCGGTGGTGATCGGCGACGCCGCCGACGGCTTCTCTTACGCGGCTCTGAACGCCACCTTCCGCAAATTAATCGCTGGCGCCGAATTCATGGCGCTGGCGCGGAACCGCAGCTTCAAGGACGAGGACGGCGAGCTCAGCCTCGACGCTGGCGCCTTCGTGGCGGCGCTGGAATATGCCTGTCAGCGCAAAGCCCTCGTATTCGGCAAGCCCGCCCCCGGCTTCTTCAACGGCGCGCTCGCCAGCATCGAATGCGATGGCAAGGAGGCGGTCATGGTCGGCGACGATGCCGAAGCAGACGTCGCCGGTGCGCTTACTGCGGGTCTCGGCAGCGCCGTTCTGGTCCGTACCGGCAAGTACCGGCGCGGCGACGAGGCGAGAGTAACTCCCTCCCCAACCGACACGGTCGAGGACCTGGCGGCGGCGGCCCGATGGATCATGGACCGTCGCGGCTAGAGCGGGCGAGCCTATTCCGCGGCGGCCTGGTCCTTGACGGCAAGGAAAGCCTTCATCGAATCGTCCATCGCTTCCAGCCAGGGCGTGTGATGGACAGGCGCTATGGTTCCGGTGCAGGGCGATTTGAACGCCTTGTTGCGGTAGCCGAGGATGGAGTGCCCCTTATCGTGCTCCCATTGCTTGAACTCTTCGACCGTCATGTCGATGTCGAATTTCGGATAGTCGGTCGCCTCGCACAAATCGCGCACATAGTCGCCCTGGAACTCGATCTTCTCGAACGCATCCTTCAACGCCTCTTCGCGCGCAACCCAAGCGTCGACATCCTTCGCCATCTCCTCCTTCGACGGCAGCTTGATGCGGCCCAGCATGACGTCGCGCGCGTACCAGGCCTGCGCATCGAACATGGAGAAAGTGTAGAACTGGTCCTGCATGCCGAGATACATCAGCTTCGGATTTTTCAGCCAGAAGATGTCCTTGTAGAGATTCGGCGGATACATCCGATTATGCGTGCGCAGCTTCAGGTCGTCGTCGAGGAACGGGAAATGGTGCTGATAGCCGGTGCAGAGGATGATGGCGTCGACATCCTTGCTCGAGCCGTCCTTGAAGTGAACCGTGTTGCCGACGATCTTGGTGAGCAGCGGGCGCTCCTCCATCGTCTCCGGCCATTTGAAGCCCATTGGGGCCGTGCGCCAGCACATGGTCACGGATTTCGCCCCGTATTTATGGCATTGCAGGCCGATATCCTCGGCTGAGTAGCTGGCGCCGACGATCAGCACATCCTTGCCGGTGAATTCGTTGGCACTGCGGAAGTCGTGAGCGTGCAGGACGCGTCCGGGGAAGGATTCGATGCCGGCGAAATTCGGCACGTTCGGCACCGAGAAATGGCCCGTCGCCACGACCACATGATCGAAAGTGTCGGTGTGCTGACGCTGGTCCGGCAACTTCTCGACGGTCACCGAGAACTTGCCCGTATCTTTGTCGTAGCCGACATGGCGCACGGCTGAGTCGAACTGAATCCAGGGTCTCACGCCGGCATCCTTGGCCCGTCCGAGAATGTAATCGTAGAGCACCTCGCGCGGCGGGAAGGACGGGATCGGCTGCTTGAAATGCTGATCGAAGGTGTAGTCGGCGAACTCCAATACCTCCTTGGGCCCATTCGACCACAGATAGCGGTACATGCTGCAATGGACCGGCTCGCCATGCTCGTCGAGGCCGGAGCGCCACGTATAGTTCCACAAGCCGCCCCAATCGCTCTGCTTCTCGTAGCAGACGATCTCGGGGATATCGGCACCTTTGCTTTGTGCCTGCTGAAACGCCCGCAATTGACCGAGGCCGCATGGCCCCGCTCCAATGACAGCAACGCGCCCTGTCATGACTGCCCTCCACTTGCTCGTTTCGACCTGTGACCCGTGCACACTAAATCATATTTTGGCATGGCCGGGCGATCGGTCCCAACCAATTCCCTTACCATTTTAGACCAATATCGGCCCAATTTGTCAAAGCAAAGCGGATTGGTATTGTCCAATGGTCGGAAACCGGTCTAAGCTTTGGTCCTCATTGCAGTAAAAATGACTGCAAAACCTTTTGCGGGCAACGAGCGCAAGCCCAGTCGCCCAACCAGCGTGGAGGGGCCCAGATGACGACCAAATTTGCGATCAGCGGGTTTAGCCGCCGCCAGTTTCTCTCAACTACAGCCGCAGCCGCCCTCATGGGCGGCGTATCCGTGCCTAAATTCGCCTTTGGGGCGGAGAAAGTCGTGAAGATCGGTTTCCTGGCGCCGCTGACCGGTCCGGTCGCGGCCTGGGGCAAGCCGGGGCTCGACGGGCTTCACATCTGGGCCGACCGGGTCAATGGCGCCGGCGGCATTCCGATCGGTGACGACACCTATAAGGTCGAGTTCATCGCCTATGACGAGGAATACGACGCGGGCAAGGCTCGCACCGGCGCCGTCAAGCTCATCGGGGAAGACAAGGTCAAGTTCATCATGATGCTTGGCGGCGATCCCTGGCCCGGCGTGTCACCGGTGGCGGACAAGGAGAAAATGCTGGTCTCCACGCTGCTACCGAGTGATTTGACGCCTGAGACCAAGATGCTGGTCGCTCCTTGCGAAGTGCACCCGATCTATAATGTCACGGGTGTCGAGTGGTTGGCGGAGAACAAACCGGAGTTGAAGACCGCTGTCATCTGCGCCCAGGACGATTCCCTCGGCAAGCCTTCGGTGGCGACCTATCTCGCGGCCTTCGAGGCGGCGGGGATCAAGGTTCTCGGCGATCCGATCTTCTTCGATCCGGCGACAACGGACTTTGCCCCGATCATGTCGAAGATGCTGGCGGAGAAGCCAGACATTCTGTGCCTCGACACCTGCTATGCCGACTATGTGCACCCGCTGACGGAGCAGGCCTTCCAGCAGGGCTTCAAGGGCCAGATCATCTCTTGCACCGCCGACTTCTACGCCAAGATGATCGACAAGACCTCCAAGGAGTTCATGCAGGGCTTCATCTTCCAGTTCCCGGACTTCGACGACCCGGCGCTGAACGAGCCGCAGATCAATTTCAAGGACCCCAACGGATTCTACGAAGAATTCAAGAAGCGCTTCGGCGAGGGCGAATGGAGCGCCGTGTCTTGGGAATATGCCTCGATCATGGATCTTTGGTCTGGTGCCGCCCAGAAGGCCGGTACCGCCGATCCGGAACCTGTCCTCGAAGCCATGAAGGCCGGCGGCAAGGGTAAGCACATCTTCGGCGAGGCCGAATGGTGGGGCAAAGAACTGTTCGGCATCGACAACGCCCTGGTCGGCAACTGGCCGGTGGTCGTCATCGAGGATGGCAAGGCCAGAATCCAGGCGTTCAAATCCATCCCGGCTTGGTGGGACAAGAACAAGGAGCTCATGATCAAGCACATGACGGCGCTGGATCAGATGTACTTCCAGCGCAAGTGAGCTTGGCGCCGTTCCGGCCGGTCCTTGACTGAAGAATGCCGCGCGCCGCGCGCGCCTGTCATAAGAATGCCCGCGCAGCAGCGAAGGCCGGGCTGATCGCGGGGCTTGGCGATGACCCTTGAGCTTTTCCTGCAGACCGTCGCGAACGCGACCTACGCTGCGAGCTATATGGCCCTCGTCGCTGTGGGCCTGGTTCTCATCTTCGGTGTGATGGGGGTCATCAACTTCGCCCATGGCGAGCTCTATATGGCCGGTAGCTACGCCGTCGTCGCCCTTTATGCCGGACTTGGCCTCCCCTTCTTCCTCGCCGTCTTCATCGGTCTCATCTTTGTCGGCCTACTCGGGCTCTTGATGGAATACGGTCTGTTCAGACCGTTGCGCGACAACCCGCTCGGAGGGTTGATCGCCTCGATCGGGTTTCTCCTCATCTTGCAGACCATCGCGGTCCTCGGCTTCGGCGTGCAGATGGAGCATGTGCCGCCCTCGACCCAAGACAAGATCGTATTTTCGGATGGCGTGGTGCTCACCTATCAGCGGCTATACGTCATCGTCGCATCGGTAACGCTACTGTCGGCGCTGTGGCTGTTCTTGCGCAGGAGCAAGTTCGGCTGGGCGCTCCGGGCTTGCGCCCAGGACCGCGAGGCGGCTGTACTTCAAGGCATCTCGATCAACAATACCGCGAGGCTCGCCATGTTCATCGGCGCGGCCCTAGCCGGGGTCGCCGGCGCGCTCACAGCGCCGCTGGTCGCACCGACGCCCTATATGGGACATCCCGTCATCATCACGGCGTTCATCATCATCATCGTCGGCGGCATCGGCTCGCTGGAAGGCGCGGTGCTCGCGGCCATCATCTATGGCTTCGTCAGCACCTTCGTCACCACGATCTATGACGGCACGCTCGCCAATATCGTCGGCCTGCTGTTGATGCTGATCGTGTTGGTGGTGAAGCCAACCGGTTTGTTTGGAGCCAAGGAACGTGCCTGAGCGCGGCGCCAGCAGCGGCCTCTCCTGGGCGCTCGGATGTGTCCTGCTCGCGGTGGCATTGATCGTGCTGCCGCATCTCCTGTCGCTGTCGCAGAAGGAGATCCTGGTCCTTCTCGTCATCAACGTGCTCCTGGTCTCGAGCTACCGGCTGTTAACCCTGACCGGGGAATGGTCGCTCGCCCATGTGGTGATCATGGGCGTTGGTGCCTATGGCTCGGCCCTGGTCGCCAAGGAACTCGGCGTTCCGGTGCCGTTGGCCATGCTGGTGGGGGCATCGATTGCGGCCTTGGTCGCGTTCCTGTTGAGCTTCCCCCTGTTCCGCATGAAGGGCTTCTACTTCCTGATCGGGTCCTTCGCCGCGGGCGAGGTCATCCGGCTGATCTGGAAGTGGAGCGAGGTGACCTGGCTGTTCGGCGGACCGAAGGGTATCAAGCTGATTCCGCCCGTTCCTGACATCAAGCTGTTCTCGCTCGATATCGATTTCTACGATCCTGTGAACTACTACTATCTCTGCCTCATCGTGGTGGCGATCTCGCTTGTCATTCTCTACCGCGTCGAGCGCTCGCGCATCGGGTTGACTTTCCATGCCATCCACTGGCAGGACAAGCTCGCCGAATCCGTCGGCGTCAACACCTTCCGCTATCGCAGTCTTGCCTTCGTTGTCTCGGCCTTCTTCGCCGGTCTCGCCGGTGCGCTCTATGCCCACTATATCGGCACGGTGAACCCGAACCGGTTCGGCGTGGAGGAGATGACCTATGTGCTGATCTGGGCCATCGTCGGCGGTACGGCGACGTTTTACGGCCCGATCCTCGGCGTGGTCGTGCTGACGATTCTGAACGAGGTGGTGTTGCGCGCGCTCGGCGTGGATGTGATGCGGCCGATGTTTTACGGGGCGCTGCTCATCGTCTCGATCCTGTTCCTGCCTGACGGGCTCGAGAGCCTGGTGCCGAGGATCAGGGCATGGCTCGCAGAACGGAAGGAGAAGCGCGCGGTCGCCGATCAGCCGGCGAGATAGGCCCTAGTCCTTCCCGCCTAAGGCAGGTGCGCTGGGCGCGGACGGCGCCAGCAGCAGAAACCCCGCGGCCATCAGCTTCCGTGTGTCGTTGAGCATGGCCGGACGCTCGCGCCGCCAGCGGGCGAAGGCGTCGGCCGAGGGCTCGCCTGGAGCGTTGGCGGACGCGCTCAAGGCCTCGAGCCGCGCCCGCGCCTCCGCCGCAATCTCAGCCCAGCGTTGCTGCCACCTGGCGCGATAAGTGTCGCGGTGGAGGGCCTCCATGCGCAGGTGAAACAGAGAGCTTCGCGCCACCCGGGGCGCGTCCATGCGTGCAATCCAGGGGTCCCCGCGCCGCCATACATCCAGAGCCTCGCGCAATAGCGGCGCGACCCCCTCTTGGTGGCCGCAGACATGTAGGCACAAGCCAAAATTGGCGAGGCTCGTGCCGAGGCGCGGGTCGATCGGCTTGAACTCGGCACGCGCGATCCGCAGCGCTTGGCCGGCTTCATCCTTCGCCCGCCCTTGGTCTTTCTGCGCCACCGCCTCGGCCGCCCGTTCGGCCGCCATTTCCCAAGCGAGATCGGCCTCGCTCCAGCCGGCGCTCAGGAGCTCTTGGACGCTCCAGGTCTCAGCCGCCAAGATAGGCCCGCTTCACATGATCGTTGTCATGAAGCTCGTGCGCCGGCCCCTCCAGCGCGACCGTCCCCGTCTCGAGCACATAGGCGAATTGCGCGAGCCTCAGCGCAAGCTCGGCATTCTGCTCCACCAGCACCACGGCCACGCCGCGCGCGACGATCTCCCTGACGATTCGGGCAATCTCCTGCACCATGACCGGCGACAGACCCATCGAGGGTTCGTCGAGAACGAGCAGCTTCGGCCGCGACATCAGCGCCCTGCCGATGGCGAGCATCTGCTGCTCGCCGCCCGAAAGCGTCCGCGCCCAGACCTTGCGCCGTTCCTTCAGGCGGGGAAAATGGAGGTATACCTCCTCAAGATCCTTGGCGATCTCCGCCTTATCGGAGCGCAGGAACGCCCCCGTGCGCAAATTCTCCTCGACGGTCAGGCCCGGAAACACGCGGCGGCCTTCGGGCACATGGGCGATACCGAGCGCCACGATCTGCTCCGGCGGAAGCTTGTCAATGCGCTTGCCGGCGAACCTGATCTCGCCCTTGCTGATGCGCGCGAGCCCCGAGATTGAACGCAGCGTGGTGCTCTTGCCTGCGCCGTTGGCGCCGATAATGGTGACGATGCCGTCGTCGGGCACAACCATGTCGATGCCCTTCAGCGCCGCCACCTTGTGGTAATGGACGTGGACGTTCTCGATCTCAAGCAGCATCGGCGGCGCTTCCGAGATAGGCCTCGATGACGGCGGGGTTGGCGCGCACCTCGTCCGGTGTTCCTTGCGCCAGGAGTGTGCCGAAATTCATCACCGTGATGATTTCGCATAACCCCATGACCGCCTGCATGTCGTGCTCGATCAGCATGATGGTCACGCCCCGCTCGTCGCGCACGCGACGCACAAGCTCGCCCATCCGCCTCGTCTCCTCCGGGTTCATGCCGGTGAACGGCTCGTCGAGCATCATCAGTTTCGGGTCCGCGGCGAGCGCCACGGCGAGGCCGAGAGCGCGCTGATGACCATGTGGCAACTCGGAGGCGAGTTCGTCGGCTAGGTCCTGCAAGCCGAAGAATTCGAGGATCCCGCGCGCCTTTCGATCGGCGGCCTCGTCCTTGGCGCGGTCGCTGCCGAGGATGCGGCTGACGAGACCAGCCTTGGCGCTCCGGTGACAGCCGAGGCGAACATTGTCGATCACGCTCAGCTGATGAAACAGGGTCGTGCCCTGAAAGGTTCGGATCAGCCCAAGCTCGGCAAGCGCGCTGGTCTTTTGTCCGGAGATATCCTGCCCGAGATAGATGATTTTACCGCTGGACGGCGCGTAGAATCCGCTGATGACGTTGAAGGTCGTGGTCTTGCCGGCACCGTTCGGCCCGATCAGGCCGTGAATGGAGCCCGGATACACATCCAAGCTAAAGCCGTCGACGGCAACGATGCCGCCAAAGGCTCGGACCAGATCGCGGACCTGGAGAAGGGGCTGCTCGGTTGGCGTCATCGGCGGTTTCTGCATCCTTCAAACAGAGAAACGCTGACATTGGCATCGTCGCGACGGGTTCTATCTTCCACGTTTAGAGCTCCCTATGCATCCCCCAAATTTCGCGTGTTAGGCGCCGAGAGCTGCACGTTTTCCGGTCGCGCTCGTCTCACAGCTTCACCATGACATGGCGGACGACGGTGTAATCCTCCAGCGCGTACATGGAGAGGTCCTTGCCGTAGCCTGAGGATTTGAGACCGCCATGCGGCATCTCGCTCACCAGCATGAAATGCGTGTTGACCCAGGTACAGCCATATTGAAGTCGCGCCGCCGTCGCCATGCCCCGGGCGAGGTCCGAGGTCCACACCGAGGAGGCGAGTCCATAGTCGCTGTCATTGGCCCAGGCCACTGCCTGGTCGACGTCGTCGAAGCGCGTGACCGACACCACGGGACCGAACACTTCCTTGCGCACGATCTCGTCGTCCTGGAGGGCTCCGGCGACGACGGTCGGCTCGAAGAAGAAGCCCTTGCCGCCGGGTGATTTGCCGCCAGCCGTGATCAAAATGTGCTTTTGCGCGCTCGCTCGTTCGACAAAGCCTTGCACGCGGCCCTTATGGGTCGACGAGATCAACGGCCCGATGTCGTTCTCGTCGTCATTGGGCAAATTGAACTTCAGGTCCTTGACCGCGCTGGAGAGGTCCGCGACCAGATTGTCGTAGATTTTCTTGCCGGCGTAGATGCGGCAGGCTGCGGTGCAATCCTGACCGGCATTGTAGTAGCCGAACATCTTCAAGCCCTCGACCACCGAGGCGATGTCCGCATCGTCGAACACGATCACCGGCGCCTTGCCCCCAAGCTCGAGATGGGTGCGCTTGATCGTGGCGGAGGCGGCTTGCAGCACTTTCTGTCCTGTGCCGATGCTGCCCGTGAGCGAGACCATCGCCACCTTTGGGTGATTGATGAGGGCGTTGCCGGTGGTCGCGCCGCGGCCGGTGATAACGTTCACCACGCCTTCGGGGAAAATGTCAGCGATGATCTTGGCGAGCTTCAGCGTCGTCAGCGGCGTCTGTTCTGACGGCTTGATGACGATGGTATTGCCCCCGGCCAAAGCCGGAGCAAGCTTCCAGGCGGCCATCATCAGGGGGTAGTTCCACGGCGCGATCGAACCCACGACGCCGATCGGATCGCGGCGGATCATGGAGGTGAACCCCGTCATATACTCGCCCGCTACCGCTCCTTGCATCGTGCGGACGGCGCCGGCAAAGAACCGGAAGCAGTCGGCGACCGCCGGCAATTCGTCCTGAAGCACGCGGATTCTCGGCTTGCCGCAATTCAGCGCTTCGAGCGTGGCGAACGCTTCCGCCTCACGGTCGATGGCATCGGCAAGTTTCAGAAGCAGGGCCGAACGCTCGGCCGGGGTCGTGCGCGACCAGGATTGGAACGCTCGCGTGGCGGCGTTCACCGCGGCATCGACCTGCGCCGGCGAGGCTTCGGGGAGATCGACAATCGTCTCCTCGGTCTTGGGATTGACGACGGTCTCGGCCGCGTCGGTGCCGGCAACGAATTTCGAGCCAATCAACATCTGAGTGTCGAGCATGGATTATCCTCCACTGGTGGCGAGGTTTGCCGGTTACTTGGTGGACCCGCCGGTGTGCTCGCCCACGCGCGTCAGATAATAGGCGGCAAGAATCGGCAGTAGCGTAACCGCGATGACGAAAACCGCGACGACGTTGGTCACCGGGCGCTGGCGTGGACGGATCAGTTCGCCCAACATCCAGATCGGCAACGTCGATTGCTGACCCGAGGTGAAGGTCGTGACGATGACCTCGTCGAACGACAGCGCAAAGGCCAGCATGCCGCCGGCGAGAAGCGCCGTGCCGATTTGCGGCAGGATCACATAGCTGAAGGTCTGAAACGCGTTGGCGCCGAGATCCATTGACGCCTCGATCAGGTTGCCGGAAAGGCGCCGGAAGCGCGCGATGGCGTTGTTGTAGACGACCACAATGCAGAATGTGGCGTGGCCCAGAACGATGGTCCAAATCGAGAAATTCATACCCACGGTGTCGAAGGCCGAGCGCAGCGATATGCCGGTGATGATGCCCGGCAGCGCGATCGGCAAAATGAACAGCAGCGAGATGGTCTCGCGGCCGAAGAAGCGGGCACGCGACAGTGCCGCGGCGGCGAGCGTACCGAAGATGAGCGCAAGCCCGGTCGCGATCGCGGCGACCTTGAGCGAGAGGTAGAGAGGCGGCCATATATCGGGCCGCTCGGACCAAGCAACGCCGAACCATTTCGTCGTGTAGCCGGGCGGCGGGAACTGGTAGCTCTTGTCCTCGGTGGTGAAAGCGTAAAGCAGGATCAGCGCCAGCGGCAAATGCAGGAATAGGAGTCCGGCAATGGCCGAAATTCGCAGTCCGAGCGGCGTGACGCGATCCGGTTCAGAGGACATCGAACGCCCCCATGCGCTTGGCCATCCACAGGTAAAATCCCATGATGATCATGGGCACGACGGTAAAAGCCGCCGCCAGCGGAATGTTCCCGGCGGTGCCTTGCAACGTGTACACCGCCTGTCCGATGAACAGACGCGAATTGCCGACGATCTGCGGGATGATGTAATCGCCGAGCGTCAGCGAGAAGGTGAAGATCGAGCCGGCGACGATGCCCGGCAGCGCCAGGGGAAAGACAACCGTCCAGAACGTCTGCTTCGGCGTCGCCCCGAGATCCGCCGATGCTTCGAGATAGTTGGTCGGCACGCGCTCCAGCGCGGCTTGGACCGGCAGGATCATGTAGGGAATCCAGACATAGACGAACACCAGGAACGTGCCGATATAGCTGAACGACAGCGACGGCCCGCCGATCACCGGCAGGGCCAAAATTCCGTTGAGCAGCCACGCAAGATGCACACTCTCCGCGAACCAGGTCACGATGCCTTCCTTCGCCAGGATGAGCTTCCAGGCGTAGACCTTGACGAGATAGCTCGACCATAGCGGCATCATCACCGCGAGATAGAAGAACGCTTTGGTCCAGCCGCGTGCATATCGCGCCGCGTAATAGGCGATCGGAAAGGCGATGACCGAGCAAGCAAGCGTGACTAGCGCCGCCATCGTCACCGTGCGCAGAATAATCTGGAAGTTGGCCTCTTCCAGGAGCTGCTTATAGGTCGAAAGCGTGAACTCGCGGACGATGAGCCCGGAGAAATAGTCGAGCGAATAGAAGCTCTGCAGCAGGAGTGCGAACAGCGAGCCGACATAGACGATGCCGATCCACAACAGCGGTGGCAGCAACAGCAGGAGCGTCAGAAGCTTGGGGCGCGCGATGAGCACATCGGAGATCTTGTCGAGGACTCCGTCGCCCGCTTCGGCTGTCGCCACCTGGCTCACGCATCGTCCTCCATGGTGACCATGGCCGACAGCGGCCAAATGAGCCGCACGCTGTCCCCTTCGTTGAAGCGTTCCGCGTCGCCTCGCAGCTCGGCGGTGATGCGCATATCTTCCGCCTCCACGCTGAATCGCGTGACCGAGCCTTGATAGTTGATCATCTTGATGTCGCCGTCGGCATGCGCGTTCTCCGCCGGCGCCAGCGCGCCCGCCGGGAAGACGCCAATCTTCTCGGGCCGAAGGCTGGTCCACTTGGCCGCTCCGCCATGAGCGGAGGCGAAGGCGGGCGAAAGCACATTCGACGACCCGACAAAATCGGCGACGAAGCGCGATTGAGGCCGCTCGTAGACGTCTTCGGGCGAGCCGACCTGAACGATTCTGCCGTCCTTGAAAATGGCGACGCGATTGGCCATCGACAGCGCTTCGCCCTGGTCGTGGGTGACGAGAACGAAGGTGATGCCGAGTTCTTTCTGCAGCGCCCGCAGCTCCTCCTGCATCTGTTCTCGAAGCTTGAGGTCCAGCGCCCCGAGCGGCTCGTCGAGGAGCAGCACCTTGGGACCGTTCACCAGCGCGCGCGAGAGAGCCACACGCTGGCGCTGGCCGCCCGAGAGCTGCGCCGGACGGCGATCCTCGTATCCCGCGAGCTTGACCATGGCGAGGGCATCCCTCGCCTTGGCCTCGCGTTCTGCCCGGGCGATTCCCTTGATCTTGAGGCCATAGGCGACATTCTCGCCCACCGTCATGTGGGGAAAGAGGGCGTAGTCCTGGAACACCGTGTTGACGTTGCGCTTGTAGGGGGGCACGCCTTCGGCGGTTTCACCGAAGATCTCGATATGCCCCTTACTCGGCTGCTCGAAGCCGGCGATAAGGCGCAAGCAGGTGGTCTTGCCCGAGCCCGAAGGGCCGAGCATGGCGAAGAACTCACCCTCCGCAACGTCGAGGGTGACGTCGTCGACAGCCCGGATCGAGCCGAAACGGCGAGAGAGATTGACCAGTCTAACGGCAGGCGGCATGGGCGGAGCCATCGCGGGAGCGGTCCGGTCTTTGCGGTTCCGGGCCGCTCCCTGTCGACTGCGTCACTTGCCGAGGATGGCGATATAGTCCTTGGCCCATTGCGCGTAGGACACGCAACCGCCCTCCTTCTCGCACTTGGCCGTCGGCGTCCGCCAGAACCAAATCTCCTCGAAATTGTCGAAGCCGTTGGTGGCGCAGCCCGCATCGGTCAAGAGCTCGTTGCCTTTGCAGGCAGCCGGCACCGAAGGCACCGAACCGAACCACGATGCGAGGTCCCCCTGCAGCTTCGGGCTCAACGAATGCTCAAGCCATTTATAGGCGCAGTTGGGATGCTTGGCGTCCGCGTGCATCATCGTGGTGTCGGCCCACCCTGTCGCCCCCTCTTTGGGGATAGTCGAGGCGATTGGCTTCTTCTCGCCCGACAAGAGATTGACCTGGAATGGCCAGGACGAGGATGCGACGACGCCTTCGTTCTTGAAGTCGTCGACCTGCACCATGGCGTCATGCCAATAGCGGCCGATAAGCGCTCTCTGACCCTGAAGCAGCGCGATCACCGCAGCATATTGGTCAGGGTTGAGCTCGTAGGGATTCTTGATCCCGAGCTCCGGCTTGGTCTTCATGAGATAGACGGCCGCGTCGGCGATGTAGATCGGACCGTCATAGGCCTGCACGCGCCCCTTGTTGCTCTTGCCGTCGGGGAGCGTCTGCTCCTCGAACACGACATTCCAGCTCGCCGGCGCCTCTTTGAACACATCCGTATTGTAGGCGAGCACATTGGGTCCCCATTGGAACGGAACGCCGTAGTGAACGCCGTCGACCGTATGCCAGGGTGCGTCCTTGAGCCGATCGTCCACCGTACTCCAACTGGGGATCAGGTCGACATTGACCGGCTGGACCTTCTTGCCGGCAACCAATCGCAGCGACGCGTCGCCCGAGGCGGTAACGAGGTCGAAGCCGCCCTGGTTCATGAGCGTCACCATCTCGTCCGAGGTGGCCGCGGTCTTGACGTTGACCTTGCAGCCCGTCTCCGTCTCGAAGGCGGTGACCCAGTCATAGGCCTTGTCGGTCTCGCCGCGCTCGATATACCCCGGCCAGGCGACGATATCGACCTGGCCTTCGCCCTCGCCGATCTCCTTCGGCATTTCGGCAAACGCGGCGGCGCTGAGGGCAAACAGAGTAACGACAGCTACTGAGATACTTCTATTAGGCTGCATTTTTCGTGTCTCCTCGACCGAGACTTGATTGACCGCAGGTTTTGGGATTTTCGGCCCGACCGGCTGCGTTACCCCCGGTAAAACAAGGAAAGATGTTAGTAGAGGACGGTGGTTACCGCCACAGGAAAGCACGGGCAAAACCTGGCCAGGGGCCTAGATAACAGCGGTTCGCAGCCTCGCATCGGGGCTTTGGATCGTTACGCCGGATGCGACGCCCGAGGCATCGTTTCACCAAGGCTTACGCGCTCACTTTTGCGTTGCCAGGGTCTCAATCAGGGCGGCCGAGGCACGGTTGCCGCTTTCGACGCCTCCGTTCATGTAGCCAAGAAAGTCGCTGCTTGTATGTTCGCCGGCAAATTGCAGGCGGCCGTCGAGACCGGGTTCCGACGCCACGTCCAACATCGTCGTGTATTGTCCGGGCTTGGCGCTGGCATAACTGCCGAGCGTGAAGGGATAGACGGCCCAGAACCACGACACGACCGCGTTGGGATCGATGACCTCGGCCATCTTAGGTGACATCTTCGGAAGGTCGGCGCGAAAGGCGTCGAGCGCGGATTTGGCATCGGTGGCGCCAGGTTTGTGGCCCAAATAGTTGGTGATGATGCCGGCCTCGCCTGGCTGGGCGCGGCTTGAATCCCACAGATCCTGAAAGCCGAGATCGGAATAGAAGCTGCCGTTCGATGGCGCAGGAAGGCCCGACTCGGGGGTTCGCCATACGCGCGATGTGGTGCCCTGCAAGATCTTGGCATTGGTCCCGTAACCGAGCTCATGAATGCATTTCAACTTTTCGGGGCTAAGCTCTAGACCGTCGAGACCTTTGACCTGCCGCAGCTTGGTGAATGGCAGCGCCAGGATCACGGCATCGTAACTTTCCGAGGCCGCACCGCCGGGGGCGTCGAAGCCCATGACGATTTTACCGTCCTTGTGATCGAGCTCCGTCAGCGCGTACCCCTGTTTCATCTCGATCTTGTTCTCGAGCGCGGCCAATAGCGCCTTGATGAGCTCCGACGATCCGCCCTTGATGCGGTAGACTTCGTCGCTCTCGCCGAACATCTCAAACGGTTCGCTCAAATCGGTGGCGATAAAATCCACCATATTCAGGCTGGATTGATCCTTGGTCTCCAGCCCGAACTCGATGTTGTAGGCCACGTCGACCAGATCGATCGCCCAGTCATCGACTTTGCCGCGGAACTGCTCCAGATAGTCCTTCAAGCTCACATTATCGAGCTTGCGCGCGTGCTCGGTCCAATTCTCCTCGTCGTCGTATAGTTTGTCGGCGTCTTCAGCGACCTGCTTGGCAATCGGCACGAAGGCGCCCGTCTGCTTTTCCGGATCGAGCATGTCCGTCGGCGTATGAAACACCCCATTGAAGAAATAGAGGTCCTCGCCGTCGCCTTCGGCGGCAAGCTCCTGCAGCTCCACACCGAGCTCGGTGGCAAGCATCTGTAGGTCTTCATGATTGGTGTCGACAAACTCGCCGCCGAGTTCGCAGAACATGCCCTGGTAGAAATCGTATTGGGTGAACATGCGCCCACCCCAACGATTGCTCGCCTCAAACAGAACTGGCTTCGCACCTGTGGCCTGTAGGCGGTAGGCCGCGGTGAGCCCGGCAACCCCACCGCCAACGATGGCGATCGAGGGGGGCTGGTCCTTGGCGTAACCGCTCCAGTTAACGACGGGCGACAGAGCCGTGGCACCGGCCGCCGCCGCAGATAGCCGCAGCAATCGCCGCCTTGTCAGCGCGGACGATCGCGGCCCGACCACGGTACTATTGCGGGAAGCAAGCGCCAGGGCTTTCCTTACGGCGGCGAACAGAGGCGTACGCGACATGACAGGCACCCGGATGTTGTGAACGAGGCGTCAGAGGCGATAGTGGGACCAAGACGCGGGCCGTGCAACAAGCAGTTTTAGCTCCTCTCGAGGCGCTCCGAGGCACCGTTATTTGCGCGCCGGCAACAGGCAGGAGGCGGGCAGAGGATTGTTAACGACATTCCGGAGAGCGAAGCTCGACTTCAACCGCGCCACGCCCGGAAGCCGCGAGAGTTGCTCTTTGTGGATGCGCTCGAAATCGGCGAGATCACGGGCCATGACCGAGACGAGGTAGTCGTCCTCGCCCGACATCAGATGGCAGGAGACGACGGACGGCGCGCTGGAGACGGCCTCCTCGAACGCCTTGAGCAGCTCTTCGTTCTGACTCTTGAGTCCGACCTGCACGATCACGGTCATGCCGAGGCCGAGCGCCTCGCGGTTCACTCGCGCCTGGTAGCCCTGAATAACTCCCCTCTCCTCCAGCGCGCGTATCCGCCGAGCGATGGCGGTAGGCGAGAGCGGGATGCGCTCGGCCAGCTCGACCTGGCTGAGGCGACCATCCCCGATCAGAGCGCCAAGGATCGCTCGATCCAGCGCGTCCAACTCTTTTTCCTTCATTTTTCACCGCTATTAGTCAGAAATACGCCACTATTCTGCAAAAACCTACCGATTCGACCAGAAAAAGGCCAGCAATCATTTCCCGCTTTCTGGCACTCTCGGTCACGAGAGAGCAAAGCCTGCAAACGGAGGTCATCATGCGCATCGGTGTTCCGACAGAGATCAAGAGTGATGAGTTCCGAGTAGGGCTGGTGCCGGGCTCGGTTCGCGAGTTGACGGCGCGCGGGCACGAAGTGTTGGTGCAGTCTGGCGCAGGTGCCGGAATCTTCGCCGACGATGCGACCTACGAGAAGGCAGGCGCCCGCATTCTGCCCACGGCGGAAGCCGTGTTCGCGGATGCCGAAATGATCGTCAAGGTGAAGGAGCCTCAGGCGGTCGAATATCGCCGGCTCAAACCGCATCAGATTCTCTTCACCTATCTCCATCTCGCACCAGATCCGGATCAGGCCCTCGGCCTGATGGCATCGGGCGCGACGGCCATTGCCTATGAGACCGTGACCGATCCTGCCGGTGGCCTTCCGCTGCTTGCTCCAATGAGCGAGGTTGCCGGGCGCCTGGCGATCGAGGCCGCGGCCATCGCGCTCAGACGTCCAACCGGCGGGCGTGGCGTGCTCATGGGCGGCGTCCCCGGCGTTCGCCCGGCCAAAGTCGTGGTCCTGGGCGGCGGCGTCGTCGGCACCCACGCGGCTCGCATGGCCACCGGCCTGGGCGCCGAGGTTTCAATCATCGACCGGTCGCTGCCCCGGCTCCGACAGCTCGACGAGCTGTTCGAGGGCCGCGTGCGGACCTTGGCGTCGACCATGGAGAGCGTCGAGACCGAAGTGCTTGGCGCCGACGTGGTGGTGGGCGCGGTGCTTGTTGCCGGAGCGAGCGCGCCGAAGCTCGTCCGCCGCGACATGCTCCCCCAGATGAAGCGCGGCGCCGTGCTCGTCGACGTGTCCATCGACCAGGGCGGGTGCTTCGAGACCTCGCGGGCGACGACCCATGCCGAGCCGACCTTCGAGGTCGACGGCATCATCCATTACTGCGTGGCGAATATGCCGGGGGCCGTCCCTGTCACCTCGGCCCAGGCCCTGAACAACGCGACCCTACCCTTCGTGATCAAGCTCGCCGACCAGGGCCTGGTAGCCTTGGATGGCGACCCGCACCTTGCCGCCGGTCTCAACGTCCGCGACGGACGGATTACCCATGCTGTGGTCGCGGCCTCGCTCGGCTTCGACGGCGGTTCAATGGGAAAGGTGTATCCCACCGCGGCTTAGGCAAGCGCGCGACCAATTAACTTATCCCGGACGCATCCCCCCCCGCGTCCGTTCGGCCGGTCCGCTTCCCTCGAACGGACCGGCCTTTTACTTCAAGCTGGGAAAATTGAACTCGGCGCCGCCGCGGATGCCGGTCGGCCAGCGCGCGGTCACGGTCTTGAGGCGGGTGTAGAAGCGCACGCCTTCGGGGCCGTAGACGGAGTGATCGCCGAACAAAGAGCGCTTCCAACCCCCGAAGGAGTGATAGGCGACCGGAACCGGGATCGGGACGTTGATGCCGACCATGCCGACCTCGATACGGTCGGCGAAGGCGCGGGCCACGTCTCCGTCGCGGGTGAAGATGGCGGTGCCATTGCCGTATTCATGGCTGTTGATGAGG
>JBAUEK010000205.1:0-9534 GCA_049678565.1 Methyloceanibacter sp. | reverse complement strand
CACGAGAGCCGCGGCGAAGCGGTCGTAGATGCCGGACTGCACCAGAATACGGTTGGCGCAGACGCAAGTCTGGCCGGCATTGCGGTATTTGGAGGCCATGGCGCCAGCGACCGCCTGGTCGAGATCGGCGTCGTCGAAAACGAGAAACGGCGCGTTGCCGCCAAGCTCCAGCGTGAGCTTTTTCACCGTGTCGGCGCATTGCCGGTAGAGCGCCTTGCCGACCTCGGTCGAACCGGTGAAGGAAAGCTTGCGCACGCGGGCGTCGTCGCAAAAGACCTTGCCGACCGCCGGCGCATCGATGGTGGTGACGATATTGAGCACGCCTGGAGGGAGCCCCGCGTCCATCCCGAGCTTTGCGATCGCCAGAGCACAGAGCGGTGTCTCCGCCGCGGGCTTGACCACGATGGTGCAGCCGGAAGCGAGTGCGGGCGCCACCTTGCGCGTGATCATGGCGATCGGAAAATTCCAGGGGGCGATCGCGGCGACGACGCCGATTGGCTGCTTGATGGTGAGGTAGCGCTTGGAGGCGAAGGTGGTCGGGATCGTGCGGCCGTAGGCGCGCTTGCCCTCCTCGGCGAACCACTCGATGAAGGAGGCGCCATAGGCGACCTCGGCCCGAGCCTCGGCCAGGGGCTTGCCCTGCTCGGTCGTCATCAGTTCGGCCAGAGCTTCGGTCTCGGCGGTAATAAGATCGAACCAGCGCTTGAGGATGACCGCCCGCTCCTTCGCCGTCTTGGCCGACCAGGCCGGCAGCGCGCGGGCCGCGGCGTCGATGGCCTGAGCGGCCTCCTTGGCGCCGAGATCCGGGACTGCCGCAATTTCGGCGCCAGTCGCCGGATCGGTCACGGCGAAGGTCTTGGGCGACGTGACCCACTTTCCGTCGATCAGGGCTGCGGCCGGAAACTTCACTCCGGCGGCTTTCTCCAAATGGGCAAGCGATGTCATGGCTGGCCTCACGCGACTTGCGCGTACCAAAGGTGATCGAGCGGAGTGACGATGCGCTCGAAATTGCTGCGCTCGGTATGTTTCAGACGAGAAAAGACATGCTGGAAGGGCGCGCCGAATGCTCCGCGGACAATCTCCGAATGCTGGAAGAGATCGAGGGCGTTGACCCAAGCGGTCGGCAGTGGCGGCGCTTCGACGGTCTCCGGGTGGCCGTCTACGGCCGGCCCCGGATCGATCATGTTGGCAATACCGTGGTTCGCGCCGGCGAGAATGGACGCGAGCACGAGGTAGGGATTGGCGTCAGCGCCGGCGATGCGATGCTCAATGCGGGTGGCAGCGCCGTTGCCGTGCGGAATGCGCAGCGCGACCATCCGATTGTTGAAGGCCCAATGCGCGGTCATGGGGACATATGCCTTTGGCACATAGCGCCGGTAGGCGTTCGCGGATTGCGCCCAAACCGCCATGAAATCCACCATGGTGTCTCGCATCCCGCCCAGCGCGTGACGGAAGAGCGGCGATATGGGGTCACCGGCGAAAAGATTCTGTCCCGCTTTGTCGAGGAGACTGAGGTGGATATGCATGCCCGAGCCGGCCCAATCCTCGTGCGGCTTAGCCATGAACGTGGCGTCGAGCTGGTTTGCTCGCGCCGCCGCCTTCACCGCGCGTTTCAAAAGCAAGCCGTCCAGGGCGGCGGCGACGGCATCGGCGCGATGCTTCAGATTGATCTCGAACTGGCCGGGACCGGACTCCTGCATGACCGCGTCGACGGGAAGACCTTGGACCTCACAAATCCGGTAGATGTCGTCGATGAAGGGAGCAAGCCTGTCCAACTCCTCGAAGCCGAAGGTGAGCGGGCGGCTCGGATCGTCGGAGAGACCTTCGGGTGTGTGGAGGGCGAAGGCGCCGCTCTTGGTCCTGCTCGTGACATAGAATTCGAGCTCCACGGCAGCAACGGGCGTTTGCCCGGCGCGCGCGAAGCGCTCGACCTGTTCGACGAGCACCGCGCGCGGGTCGAGCTCGTCCTTGACGCCCATGACCATTACCACCTGGGCGTGCTTGCCGTCGCCGACGGGGATCGGAACCAGCGTGCTTGAGAGAAGGTGGCACTGGTGGTCCGGATCGCCGGTCTCCCACAAGCGGCCGGTTTCCTCCACGCAATTGCCGAGCGGGTCCATGATGAAGATCGTGCTTGGCATCATGAGGCCGCTTTTGGCAACCCCGAGCAGATCGGAACGCCGAATTCGCTTGCCGCGCGGAATGCCGTTCATGTCGAAGACGAAGGCGTCGATCCACTGTACCGCTGGGTTGGCGTCGAGAAAGGCCTGCGTCTCGTCGATGGTGAGCCGGGCATTGGTCACGATGCAAGGCCTTTCGCCGCCGCGCCGAAGCGGCGGAACAGCGATGTCGAGACAGCGTTCGACCTCGCTTCCCATTCGGGGTGCCATTGTACGCCCAGACAGAATGCCGCGTCGTCCGGTCCGCGCACCGCCTCGACCAGACCATCCTCGGCAAAGGCCTCGGGCTTCAGCCCATCGGCGAGCCGCGCGATACCTTGCGAGTGCAGCGAGTTGACCATGATCTCGTCGCTTCCGATCCAGTCGCGCAATGCGCCGCTGAGACGAATTGGGTGGAGCGGACCGTATCTCTCGTTGAGAGGGATGTCGGATGATGCGCGGTGGTCGCGGTGCCCGTTCACGTCGTGGACGGCTTGATGTAGGCTGCCGCCAAGGGCCACATTCAGCTCCTGTAGTCCGCGGCAGATCGCGAAGAGCGGAATCTTGCGCTCGATTGCGGCCCGGATGAGCGGCAGGGTCAGCGCGTCGCGCGCAGGGTCCAGGGTCTCCGGCTTGACCGGAGTTTCCTTGCCGTAGTGATCCGGCGCGACGTTCGAGGGGCTCCCTGTCAGGAGGATCGCATCGGCGACATCGAGCACGGCACCGATATCGGCCATGCTGGCGCCGAGCGGCGCGAGCAAGGGCTGGCATTCCGCGACCTCGGCGATCGCCGCCGAATATTTACGGCCCACGGCGTCAAAGACGTAGCCGTCTATCAGCTTGGTGCAGGCCGGGATGACGACGATCGGACGGCTCATGCCGCGATCTCTCCGGCGACGTCGTTGAGCGTGAGATCGAGCGCGCGGCCGATCGCGGCCTCCGCTTCGTCGAACTGGGTCTGCGTCCAGATCAGCGGCGGAGCGGTGACCATGGTGTCGAACACGGCGCGCATGATGAAGCCTTGGCGGAAAAAATGATCGCGGCAGATGAGGCCGACGCGGCCAGGATCGGCGAAGCGGCGGCGGTTGCGCTTGTCGGCGACGAGCTCGATCGCCCCGAGAAGCCCGATGGAACGAACTTCGCCGACGAGCGGATGGTCCTTGAACTTCGCCAGCACCTTCGCCAATGCCGGCCCGCCGAACTCGTTGACGCGCGGGACGAGCTTCTCCTGTTCGATGATTTCGATATTCTTCAGCGCCACGGCGCAGGCCACGGGGTGGCCGGAGAAGGTATAGCCATGGTTGAAATCATCGTCATGCGCCATCAAGGCGTCGACGATCTTGTCGTCGACTATGATGCCGGAGAGCGGGATGTAGCCCGACGTCACCGCCTTGGCGAAGGTGATGATGTTGGGGCGGATACCGTAGTGCTGCGATGCGAACCAGGCGCCGAGGCGGCCGAAGCCCGTGATCACCTCGTCGGCAAGGAGCAGTATCCCGTATTTGTCGACGATGCGCTGCACTTCGGGCCAGTAGGTTGCGGGGGCGATCTTGACGCCGCCGGCGCCTTCCACGGGTTCGGCGGCGAAGGCGGCAACGTTCTCGGGACCGGCCGCCAGGATTTCATCCTCGAGCGCGCGCGCGGCTCGAATGCCGAAAGCTTCCGGCGATTCTCCCTCCGCCGACTCGCCATACCAATAGGGATCGATGATGTGGCGAAAGCCCTCATAAACGGGGTAGCTGTGCGCATGCATGTGGGCCATGCCGCTCATCGAAGCGGCGGCGATCGTCGAGCCGTGATAGGCGCTTTTGCGCGAGATGATGATACGCCGCTTGGGTTCGCCCTTGAGCACCCAATAATGCCGGATCAGGCGGATCGCGGTGTCGTTCGATTCCGAGCCTGACGAGCCATAGAACACCTGGTTGAGGTTGTCGGGGGCGAGTTCGGCGAGCTTGCGCGACAAGGCCACGACCGGGGGATGCGTGGTGCGGAAGAAGGTGTTGTAGAACGGCAGCTCGAGCATTTGCTCATAGGCCGCCTCGGCAAGCTCCCGGCTGCTGTGGCCGATATTCGCCGTCCACAGGCCCGACATGCCATCGAGAATGCGCTCGCCTTCGCTGTCCCAGAGATATGGGCCGTCGCCGCGGACGATAACACGCGCGCCGCCCTCCCGGAGCGACCGGTGAGTGGTGAATGGATGCAAATGATGGAGAGCGTCGAGCTCTCTTAATTGTGTGGTCTGGTATTGATTGGTCACCGATACACCTCCAGCAGAACGGGACCCGAGGGCCATTCAGTCAGCGCTGGAAGCTCATATGTGGCGTATAGCCGATGCGGGCGCAGAGCAGCAGCAGTTGCTCCTTGGGGCTCAACCCGCGGAGGGCAATCGCTGTTAGGGAAGCAGACACGTCCACCGGCTCAGCCTTGACAGGGGCTCATTTACGATTATGGCTACACCGAAGACATTATTGGCTACGGTGTAGAATTGTCAAGGCAAACAGCACGCAAAGCCAATTCCCGCCCGCGCGGCCGGCGGGGCCTTGACCGCAATGCGTTGCTCGAGGCGGCGTTCGACATGCTGTCGCGCGACGGCGAGGCCGGATTCTCGGTGCGTAAGCTCGGCCTGCGGATCGGCGTTGACCCCATGACCGTCCTGCATCATTTCGGTTCGAAGCACGAGCTGTTGCGGCGGATAGCCGACCGGGCACTGGCCACGGTCGAGCTGCCGCACCCCAGTGCCGACTGGCGCGCCGATTTGCGCAACGTTGCGGCGGCCTATCGGGATTTGGCCCACCGTCATCCTCGCGTCGTCCACCTGCACTTCCGCTTCCACGCGACCGGGCCTGCCGATCACGCCTCGAGCGAGGTGGTCTACCGCGCGCTGCGGACCGCAGGGCTGCCGGACGCCGATTCCGCTGGGCTTGGGCTCGCTTTCTACGCCTTCCTGCTCGGCTATGCCTTGGCCGAGGCCGAAGGGCTCATGCGCCCGATCAGTGACGAAGACGAGGCTGAACTCCGGGAGCTCGATCCACTGGCCTGCCCGGCGACGCTGGCGCTCATACCGGCCTTTAAGGCGCTCGACCCCGATGCGGCCTTCGACGCCTCGGTCGAGACCTTCATCGACGGGGTGTCATGCCGATGCCGGATTGAGCCAGGGTCTTAGCCCCAGGGCGTCTGCCAGCGCCAGATGTCAGGCAGCCGCCGCGGCGACATCGCCTTTCAGCGCCGCTTCGAACAGCCTGCGGCTCGCTTCCTTGGTCAGGGGAACGGGATTGCCGCCAGCAGTCGGATCCTCCAGCGACATGTCGGCGATCAGCTCCACCCTGCTGTCGTCGACCCCAAGCGCGGCCAAGTCGGGCGGAACTCCGGTCTGCTGGCGAAGATCCAACACCGCCTGCAGGAACCCGTCGAAACCGCCATCGATGCCGAGAAAACCGGCAAGGCGCCCGATCTTCGCCTCGATCGCGGGCCGGTTGAAGACGAGAACATAGGGCATGAACACGCCATTGGTCATGCCGTGATGGGTGTGGAAAAGCGCGCCGACCGGGTGGGACAGCGCGTGAATGGCGCCGAGACCCTTCTGGAAGGCCGTGGCGCCCATCGCCGCCGCGCTCATCATATGGGCGCGGGCCTCGAGATCGCTGCCATTCGCCACCGCCTTGGGCAGGTTCTCGAACACGAGCCGCATGCCCTCGACGGAGATGCCCTCGGCCATCGGGTGGTAGCTCGGCGCGCAATAGGCTTCGAGGCAATGGGCAAGCGCATCCATGCCGGTGCCGGCGGTGATGGCCGGCGGCATGCCGACTGTGAGCTCGGGGTCGCAGATGACCACGCGCGGCATCATCTTCGGGTGAAAGATGACCTTCTTGGTCTGCGTCGCCGCCTGGGTAATGACGCCGGCGCGGCCGACTTCGGATCCCGTCCCTGCCGTGGTCGGCACCGCGACGATAGGCGCGATCCCGTCTACATCGGCTCGCGTCCACCAGTCGCCGATATCCTCGAAATCCCAGAGCGGCCGGCTCTGCCCGGCCATGAAGGCAATCAGCTTGCCGACATCGAGGCCCGAGCCACCGCCGAAGGCGACGACACCGTCATGGCCGCCAGCGCGGAAGGCGGCGATGCCGGCTTCAACATTCGGCTCGACTGGGTTCGGTTGGACATCGGAGAACAACGCCACCGGGAGCCCTGCCTCTTGCACCAGGCTCAGCGCCGTGGCGGTGATGGGAAGTTTGGCAATGCCTGCGTCGGTGACCAGCAGCGGGCGCTGAATTCCGGCGGCCCGGCAGGCATCGGCGAGCTCCTTGATACGGCCGGCGCCAAAGCGAATGGCGGTCGGGTAGCTCCAATTGGCGGTCGGTGTGCTCATCTCGGGTCCCGGGATTAAGAGGCTCGGATCAAAGGTCGCGGAGGTGGAAGCTCTTTGGCTGGGTCAGTGCATCGAAACCGTATTTCGCCAGCGCCGCGCCCCGGCCGGTGTCCTTGACGCCGGTCCAGACGAGATGCGGATCGAGGTAATCGCACCGGTTCATGAACACGGTGCCGGTCTCGATTAATGCACCGATCTGGGCGGCACGATCCATGTCCTGCGTCCAGATCGAGGCCGTCAGCCCATAGGGGCTGTCGTTCATCAGCGTCACCGCCTCCTCGTCGTCGCGCACCTTCATGATGCCGACGACGGGTCCGAAGCTTTCCTCCCGCATCACCTCCATCTGGTGGTTGACGTTGGTTAGCACTTCAGGGGCGAGATAGGGCGAGCCGGCGCGGTCGCCTTCCACCTTCATGTTGACCAGCGCCGTAGCGCCCTTCCGCCGCGCCTCCTCGATCTGGCTCCGCACCGTGTCGGCGAAGGAGGCCCGCGCCATCGGTCCGAGGGTGGTCGACTGGTCGAGCGGATTGCCGAGCACATATTTTCGGGTGAGATCGGCGAAGCCTGCCACGAAGTCGTCATGGACCCGCGCATCGACATAGATGCGCTCGACGCCGCAGCAGCATTGACCGGAATTGTAGAACGCGCCGTCGACCAGATTCTCGATGGCATGATCGAGCTTGGCGTCGGCTCTCACATAGGCTGGGTCCTTGCCGCCGAGCTCGAGGCCGATCGAGGCGAAGGTGCCGGCGGCGGCGCGCTCGATGGCGCGACCTCCGGCGACGGAGCCGGTGAAATTGATGTGGTCGATGCGCCCGGAACCGATGAGCTTCTCCGTCTGCTCATGCGACAGGACGAGATTGTGGAAGAGCCCCTTGGGTAGGCCGGCGCGCCGAAACGCCTCGGCCAGGCGCTCGCCAACGAGCAGCGTCTGCGCGGCATGCTTGAGGATGATCGCGTTGCCAGCCAGAAGCCCGGGAACGATGGTGTTGATCGCGGTGAGATAGGGATAGTTCCACGGCGCGATGACCATGACCAGCCCAACGGGTTCACGCGCGATATAGCGGCGAAAGCCAGGTTTCTCCGGCGGGTAGTAGGGTTGGAGCACCTCCTCGGCCATCGCCGCCAGAGCGCGCACGCGCTCATCCAGTCCACCCTTCTCGCCGCCATAGCGGACCGGCCGGCCCATTTGCCAGGCGAGCTCCACCGTCACCTCGTCGTTCATAGCGAGGAGCGCGTCGAGAAACGCCAGTATGTAACGCGCCCGCTCCGCCACTGGGACGCTCCGCCAGGCGGGCAATGAGGCCCGGGCCGCCGACACCGCGGCCTCGATCTCGGCATCGCGCGCGACCGGGCGCTCGGCATAGACCGAGCCGTCGACAGGGGTGATGATCTTCACGCTTTCTGACATGGTGTCTCCGATAGGCTCAATATCGCTCAAATCCGCGCTTGAGCTCCCAATCTGTGATCCGCCGATCGTATTCGGACTGCTCCCACTCCGCGGTGTGCACGTAATGGTCGATAACCTCGTCGCCGAAGGCAGCCCTGAGCATGGTCGACGTTCGCATCAATTCCGTCGCCTCGCGCAGCGTCTTCGGCACCTCGGTCAGCGCCTCGCCTTGATAAGCGTCTCCGATATAGGGCGCTTCGAGCTCCAGCCTCTGCTCGATGCCGGCAATCCCCGCAGCGATAAGAGCGGCAAAGGCTAGATAGGGATTGAGGTCGGCGCCGCCAATACGGCATTCGATGCGGATGGCTTTACTGCCCGCGCCGCAGAGGCGGAAGCCGGCCGTGCGGTTGTCCGTCGACCAGATCGCCTTGGTCGGCGCGAACGTCCCGGCTTGGAAGCGCTTGTAGGAGTTGATATAGGGCGCGAGGAACCAGGTTAGCTCGCGCGCATAAGCGAGTTGTCCCGCCACGTAATGTCGCATCAGTGCCGACATGCCGCGCTCGCTGTCGCGATCGAGAAACAGGGGCGTCTTGCCGGAAGCGTCCCATAGCGAGGCGTGAATATGGCTCGACGAGCCTGCCAAATCGTAGCGCCATTTGGCCATGAAGGTCACCGCCTTGCCGAGCGAGTAGGCAATTTCCTTGCAACCGTTCTTGAGGATGACGTGCCAGTCGGCCATGGTCAGGGGGTCGGCGTAGCGGACATTGATTTCCTCTTGGCCAGGCCCCCACTCGCCCTTTGAGTTCTCCACGGCGATCCCGGCGCCATGCAGACCATTGCGGATTGCCCGCATCACCCCCTCCTCCTTGGTCGTCTGGAAGACGTGATAGTCCTGGATGTAGGTGCCTGCCGTCTTGATATCTCGCCAGCGCTTCGCCTGCGCCGACTCGTAGGTCTCGTCGAACAAATAGAACTCAAGCTCAGACGCGAACAGCGATGACATGTTCATCGCCTCGAGCCGGGCGATCTGCTTTCGCAGCATCGCGCGCGGGCTGTGTGCCAGCCCTTCGTGACTATGATGATCGAGGACGTCGCACAGAACCAGCGCTGTTGCTGGCAGCCACGGAATCCGCCGTAGCGTCGCGAGGTCAGGCTTCATCACGAAATCGCCGTAGCCCTTTTCCCAGTTGGCTACCGCGTATCCAGGCACTGGCTCCATATCGATGTCGTTGGCGAGCAGATAGTCGCAGCCATGCGTTTCCTCGTAGGCGCTTTCGAGGAAATAGTTGGCGTGCATACGCTTGCCGATCAGCCGGCCTTGCATGTCGGGGAAGCAAACCACGACCGTGTCGATCTCGGCGCGATCGGCCGCTGTCCGCAGCTCCTGCAACGAAAACATGCCCGCCATTCTGGATATCTATTTTTAGAGAAGTTGAAGCGAGACCCGCGCGGACGCCAAATCCGCGCGGGTCATGATACGGCCTGCCGCAGACTTAGGCGCAACGGTAGGGAGGCCCGGCCTTCGCCATGGTCTCGTTGTAGTTCTTGAGAATCTCCACCACCTTGGCGCAGCGCGGGCTGGTCTTGGCGACGTCGTCCCAGAAGACCTTCGCTTTATC
>JBAUEK010000204.1:0-13350 GCA_049678565.1 Methyloceanibacter sp. | reverse complement strand
TGCACCCGCACGCAGCCAGAGCTTTCGAACCGCACATTGCGGCCGAACAGGCTCTTCAGCGGCGTGTCGTGCATATAGACCGCATCCTTGTTGGGGAAGTTGATCTTGACGAAGCCAAGGGAGTTCTCCTCCCAGGGCTGCTGCCGGTAATTATAGCCAAGGACCTGGTCGCTGAACCAATCGATCGACTGCGGGCTCACCTGGTTGCCAGCGGAATCGAAGGCCTCGATCCGGTAGGCGGCCATCATGTCCTGGCCTCTGCGGGCAAACTCACGCGCCTTCGGCACGAGGTCCTTGTAGACGATGCTGCGCGGCACGTACCAATAGGGATTGAAGTTGATCTCTTGGATCTTGCTCTTGAGCTCAGGCGTCTGCCGCTCGATCTTGCCGACGACGGCAGCATGGCGCGAGATGACCTGGCCGCTGTCGACGGCCTCGACCTGAGCCGCCGGGATATTGACCACGACGTAGCGGCTGGCGGCCGCAGGCGCCAGGCTCTGCAGCCTCTTCAGATTGGTCTGCAATTGGCTCAGGCGGATGGTTGCAGGGACATTCATGGCATCGACGGTCGCCCGGTCGATCATGCCTGTGGGTGGGAGCGCGTGGCGAATTTGAAACTTGCGCACCGCCTGGACCACCGCCTCATCATATTCGTTGGGAATGCTCTGACCGACGAGATCGCCACTGATCTCGAGCCGCCGGTGCAGGATCTCGACCGCCTGACCGTTAGAGCCGGGCCGCATGGCGTAAGCCGGCACCGTCGGCCAACCTCCGCGCGCCACGATGCCCTGATATTGCTGGATGGCGACGTTCGTCGCCTCGATATTGCGGGTCGACAGCGTCGGCGTACCGAGCTCCGGATTGGTAATCCATTGCCTGGTCGCGGCATTGCCTTCCTCGGGAGGAAGTTCGTCGCCATGCAAAGCGCCGGAGCGCGGCGGTTGCTGATACTGGCCAGCGGGCGGAGCGCCACGGCCGGAGTTCTGACCCTTCCCTCCCAGCCAGCTGAAGATGCCGGCATCGGCGGGATGGCTGCTGGCGGCGAAAAAGGCCGCAGTGAGCACGAAGGTCGCGAGAATCGCGCCCCTGCTCATCAAACCTGTGCATGATGCCATCTGCCGCTCCCGTCACCTGCGGCTTCGCGCCTCGACCCAAAGGCGCTTTGCCCTGCTACTCTATACCCTTCCAGAGTGAGCAAAGCCCCACACCCATCGCTTCGAAAGGATAAGGGTGAGGATTCCCTCCGCAGTCTGGCCCGTAACTGCTTGCGCTAAAGATGCTGCAGCGGGGCCTCTGGTTCAAGGGCCTAAACGCCAAATCAGGCGTTTTTGAGCTTTACGGGGACTGTAGAAAGAAAATAGCCCCGGTACTGTTCACCGGGGCCAACGACATTTCTGGTAATCTTGGCGTTGCTCGGAATAGTTAGAGCTGGTACCGAATCTGGTCCGTCCAGAAGCGCTCAAGCCGGATGAGCGATCTGTTCAAAACTTCGAGATCGCTGGACTCGACCCCTCCAACTTGCTCCAGGGATTTGAGCTGCCTCATATAGAGGGCATTCACGACCTTGCAGACGTCAAGGCCCTTTTGGGTGAGGCGCACACGCACCGAGCGCCGGTCGGTGCTCGAACGCTGATGGTTGATATAACCTGCGTCGACCAGCTTCTTCAGATTGTAGGACACGTTCGAGCCGAGATAATAACCACGGCTCGTGAGTTCTCCCGCCGTCAGCTCGGCGTCGCCAATATTGAAGAGCAGTAGAGCCTGCACGCTGTTCACGTCGGTGCGACCCAAGCGCTCGAACTCATCCTTGATTACATCCAACAGCAGCAGGTGAAGCCGCTCAATGAGTTTCAAGGAGACTAGATATCGTCCCTTGAAGTCCTGCGGCTGCTCGGCGCTCGCGTGTGATGCAACACTTAGAGCCAAATTCATTGCCTACCCTCGATTGTGTTTGTTAACTCCAAATTTGAGTAGATTGTATGCATATCAAACTAAGATCTGCTTAATCGATACGCTTAAGGGTGCATGAAGTTCTATGATTAAGTTTTGTTAGTCTGCGGCGCTCTCAGCCGGGACCAGGACGGGTTTCATCAAGCTCGAGTTCGCTGTCCACCGCAGATCCAAACAAATCGTCGATCTCGGCCTCGTCGACTTCGGCGACGCTAGCCGGCTGCCAGCGCGGCTTCCGGTTCCGCTCGGCGATCCTCGTTCGGATGCCCTCGCTAAAATCAGCGCGCGCAACCAAATGTGACGCCAACCGGTATTCAAGCCGCAGCGCGGCTGCAAGGTCAAGCGTCTTGCCGCGCCGCATCTGGGCGAAGGCGACTTTGAGCGAGGTCGGCGACTTGTTGCGCATTTCGGCCGCAGTCGATTTCGCCCAGGCTTCTTCCTCGCCGCGCTCGGCATCGAGCCGGTCGAGAATTTCCTCGACGGACTCCGCTCCGAAAACGCGGTTGATCACGGGTGTCCGTCGCGTCAGCTCGCCCTCGCCAGGATCCCGGTGGAGGCCGTCAAGCAGGCGGTCGATCGGCTGGTTGTCGCTCAAGGCGTCCTTGATGACATGAAAATAGGCTGACGGAATGTAGTGGCTGATGAGGCGGAGCCGGTAAGCATCGGCGGGGCCGATCGACTGGCCGGTGAGCGCGAGGTAAAGCCCGGTACGGGCTTCGAGCCGGGAGAGAAAATGCGTGCCGCCGATATCGGGGAAGAAGCCGATGCCCACTTGCGGCATTGCCAACCGGTAGCCCTCACCCCCCACGCAATGCGTGCCGTAAAGGGTGATGCCGATGCCGCCGCCGAGCACGAGCCCGTTGATCAGGGGGACGTTCGGGCGGATGAATTTCTCCAGAACCCAGACATGGGTGTAGGCCGCCCGGTAAAATTGCCGAATGGCGTCGAGGTCACCCTGCTCGTTCCATTCATGCAGCGTCTTGAGATCGCCGCCGCTGGAAAACACGGTCGGATGCGTCGATTGCATCAGCACGCCGTAGATGTGGGGATTGGGAGCCCAGAGCCTGTATTGCCGGCTGAGAGCGTCGAACATTTCGCGGCTGAGCGCGTTGAGCCGTGAAGGCCGATTGAGCGTGACGATACCCGCCCGATCCTGCTCCTCGAAGTCGATGCCGAGCGGCGCGCTCACAGTGAGATGTCCCCTTTGACCGAGTTCGTGTATTTCCCCATATGGGGTCCCGGCCCGCGGGGGCTAGCATTCAATTTTGGAAACCACAAGCGGCGGCCGGACAGGCTCTTGGATCGTGGCGCGATGAGACTTTCCGTCCTGGCATCGATTGCGCTTTTTGCCGCTTTGATACCTTGCGGCGGCCAGGCGCAATCCGATCTACCGCCGCCTCTGCCCGAGCGCAATCCATTGCGCCCGGGCGCGCCGGTGCCGCCGAAACCGCTCGCGCCGGCGGAGTTCCAAACCGAGCCCTGGACCGCGGCGGAGGTGACCGCGGCGACCGATGCGTGCAAGACGCTGTTGGCATCGGTCACCCTCGACTATGAGCAGCTGGCGCCGATCAAGGAAGGCGTGTGCGGCGCGCCGGCGCCGATCCTGCTGCGCTCGGTCGGCAACGACCCGAAGGTTGAGATCAATCCTCCCGCCACCATCAGCTGTCCGCTGGCCAAGGCTTTGAGCGTGTGGTTGAGCAAAATAGTGCAGCCGGAGGCCAAGGCGCTGCTCGGCTCCGAGGTCGTCGGCCTGCACAATGCGACCTCCTATGCCTGCCGCAATCGCAATGGCGGGGCCGAGACGCCACTCAGCGAGCACGCGCTTGCCAATGCGCTCGACGTCTCCGAATTCAAGCTCGCTTCGGGCGACAGCATCACCGTGCTGAAGGGCTGGCCCAGAGCAGTGCCGCCGCCTCCTGCCCCATTGCCCAATCCGGCCCGGGACGAAACCGCGGCGCGTTCCGCCTCGCCCGAGGCCAAGGCGGTCGAGCCGGCGCGTGCGCTCCCGAGCGCCATCACCCCGGCAAAGGCGGAGCCCGCCGATCCGCCCTCGCCGCCTCCGGTCGCGCTCGAGCCCACCCCGGATCCGAAGAGCGCGTTCCTGAAGCTCGTGCACGACAGGGCATGCCAGGAATTCGGGACCGTGCTCGGACCCGATGCCAATGACGCGCATAAAGATCACTTCCACCTCGATCAGAAGCAGAGACGTTCCGGTTTTTGCCAGTAGGTTTTGGGGCAACCATTTGCCCGGGTGACGCTGGCACCCGGGGGTTGCAGGTGTTAGCTTCCGGCACCCAAGTAGTAACGAGCGGATCATCCGGTTGTGTCTTCGCCCAGAGATAAGACCGTCGCCTTGCGCAGCAAGCGCGCCAGACACGAAGCGGCCAAGACGCCGAAGCGCCTCGAGCCCGGCTTCCCGGCCACTCGGCTCCGCCGCAACCGGCGCTCGGACTGGTCGCGCCGGCTGGTGCGGGAAACGACGCTCTCCGCCGGCGATCTGATTTGGCCGATTTTCCTGATCGAGGGGCAGAACCAGCGCTCCGCCATCGACAGCATGCCGGGAGTGGAGCGGCTCTCCGTCGATTTGGCCGTGAAGGCCGCGGCCGAAGCGGCCGATCTCGGCATTCCAGCGATCGCGCTGTTCCCCAACACGCACCCCTCGCTTCGCGACGAGCTGGCAAGCGAAGCTCTCAATCCGGCCAATCTCGTCTGCCGGGCGGTGCGGGCCATCAAGGCGAACGTGCCCGATATCGGCATCATTTGCGACGTGGCGCTCGATCCTTACACAAGCCACGGTCATGACGGATTGCTCCTCGACGGCGAGATCGACAACGACCGCACGGTCGAGATCTTGGTGCGTCAGGCGCTGATCCAGGCCGAGGCCGGTTGCGACATTCTCGCGCCGTCGGACATGATGGATGGCCGCATTGGCGCCATCAGGGAGGCGTTGGAGAAGGACGGCTTCACCAACACCCAGATCCTCGCTTATGCGGCGAAATATGCGTCCGCCTATTACGGGCCGTTCCGCGATGCGGTCGGGTCTGGAACCATGCTCAAGGGCGACAAGCGCGGTTATCAGATGGACCCGGCGAATGCCGAGGAGGCGCTGCGCGAAGTCGGCCAGGATATCGCCGAAGGCGCCGACATGGTGATGGTGAAGCCCGGACTGCCCTATCTCGACATCGTGCGCCGGGTGAAGGAGGCCTTCCACGTGCCGACCTTCGTCTACCAGACCTCAGGTGAATATTCGATGATCGTGGCCGCGGCTGAGCGGGGTTGGATCGACCGGGACCGCGTCATCCTGGAAAGTCTGATGGCCTGCAAGCGCGCCGGCGCCGACGCCATTCTCAGCTATTTCGCCCTCGAGGCCGTGCGCCTGTTCGACGCTCCGTCCTGAGTCTGTCGCCGCTCAGTCCGTGACCTTCACGCTTCTGAACAGCACGCGGGCGTCCTTGTCCTTGTCGAAATTGTCACCGGAGAGACCGAAGCGCCAGCCGCCTTTCGGCGCTTGACCGCGCAGATCCCGCACCTTGGTGCCGTTGATGAAGAAGGCCGCAGTCTCGTCGTCGGCCTTGACCCGCAACATGTTCGTCTCGCCCGGCTTTTCCTTGATGGCCTCCGACGCGACGTTCTCCACGATCGTGTGCCACTTGCCTTCCTGTCGCCGCGCGATCCAGAACTTGCCGTTGTTGAGCACCCCGAACTGAAAATAATTCTTGTTGTCCTCGCCCCAGAACAGGAGGCCGGCGCCGAGTATCACCGGATCGCCCTCGGGCCAAACCGCCTCCGAGCAAATATCGACGCCGTCCTTGACCGTGTAGGTGATGTTGAGGTCGGCCTGCATGGCGTCGGGAGGAAGGTTGAAGACGAAGTTTCCGTCCTTCACCCCTACGTCCTGGTGGATAGCCCAGCCGCCGGCGTCATCGGCAAAATCGTCCTCGAACACGACATTCGTCCCCTCGCAGGCGAAAGTCGTCGCCACGGAGAAATTGAGGGCGGCGGTCGCGACCGCAAGCAGCGTTCCGAGTCTCAGCATAAGTGGATCTCCCCCGGTTGCTGATCTTCGCGCATCCCCCCAATCCATGCTTAACGCGCCGGTCAGCGCCCGGCAACCTCGGCAGGACTGGCGTTGGACCGGCAGCGGTGCGATAGGCTCGGCCTTGACATTAACACCGCTCGCAACAAGCTAGGCTAAACTGCTCTGCGGCCAGCGCCTTTGGTTGGAGCCCCGCGCCGGTCAGGATTGCTCATGACGGTCACCGCCAAAGCTCCATTGCGGGAATGCCCGATCGGCCTCGAACAGATCGAGGCGGCACGAGAGACGATCAAGGATCAAGTCGTCCGCACCCCGACCGCAGCTGCGCCAAAGCTGTCGGCGCTGACCGGGGCCGAGGTGTTTATCAAATACGAGAATCTGCAGTTCACCAATTCCTTCAAGGATCGCGGCGCGCTGGTGAAGCTCGTCTCCCTCGACGCGGACGAAGCGCGCAGGGGCGTGATCGCCATGTCCGCCGGAAACCACGCCCAGGCTGTCGCCTATCACGCCGCGCGCCTGGGCATCCCTGCCACCATCGTGATGCCGCAGCACACGGCCTTCGTTAAGGTCGTCAACACCGAAGCCTTCGGCGCCGAGGTGGTGCTGTCGGGCGAGGGGTTGAGCGAAGCGCAAACGCGGGCGGAGGAAATCGCGGCCGAGCGTGGGCTCGTCCTTGTCCATCCCTACGACGATCCCCATATCATCGCCGGCCAAGGCACGATCGCGCTTGAAGTTCTCGCCGACGTGCCCGATCTCGACACGATCGTGGTGCCGGTTGGTGGCGGCGGATTGATTGCCGGCAACGCCATTGCGGCGCGAGCGATCAAGCCCAGTCTCGACGTGATCGGCGTGTGCG
Organism: Methyloceanibacter sp.; assembly: GCA_049678565.1. Lineage (GTDB taxonomy): Bacteria > Pseudomonadota > Alphaproteobacteria > Rhizobiales > Methyloligellaceae > Methyloceanibacter. The sequence goes on along the minus strand of JBAUEK010000204.1, from coordinate 6,508 downwards.
CGGCGGCATGCCAATCGATGCACGCGGCGCTCGCGGGCGAGCCCCCGGTCTTTACCGGGCAGACCCTCGCCGACGGCATCGCCGTGAAGCGGGCAGGCCAGCTCACGCTGCCGATCGTGAAGGCCCTCGTCTCGCGCATCATGCTGGTTGACGAGCCAACCATCGAACGCGCCATCTGCGCCCTGCTGGGGGTGCAGAAGACCGTGGCGGAAGGCGCTGGCGCCGCGTCCCTCGCCGCCTTGCTGGCCGAGCCGGATTACTTTCGCGGCCGTAAAGTCTGCCTCTATCTGACCGGCGGCAACATCGATTCCCGGATGCTGGCGTCGATCGTCGTGCGCGGGCTCGAGCGCGAGGGAAAGATCATCTCGCTCAGGCTCGTCATTACCGATCGGCCCGGCGTGCTGGGCCAGGTGGCGACGCTCCTCGGCAATGCCGGCGTGAATATCCTTGAAGTGTTCCACCACCGCATGATGCTCGAGGTGCCGGCGAAAGGCGCGAGCCTCGATCTCAGGATCGAGACGAGAGACAAGGCCCACGCGCTGCAAGCGATTGCCAAGCTCGAGGCGGAGGGGTTCCATGTGAGCCGCGTCGAAAGTTGGGGCGGCTAGAGACGCGGCGGCGTTTGGCGCTGGCCGCCGCTTTTCCTTTTCGCTTGCGCGCTCCGGTCTCAACCACCATCTAAGTTTTAACCGGAATTTTGATCGAGAGACACAGAGGCACACATGTCAGAGCAAAAGACCCTCCCGCCCCGTTCGAGCGAATTCAGCGAATCCCCCGCCTTCAACCCGGTGACGCAGCCGCAATTTTTCAACGGCGTCATCGGCAAGCGCGTGGTCGCCTTCGTCATCGACGCCATCATCATCCTGTTGCTGACGGTGATCGTCTATGTGGCCATCGCCGTGCTCGGCGTGCTGACGCTTGGGCTCGCCTGGCTGCTCTTCGGCATTGCCTTTCCCGCCGTCGGGCTCGGCTATAATGCGCTCACCATCGGCGGACCGAATTCGGCGACCATCGGCCAGCGCATGATGGGGCTCGAGGTGCGGACCTGGTTTGGAGGCAAGGTGTCTCCGCTCATCGCCGCTTTTCACGCACTTTTGTTCTGGTTCTCCCTCGTCATTTTCTGCCCGATCCTGCTCTGGGCCCTGTTCGATCCGCAGAAGCGCTGCCTGCATGACATTTTCGCGGGAGTCGTGGTGGTCAATCGGCCCTGACCAGCCAGTCACTCACCCCTGAGCCTTGCCTCGATCGGCATTTGCGCTTTGCGCCTCCGATCAACTAAGCTTGGTTCAAACGAGGGTGGATTAGATCCTGGTCAGCCGTTGTGACTGAGCACAAGAGCAACTTTCCCGAGTTCTACATCACGGCTCCGCAGCCCTGCCCCTATTTGCCGGGCAAGCTCGAGCGGAAGCTGTTCACTCATCTCACCCGGGAAAAGCCGGGCTTCCTCATCGACAATCTGCTCAAGGGCGGTTTCCGGCGCAGCCAGAACATCGCCTACATGCCTTATTGCGATTCCTGCTCGGCTTGCGTGCCGGTGCGGATTCTGGTCGACGCCTTTCGCCCCCGGCGCTCGCTGAAGCGGATTGCCCGCGGTAACCGGGACGTGATGGCCATCCGCATGGAGCCGTCGCCAAGCCCGGAGCAATATTCCCTGTTCCGCGCCTATATCGACGAGCGCCACGCCGATGGCGGCATGGCGGAAATGTCGGTGTTGGATTACTCGCTCATGGTCGAGGACAGCGTGGTCAGGACCAGCGTCACCGAATATCGGGTGAAGCCGGATCCCGACACCGGGGACTCCCTGCTGATCGGAGTTTCTCTCTGCGACCGGCTCAGCGACGGCATCTCCATGGTCTACAGCTTCTACGAGCCGGACCAGTCCTCGCGCAGCCTCGGCACCTATATGATCCTCGATCAGATCGAACATGCGCGAAGCCAGGGCCTTCCCTTCGTCTATCTCGGCTATTGGATCAACGGCTCACGCAAGATGCGCTACAAGAACCGCTTCCAGCCGCAGGAACATCTCACCCCAAAGGGATGGGTGCGCACCGAGGTGGAGGCAGACGCGCCACGCGCGTGCTGCGGGTCGTCCGCCCTGGTCTAGTTTATCCTAGAATTTCGGGCCGAAGCTGTTCGACTTGGGGAAGCCCTTGGGCGGCAGGCGTCCGGCCTGGGCGCGGACGCCCCACCAATCTCTCAAGTCGGTCACAATGAAGCTGCGGCCGGCTGAGTCCAGATAGGCGAGCCCCTCCTTCTTGTTGAAGGTCTTGGCGTCGGCAAGACTGCCATCCTTGTAGCGTTGCAGCCGCACGCCCTTGCCGCGCGGCATCTCGGGCAGCTCTTTCAGGGGGAACAGCAGGAGCTTGCGGTTCTCGCCGATCACGGCGACGCTGTCGCCATCGACAGTTGCGCAAACCACCGCCTCATCATTCGCCGCCACATTCAGCACCTGCTTGCCCTTGCGGGTCATGGCCACAACCTCATCTTCGGGCACGATGAAGCCATGGCCGCTCGTGCTCGCGACCAGGAGCTTGCGGCCATCCTCGTGAATGAACAGATCCACCGCGTCGGCCGTCTCCTCGATGTCGATCATCAGGCGGAACGGCTCGCCCGCCCCACGGCCGCTGGGGAGCTTGTCCGGGCTCAGCGTGTAGAAGCGGCCATTGGTGGCGAACAGCAGCAGGGTGTCGGTGGTCTGAGCCCTGACGGCGCGCTTGAGCCGGTCGCCTTCCTTGAAGGCGAGGCTGTCGAGCTCGGTCTGATGCCCGCGGATGGCGCGGATCCAGCCTTTCTCCGACAGGATCACGGTGACCGGCTCCCTCTCGATCATCACTTCCGCCAGCTCGGCCTCGGCGCCTTCGGGGGCCGTATCGAAGCTTGTGCGCCTCCGCCCAAGCTCGGTCTTCTGGCCGAAGCGCTCCTTCAGCGATTTGATCTCGTCGGCGATGTGCTTCCATTGCTTGTCGTCGGAGGCGAGCAGCGCCTTAAGCTCCTTGCGCTCCTTGCTCAGCGTGTCGTGCTCGCGTCCGATTTCCATCTCCTCGAGCTTGCGCAACGACCGCAGCCGCATGTTGAGGATGGCCTCGGCCTGGATGTCGGTCAGCTTGAAGGCGTGCATCAGCGCGGGCTTCGGCTCGTCCTTCTCGCGGATGATTTTGATCACCTTGTCGAGATTCAGATAGACGATCAGATAACCGTCGAGCACTTCGAGGCGATGGTCGATCTTGGCCAGGCGGTGCTTGGAGCGGCGGACCAGCACCACTTTGCGGTGGTCGAGCCATTCGCTCAGCACCTGGCGGAGGCTTAAGACGTTCGGCACCAGGCCGCGGCTCAATACATTCATGTTGAGGGGAAGGCGCGTCTCGAGCTCGGTCAGCTTGAACATCTGCTCCATCAGCAGCACCGGATCGATGGTGCGGCTCTTCGGCTCCAGTACAAGCCGGACTTCTTCGGTCGACTCGTCGCGGACATCGGCGAGCAGCGGCACCTTCTTCGCTTGCAGCAGCTCGGCGATGCGCTCGACCAGCCGCGCCTTCTGCACCTGATAGGGAATCTCGGTGACGACGATCTGATAGGTGCCGCGACCGGTATCCTCCTGCACCCAACGCGCACGCAGGCGAAAGCTGCCACGCCCGGTCTTATAGGCTTCGACGATCGAGTCCCGCGGCTCGACCATGATGCCGCCGGTGGGTAGGTCTGGGCCCGGGACGAGATCGACCAGCTTATCGACCGTGGCGTTGGGAAATTTGATCAGATGCAGCGCGGCATCGCAGAGCTCGCCGGCGTTGTGCGGCGGGATGTTGGTGGCCATGCCGACGGCGATGCCGGAGGAGCCGTTGGCGAGCAGATTGGGGAAGTTGCCGGGGAGCACGACCGGTTCTTCTTCCTCCCCGTCATAGGTGGAGCGGAAGTCGATGGCATCCTCGTCGATGCCATCGAGCAAGGCCGCGGCAACCGCCGTCAGGCGCGCCTCGGTGTAGCGCATGGCGGCGGCGTTATCGCCGTCGATATTGCCGAAATTGCCCTGGCCGTCGATCAGCGGATAGCGCACGGCGAAGTCCTGGGCGAGGCGCACCAGCGCGTCATAGACCGCGCGGTCGCCATGAGGGTGATATTTGCCGATGACGTCGCCGACGACGCGGGCGCATTTCTTGAACCCGCCGGCGGGATCGAGCTTGAGCTGGAGCATGGCGTAGAGCAGGCGCCGGTGCACCGGCTTCAGCCCATCGCGCACGTCGGGGAGGGCCCGGTGCATGATGGTGGACAGCGCATAGGCGAGGTAACGCTCCTCGAGCGCGTCCCGCAGATTGACGGGCTCGATGGAACCACCCGAATCAGGCGGCGCTATTCGTTTTCCCATGATTTGCGTTTAGCGCATCGGCCGAGTCGGCTCAAGTGAGAGCAGGCTGAGCGCGGGCCAAAAGGCCGATCAGGCGTTCGCGCGCTTGCGGTAGCGCCAGGCCCTGAGGCGCAAGCACGTCGCGCTCGAGAAAGTACCCGGTGAGCGCAAAGGCGGCCAGAACATCCTGCGGCGCGGGCTCCGCCTCCTCCTCCAGCAGAAAGCGCGGAAGCTTGAGCAGCCGGTCGCAATAGGGTTGGCCTGCGTCACGCGACACGGCTCGGCCCGATTTTGGCGACACATAAGCCAAGTCCGCGTCGACGCCGGTCGCGGCGCAGGTGCTCAAATCGAGGCCGAAGCCGAGATCCTCAAGCAGCATCATCTCCCAGCGGACCAGGAGCGCCGGCCAGGTTCTGGCGTCGCCGAGCGCGCGCAACACTTCGAGCGTCCCCTGATAGAGCTCGGGATGCGGGTCGCGTTCGGGCAGATGCTTGGCGAGCGTGGTCAGGGAGCTGATGGCCATGAGCGCCGCCTCATCGTCGAGCACACGGGCCGCGTTCGGATCGATGAGCTCGATGGCGAAGCTGCCGAGATGGTCGGAAAGCCGCGCCCGCCACGAGAGCGCCAGCAGATTGCCCGGTTGCAGAAGCGGCCGCATCCGCCGCGACCGCCCTCCCCGTACTAGACCGAGATGGCGCCCATGCCGCGCGGTCAGAAGCTCGGCAATCGCGTTCGCCTCGCCCAGAGGCCGGGCAGATAAGAGAATGCCCTCGTCGCGGAAATCCATGCCCTAGGCTATCACTTCTTCGGATAGTCGAGGCCCATCTCGCGGTAGCGTTCGGGGTCGTCGCTCCAGTGCTCGCGCACTTTGACGAAGAGGAAGAGATGCACCGGCGTACCGGCCATCTCGCCGATCTCCTCGCGCGAGGCCATCGAAATCGCCTTGATCGTCGCGCCCTTGGCGCCGAGCACGATTTTCTTCTGGCTGTCGCGCATCACATAGATGGTCTGCTCGACGCGGACGCTGCCGTCCTTGAGCTCCTTCCAATCGGTGGTCTCGACCGTCAGGCTGTAGGGAAGCTCCTCATGCAGCCGCAGGAACAGCTTTTCCCGGGTGATCTCCGCCGCGGCATGCCGCAGCGACACATCGCTCAGCTGATCCTCGGGAAAGAGCCAGGGTCCCGGCGGCACCGCCTCCGCCAGATAGGACCTCAAATCGGCGACCCCGTCGCCGGTCAGCGCCGAGAGCATGAAAATGCGGTCGAAGGGCCTGATGGCCGAGACTTCGGCGGTCAAGCGCAGGAGCTCGGGCTTGGAGACCTGGTCGATCTTGTTGAGGATGGCGACGATGGGTCGCCTCACCTCAGGCAGGTGCTTGAACAGCGGGTCCAGGCTCTGATCGAGGCCACGCTGGGCGTCGATCACGAGAGCCACCAGGTCGGCGTCGCCAGCGCGATCCCAGGCGGCCCCAAACATGGCGCGGTCGAGCCGGCGCTTCGGTTGAAAGATGCCAGGCGTGTCGACCAGGATGATCTGGCTCGCGCCGACAAGTGCAATGCCGCGCACCGGCCCGCGCGTGGTCTGGGCCTTATGGGTGACGATGGCGACCTTGGCCCCGACCAGGGCATTGGTCAGGGTGGACTTGCCGCTGTTCGGGGCGCCAATCAGCGCCACGAATCCGCATCGGGTCGCGTCGTTGCCGGTGCCGTCACCGATCGCGTCAGCCTCTTCTCTTTTAGACATCTTGTGGCGCCTGCCAGACCCCCTCGCGCAGCAATATGGCGAGTGCCGCCGCCTGCTCGGCCGCGCGCTTGCTCGTGCCATGCCCGCGCTCCGGGGCCACGCCATCGATCTGCACCTCGGAAGTGAAGTGGGGCGCATGGTCCGGCCCCTCGCGCGCGACCTCGACATAGCGCGGCAATGACAACCGCCGGCCTTGCGCCCATTCCTGCAACACGGATTTAGCGTCGGGGGTGGCGAGCTCGAAGCCGTCGAGCTCCGAAGCCCAGAACTGCCTGACGACGTCGCGCGCCGGCTCATAGCCGCCATCGGTGAAGATGGCGCCGAGCACGGCCTCGCAGGCATTGGCGAGGATGGTCTTCTTGGCCCGGCCGCCGCTTTCGGCCTCGCCGCCGCTCATCAGGATCAGCTTGCCAAGCTCCCAGACGA
>JBAUEK010000203.1:0-3195 GCA_049678565.1 Methyloceanibacter sp. | reverse complement strand
CCCGACGCCCACATCAGCACCGTCAGATCGTTGCCGTAGCGCGCATTGACGTCGACGCCCTGGTCGAGCAAGACGCGGGTGACGTCGGGAAAGCCCCGGCCGGCAGCGTAGACGATGGCCGTCTTCTCCGTGGTGTCGAGGATATTGGGATCGGCGCCCTTGGCCAGCAGCAACTCGACGATCGGTTTGCTGCCTATATAGGCGCCGGCGGCGAGAGGGGTGATGCCGGACCGCCCCGTCAGGCTTGGATCGCCGCCGCGCTCCACCAATTGGCGCACGATGCGCAGCCGGCCAGTTTCGGCCGCCTTGTACAGCGCCGTTGAGCCGTCGAGGGCTCTCGCATTGATGTCGGCGCCGCGGTCGAGGAACAGGGTCACGATCTCGCCCTCACCAGCTTGGGCGGCGCGGGCCAGCGGGTTGAAGCCGACCCGGTCGCGTGCCTGGAGCGAAGCCCCGTCATCCAGAAGCCGGCGTGCCAGGGCGGCGCAGCCTTTATTGGCGGCCGAGAACAGCGACCGGTTGAGTTCGGCGGTCGAGGCCCCACGCTTGATCTGCTCATAATTCTGCTCAAGCAGCTGGCAGGTTTTTACATTGGCCAGAGCGCCCCCGGCGGAAGCCGTCAGGAGCGAAAATGCGGCGGCGCCTGAAGCGGCGCAGCGAATGAGACGCGTGAACGGAAATGGGGACAATTGACCTTCCTTGCGTGATCGAGGCCGAGGCTGAGCCGGTCGTGCGGGACCTTATCCCATCCCCATCGGGCCGGAAAAGGGCCAAGGCCTTGGGTGATTCCTTGGGACAGATGTCCGATCTTGGTTGAGCCAAGCGGCCGCTCGGGCTTCCATGGGGGCAATGTCAGGCGACCAACCGCAATTCACCTCCGAGGACATCGAGGCGCTGACCGGGGGTATCATCAACGCCAAGGTGCTCGATGAGTGGCACTATCGCGAAAGCTGGCTGACCCCGATCGAGCAGCCGAAGCGCGGCAAGCCTTATCTCTACGATCGCGCCAATCTGTTCGAGGCGAAATTTCGCGGGGAGCTCGTCGGCCTCGGCGTGGCGCAGAAGCCCGCGCGCGACACGCTCGAGACGCTGCTTATGGGGGAGGCCATCGGTCAGCGGCGGCTCGAAGGCAGGGCCACTTCGCGCGACATGGAGGATGACCTCCCGCGACAGATCGAGACGCTGCTCGAGACTCTACCCGGGGAAACGCGGCGGCTATGGGCTGTCTATTTCGGCGGCGCGCTCGGCACGCGAAGTCCGGTCTATGCGCGCACGGTCAAGGATGACGTGCCCCTCAGGAAGCTCCTGGTGCAGGAGGCGGCGCCCTTTGTCTTGGTTCTCGACGCCTGCCTCATCGCGCGGGAGGTCCTGGCCTACCAGCGCTAGCAAAAGCCTTACCCAAGGCATCCGATCCGGCCTTGCAATCGGTGGCGAAGCTGGTCCAGTTTCGCCTTACGGCCGGTAGGCGTTGGTTTTCAGGGAGGGATCATGCCGTTACACTACACCAAGGTTTTCGCATTCATTGCGCTTCTCACCGTCGCGGCCTTCATGCTTTGGCTGGTTTGGGGCGCATTTTTCGAAGGCGAGGAGGTCGACCAGCCCGCCGCCCTTCCGAATTCCGCGCCGGCCACGATCCAGCTGGCGCTTGCCGGCTGAGGCGCGGGGACGCTTGAGCCCCGTGACCTCTAAGATCATGGTGTTTGGAGCCGGGGGCCAGATCGGGCGCCACCTGATCGAATCCTGCTCGCGCGCTGGGTGCGAAGCGGTGGGGCTGACCCGGGCCGAGGCCGACATCTGTGAGCCGGCCGCGGTCGCCGAGGCCATCGGCCGTCACGCGCCAACCACCATCGTCAACGCCGCCGCCTATACCGCCGTCGACAAGGCTGAGAGCGAGTCGGAACAGGCGTTTGCCGTCAATCGCGACGGCGCTGCCGTGCTTGCCCGGGCGGCGGCGAAAGCAGGCCTGCCGCTGATCCACCTCTCGACCGACTATGTGTTCGATGGCCTCGGCCGCACACCCTATCGGGAGGACGATCCGGTCGGGCCTCAAGGCGCCTATGCGCGCAGCAAGGAGGCGGGCGAGGGTGCCGTCAGGGACGCCCACGACCGTCACCTGATCCTGCGCACATCATGGGTCTATGGCCCCTTTGGCACGAACTTTCTCCGCACCATGCTGCAAGTCGGCGCCGAGCGCGACGAGCTTGCCATCGTCGACGATCAGACCGGCTGTCCCACCGCCACGGTCGATATCGCGGCCGCGATCATGGCGATGGCTGCGAGCGCCGAGCGGGGCGACTTCACCGCTTGGGGGACCTATCATTATGCGGGGGCCGACGCGGTCACCTGGCACGGCTTTGCCACCATGATCTTCGCCGAGGCCGCGAAATTCGGGCGCAAGAGCCCCCGGCTCCGGCCGATCGCCACCGCCGACTATCCGACGGCGGCGCCGCGGCCGGCCTATTCCGTGCTCAGCCCGGAGAAAATTCGCCGCATTTTTGGGATCGAGCCGCGCCCTTTGCGCGACAGTCTGGTCGAGTCGCTAGAGCGGCTGTTGGACTAGCCTTTGTGAGATGGGGACCACCGGCTTTATGCCCATGGACTATCGCCAGCTCGGCCGCGCCGGCATCAGACTGAGCGCGGTCTGCCTCGGCACCATGACCTTCGGCCAGCAGAATTCCGAAGCCGAAGGTCACGCGCAGATGGACTACGCCCTCGACCGCGGCATCAACATCTTCGACGCGTCGGAGCTCTATCCCATCCCGCCGAAGCCCGAGACGCAGGGCCGCACCGAGGAAATCATCGGCACCTGGCTCGCCTCACGCCGGGTCCGCGACAAGATCACGATCGCGACCAAGGCGATCGGCCGCACCAAGATGGACTGGCTGCGCCGGGATCGCGTCAGGGGCCGGCAAAGCCGGGCGCAGCTCATCGAGGCGGTCGACAGGAGCCTGAAACGGCTTCAGACCGACTATATCGACCTCTACCAGCTCCATTGGCCCGACCGGCCGATGCGCATCTTCGAAGGTCTCGACTACGTTCATTTCGAGGGCGAGAGCCATTCCATCGAGGAGATCCTGGGCGTCCTCGCCGAATTCGTGCAGCAGGGCAAGATCAGGTTCGTCGGCCTTTCCAACGAGACGCCCTGGGGCGTGATGAGTTTCCTCAAGGCCTCGGACGTCGCGGGCCTGCCGCGAA
>JBAUEK010000202.1:0-3533 GCA_049678565.1 Methyloceanibacter sp. | reverse complement strand
TTCGCTGTGTTTCGGCATGGAATAAGGACCCCGTTTTCGGGGTGATCGGCATCCAATCGGGACCCCGGCACTGAGGGTCCACACTGGCTTCCATTTTCATGGGAGCCGAGATTGGAATGCTAGTCGTGGAGACGATTGCGAAGATCCGTCGCGCGTATTTCGTTCACGGTCAGCCGATCAAGGCGATCTGCCGTGACCTCGGTGTTTCCCGGAAGGTCGTGCGGAAGGTCATCCGATCGGAGGCGACTGAGTTCCGTTATGAGCGGGAAGCGCAGCCGCTTCCGAGGATCGGACCCTGGAGCGAGAAGCTCGATCAACTGCTGTCGGCGAATGAAGGTAAGGCGTCGCGGGAGCGCCTGACGCTGATCCGCCTGTTCGAGGAACTGCGTGGCTGCGGTTATGCCGGCGGCTACGACGCCGTGCGGCGCTACGCCAGACGGTGGAGCAAGGAGCGCGGCGCCACGACGGCTGCGGCCTATGTGCCGCTGAGCTTCGCGCCAGGTGAAGCCTACCAGTTCGACTGGAGCCACGAGGTCGTCCTGCTGAACGGCGCGACGGTGACCGTGAAGGTAGCGCACGTCCGGCTCTGCCATAGCCGCATGCTGTTCGTGCGAGCTTATCCGCGCGAGACGCAGGAGATGGTGTTCGACGCCCACGACCGGGCATTTGCTCTGTTCAAGGGCACCTGCCAGCGCGGCATCTACGACAACATGAAGACGGCGGTGACGACCATCCTCGTTGGCAAGGAGCGTCTCTACAATCGACGGTTTCTGCAGATGTGCAGCCATTACCTCGTCGATCCGGTTGCTTGCACCCCGGCTTCGGGCTGGGAGAAGGGCCAAGTCGAGAACCAGGTCGGGCTGGTCCGTGAGCGCTTCTTCACGCCGCGATTGCGGTTCAAAAACTATGATGAGTTGAACGCCTGGCTACTCGATAAATGCATCGCCTACGCCAAGGCGCATCGCCATCCAGAACTGACCGAGCAGACAGTCTGGGAGGTGTTCGAGGCGGAACGGCCGAAGCTCGTTCCCTATGCCGGCCGGTTCGATGGATTCCACGCAGTGCCGGCATCGGTCTCGAAGACCTGCCTGGTGCGCTTCGACAACAACAAATACTCGGTGGCTGCGAGCGCGGTAGGGCGTCCGGTCGAGGTGCATGCCTATGCCGACCGCATTGTAATCCGCCAGGACGGGCGCATCGTTGCCGAGCATCCTCGTTCATTCAGCCGCGGTGAGACGACCTACGATCCCTGGCATTACGTGCCTGTCCTGGCCCGCAAGCCCGGCGCCTTGCGCAACGGTGCTCCCTTCAAGGATTGGGTGCTGCCGGCTGCGATGGAACGCGTGCGGCGCAAGCTCGCGGGCGTCGCCGACGGCAACCGGCAGATGGTCGATATCCTCAACGCGGTGCTGACCGACGGCTTGCCCGCCGTCGAGGCTGCCTGCGCCGAGGCGATCGCCCACAGCGTTCACTCTGCCGACGTCGTCCTCAACATTCTGGCCCGCCAGCGTGATCCCGGCCCACCGGCCGCGATCCTCACCCCAGCCGCCCTGACGCTGCGACACGCGCCGATTGCCGATTGTGCCCGTTACGACAACCTCCGGAGAACCATCTGATGGAACGCACTCAACTCTTCGACCTCATGGGCGAACTCAAGCTCTACGGCATGAAGGCGGCTTACGACGAGATCATGGCCACCGCCGTCAAGCGCCAGCATGAACCGCAGCGCATTGTCGGCGATCTGCTCAGCGCCGAGATCAACGAGAAGCAGGCCCGCTCGATCAAATACCAGCTCACCATCGCCAAGCTGCCGCTCGCCAAGGACCTCAATGACTTCCACTTCGAGGGCACGCCGATCAACCAGACGCTGGTCAATGACCTGGCCGGCGGCGGGTTTATCGCCCAGCAGCGCAATGTCGTGTTGGTTGGTGGGACCGGCACCGGCAAGAGCCACCTCGCCATCGCCATTGCCAGAAGCTGTATCCGATCGGGCGCACGGGGCCGGTTCTACAACGTGGTCGACCTCGTCAACCGGCTCGAGACCGAGACCCGCAATGGGCGGCAGGGCCGGATAGCTGAGCATCTGACCCGCATGGACTTCATCGTCCTCGATGAACTTGGCTATCTGCCCTTCGCCCAAGCCGGCGGACAGCTCCTGTTCCACCTCGTCAGCCGGTTATACGAGCGCACCTCCATCGTCGTCACCACGAACCTCGCCTTCGGTGAATGGCCCAGCGTGTTCGGCGATGCCAAAATGACGACAGCCTTACTCGACCGCCTCACACATCACTGCGACATCGTCGAGACCGGCAACGACTCCTGGCGCTTCAAAAGCCGCGATGATGATCAAACAACCCGCGCTCGCACCGTCTCCGCAACCCCGGCCAGCTCCGACGGTGCGAGCGCTACCGGCCGAACTCGCCGCTCAAAGGGGTCCCGATTGGATGCCGATAAGGGGTCCCAATCCAACGCCGATTGACAACTGCGGCACTCATCCCAGAACAGACTCACAGTCGCGTTTCGAGTCGGTTGCCAATCCGTGCCGTGACAAAAACGCGTCATTGGTAATCCGCACTTAGCGCAATCTGCACCGCGCCCAAGGGCGCGTTTCAGTTCACGCTTGGTCCCCCCTTTCTCTTCAAAAGTACGCTTCATTTCCAAACCACACCTCTTTATTTGCCCTGAAAGGGCTCACAGGGAACACGGCTCGGGGAGCGTACTTCCCCCTCACGAGGGAAGTACGCTCCGGTCTCACTAGGGAATCCGTATCGTTTCGCGTAACGGCTGGACGCAACCTTGCTAAAGGGGAGGCATAGGAACACTGTGCGATGCCTTTGCGCGTGCTTCACTTAGGTCGGGTTAGGACGTGCGGGTCAGCCGTCACCACTGCACACCTAAGAGCGACGCGAGATTATCAATCTCGCCGCTCGCCATGCGGCTCGACAAAACGCCTTGCCGCTTTACATTGTCCGGGCGTCCACTATGTGCCGGCTCGTTAGCTACTGAGCCGGGACAACCCGGACCACCGATGCCCTTCGGCAGTTCGTCCCCTCGGTCAATGTTCCCAAGGTTCGGCCCCAAGTCGTATTCGGCGGGGGCTGGCTATGTGAAAACAAAAAGGCCGCGCACAAACTTCACGGGGTTGGGCACGCGGCCTTTTCTTTATCTCGTGCGCTTTCGCTTGATCCGTTCGAGGTCTCCCCGAAGGGTCCACCAATGCTCGCATCGCTCGCGGTGAACGCGGTCTAGGAACTCCATCAGCGCCGCAGCTTGCTCGGGCTTCCTGGGGCGCTTCTCGCCTGCGATCCAACGTGAGACGAGAGCTTCGTCCACACCAAGTTCACGGGCAAATTGGCGTTGCGTCTGGGCTTGTTCGTTCATGGGGTCTCACGTGGAAAATCGAAGCTGGGTGCCATTCTGCACAAATCTCACAGCCTGGTCAACTCATTGATTTCATTGCTTCTTTACCGTTTGGTAAAGCAGTGGCAAGTGCGCGTTTAAGTCCAAAGGCTTAACGTGATCGAGGGTGCCAG
>JBAUEK010000201.1:0-3111 GCA_049678565.1 Methyloceanibacter sp. | reverse complement strand
GGCTCCGGCGCAGTAAATCTCGCGCATTATCGTTACAGCGGGCGCTGATCCCCGGGCTCTTGCGGCGCGACGAAGGTCTCGCCCAGCGTGGCCGGCAGCTCGGTGCTTTCCGGCGCCTGCACATCGTCGCCCTTGGCGTTCCACCAGGTCGAGCCGTAGCTGACGCCGCCGCTCTTTTTGGTGAGATGCGTCGTCACCACCTCGCCCGGATAGTAATTCACGGTCCAGGGCCCAAGCGCCCCCTTCGGCACCGACCGCCAGGTGATCAGCACTTCGTCGCCCGCCTTGGCTTCGCCCTTCTTCACCGTGAGCAGCCTCACCTTGGCGAGATAGCTCGGCAGCTCTTCCCCGCTCGCCGCATCCTTGGTGACGCCGGTGCAGGACACCGAGAGCACGCGCAACTCGGCCACGAGGTCGCTCATAGCGTTGAGGTCCTGCTCGCTCATCGGTGCTGGCAGCGCCAGCGCCGGTGCGGCAACGAGGGACATCAACAGAGCGAGCGCCAAGAATTTTGCCGAGTGAAACATCAGGACTCCTAGGACGGGAAGGTGTTGGCACGGAACGATATGTTGGAACGGCCAGGCATCCGGCGCAAACTCAAATTTTCGAGAGAAGCCGAAGGGGAGGAACGATCCATGGTGAATATCTATCTCTTCATCGAGCTGGTCCGCGCCGCGAGCGCGCCCGACGTCGCCGCGCAGATCAAGGGCCTCAGCCTCGCCAATTGCAAATTTGCCAATGTGGTGGTGCTGTCGGCTGAGAAGCTGGTGGCCCAGCTCGATTGCTCCACGCCCGAGGACGGCACCAGAGTGGTGCTCGAAGAACTGCCCAAGGTCGAGGGCGTGGTGCAGACCAACATCATCGCCGTGGTCAAACCGGTGCAGCATTGATGGCCTAGTCGCGGTCGCTCAAGCCTTTGACGCCGTCATGCATGGCACGATGGCCACAGCAGAAGATGGTGTCGCCATGCTGCACGCCATGGCCGATGATGCGGATGCCGCCCTGCGGGCAGACCGGCGCGAGCGACCATAGGGTGCCTCTCTCTTGGGTAAGATAGCTCCAGCCAAATCCGCTGGTCGGATCGTTCAAATGAGCAAGTCGTGACTTTCGAGAAGCTCGTTCACTTGCGTCTGATTGAGCAAAAAAGCGGTCGCTGGCCCGGTCATCGCCAACACGAACGAGGATGTAAAAGAGGTCTTTGTGATCCGGCTTTTGTTTGATCAACCACGCGTTGTTCGATGATAGCCCATTCACAGCGAGGAATTGGGCCGCCCACTGGGTGCGCTTCTAGCGCACGGTACGAGTCAGCATCGACACATCAGGTGCTTTTTGTCGGTTGCCTAGCACGCCTGCCGTAAGCGCGGATTCTTAAGCAAGCTCACCCCTCCCTTGCCAATCTACATAGGGCTATGTAGACATACTGCATCCCGCCGATGGTGGGAATCACTTCCGCCGGTGGCGGAAGTAATTACCCCGTCGATGGCGGGAGTAAGGAACCCGCCGATGGCGGGAGCAGATCACCCCGCCGATGGTGGGAGAGAGTGACGCTATGCAGAAAAACCCGCGGCTATCGCACGCGACATTGAAGGTTTTGCGCGTGTTTATGGATGAACCGAACAGCGGCATCGCCGGCGCAGACGTCTGGAGGCAAACCGGAATTCTCTCAGGCAGTCTCTATCCAATTCTTGCTCGCTTAGAAAAAGCTGGTTGGCTTGAGAGCTGGTGGGAGGAGATCAACCCGAAGGAAGAAGGTCGTCCCCGCAAGCGTCTCTACCGAATTACCGGCCTTGGCCAGAGGAGAGCAGGGGCAGCCTTTTCAGAGCTCTTGCCTGAAAAAGGACGACTCGCATGGAGCTTCTGACTGGCTTCGCGATCAGCATACTAGCTGGCATCCTGGTCGATGAACTGACCGGCTGGATACCGAAACTGTCTGGGCATATTGCACGCGGAGCGGCTGGCCGACTCTGCGGGGAAGATCGAGAGCGTTACGCTGAGGAATGGACGCGTCACCTGGACGAAATCCCCGGAAGGTATTCGAGATTGCTTCACGCGTTGCTGCTTTATTGGGCCGCGTCGAAATTGGTCGCTCAATCCAATGATCGAGAGGCGCGACTAATCGAACGCTGGCGCTCGAGGTATGAAGAGTGGGTCCACCGTCTGGACCTCAGAACTGAAAGGGACCTTAGCTCCCTAGCGGCACGGATGGATCGCCTAGAGCGTGATCTAGAGCATGATCGTTCAAGGCTCAGCAAGCTTCAGAACAGCCGCGACTCGCACGAGAATTCGAAAGATACCCACTAGCCGCGCCTAATGCGCGGATTCCCAGTCATCGCCGGCGCGGGCGTCGACCTTGAGCGGCACCTTCAGCTTCAGCACCGGCTCCGGCGCGCCCTCCATCACCGCTTGCGCCACCTCCATGGTCTTGTCGACCTCCTCCTCCGGCGCCTCGAACACCAGCTCGTCATGCACCTGGAGCAGCATCCGGGCCGAGAGCCCGGCCTCTAGCAGCGCCGGCACCATGCGGATCATGGCGCGGCGGATGATGTCGGCGGCCGAGCCCTGGATCGGGGCGTTGATGGCGGCGCGCTCGAAATTACCGCGCAGGCTCGGATTCTTGATGTTGATCTCCGGGTAGTGGACCTTGCGCCCGAACAGGGTCATCACATAGCCCTGACGCCGCGCCTCGGCCTTGGTCGCCTCCATATAGTCGCGGATGCCGGGGAAGCGCTCGAAATAGGTCTTGATGTAGGCGGCAGCCTCGCCGCGCGAGATGCCGAGCTGGGCCGCGAGCCCGACGGCCGAGATGCCGTAGACGATGCCGAAATTGATGGCCTTGGCCCGCCGCCTGACGCCGGGGTCCATACCTTGGATCGGCACGCCGAACATCTCGCTCGCGGTCATGGCGTGAATGTCGAGGCCGTCGGCGAAGGCCTGGCGCAAGGTCGGCGTGTCGGCCATGTGCGCCAGCACGCGAAGCTCGATTTGGCTGTAATCGGCGCTGATCAGCTTCTTGCCCTTGTCGGTGACGAAGGCCTTGCGGATGGCGCGGCCCTCTTGCGTGCGCACCGGGATGTTCTGGAGATTGGGCTCGAGCGACGACAGCCGCCCGGT
>JBAUEK010000200.1:0-1586 GCA_049678565.1 Methyloceanibacter sp. | reverse complement strand
ACCGAACATCGTCGTCATCATGACCGACGATCAGGCCGTCGACTCCTTGGCCTACATGCCGAAGCTGCATGCGCTCATTGCCGAGCAGGGCATCAGCTTCGACAATAGCTTCGTCAATCTGCCCCTGTGCGCCC
The DNA here is from genome assembly GCA_049678565.1 of Methyloceanibacter sp. GTDB lineage: Bacteria > Pseudomonadota > Alphaproteobacteria > Rhizobiales > Methyloligellaceae > Methyloceanibacter. The sequence goes on along the minus strand of JBAUEK010000200.1, from coordinate 1,452 downwards.
CGAGCCGGGCATCGTTCCTGACCGGGCAGGCCGCCCACAATCATGGCATCAGGGCCAACAGCCCTTTAGACCAGGGGGGCTGGGATGCGTTCAAGCACAGGGAAGCGAACGCGCTGCCGGTCTGGCTTAGCGCTGCCGGCTACAATACTGCCCTCATCGGCAAATATCTCAATCGCTATGGCCAGCAGGACACGGTCGGCGCCTGGCTCGCCTGGTTCGGCACCACCTTCAACATCGACTTCAAGGGTGCCACCATCGGCAATCCGAGAGATTGGGTGCCTCAAGGTTGGGACCTCTGGTACGCCTTCACCCGCTCGCGCGTGAGATATTTCGACTATGCCATCAACGAGAACGGTGCGATTTTGAGTTTCGGCAGCCGCCCGGCCGACTATTCGACCGACGTGCTCGCGGATCGGGCGGTGCGCTACATCCAGGACCAATCGGGATCGGCGCAACCCTTCTTCTTGTTCATCGCTCCGAAGGCTGCGCACGCCCAGGGTCAGCGCGCGATCCCCGCGCCAAAATATGAAGGGGCCTTCGCCGAAACCAGCCTCCCTGCCGGGCCAGCCTTCGACGAGAAGGACATTCGCCGCAAGGCGGTGAAGGCGCCACGGGTGAAGAAGAAAAGCAGGGGCGAGCTCGAGCTGAGTTACCGCGCCGCGCTCCAGTCGCTTCAGTCGGTCGATGATTTGGTCGAGGCAGTGGTGAGCGCGCTCGGCCGCGCGGGCAAGCTCGACGATACGGTCGTCATCTATAGCTCGGACAATGGGTATCTCTTCGGCGAGCACCGGCTGATCGGTAAATCCGCTGCCTATGAGGAATCGATCAAGGTGCCGCTTCTGATGCGGGGGCCTGGCATCCCCGCCAACGAGACGCGCTCGCAACTCGTCAACAATCTCGACCTGGTCGCAACTATCGTCGACCTCGCCCACGCCACGCCGGGCATCCCACTCGACGGGCGCTCGCTCGTTCCGCTCTTCGCCGACGCCAATGCGGCATGGCGGAGCGCGCTCCTGATCGAAAGTCCGGCGAACCGGTTCGAGAAGGTCGAGAACCGCTACGCCGGCGTGCGCACGCCGACGCGGAAATACGTCAAATATGATGGCGGCTTTGAGGAGCTGTTCGATCTTGCCGCCGACCCGCCCGAGCTGGGCAACGAAGCGCGCAATCCAGCTTACGCCAGCGACCTCACCGCGCTCCGCGCTCTCCAGGAAACGCTGAAATCCTGTGCCGGGACGAGCTGCTGGGTGCCATGATCGCACCGACGCGACCATACCCAGCGACAATAGAGAATTTGGTGTTCCGGCTCGTGAGGAATACAAAGGGCTCCATGTCAGATCTCATCAGCAAGGAACGCGTGCTCGAGGCGCTGAAGCGCGTCAAAGGGCCAAATCTCAGCGACGATATCGTCTCGCTCGGTCTCATATCGGAAATCGTGATCCGGGGCGGCAA
>JBAUEK010000199.1:0-9818 GCA_049678565.1 Methyloceanibacter sp. | reverse complement strand
CTTCTTTTGGCTGGGCAAACTCCGCAACACGCTTTGCTGGGATTCTTTTGTTCTCACATCGGAGCGGCTGACCGGACTCCCTTCGGCGCCGCAGTGTTGCGTTTGTGCGGGAGGAGCCACCATGTTCACTAAAAAACCCGAGCGGGAGACGGACAGCGATCCAATAAACAGTCCAATAAACAGGATGAGCGATCGGCCCGGGAGCGACAGCTCTCCCTTTGCCGAACGGCCCTTGGCCCAGCCGAAAAGCTCAGGCCCGAGCAAACTCGTCCCCTCCATCATCGGCGAGGATTTGACCGTCACCGGCAACGTGACCTCCAAGGGTGAGATCCAGGTGGATGGAATCATCCAAGGCGACGTGCAGTGCGGCTCGCTGCTCCTTGGCGAGAAATCGCAGATCACTGGGGGCGTGGTCGCGGAGGATGTCGTGGTTCGCGGCCGGGTGGTCGGCTCGATCCGGGGTTTGCGCGTGACGCTCCAGGCACAATCCCATGTTGAGGGCGACATCTATCACCAAAGTCTCGCGATCGAGCAGGGCGCTTATTTCGAAGGCAAGTCGCGCCGTTCTGACAATCCCCTGGCCACCGCTAAGGCGGAGGGCGACAAGGCTGAGGGCGACGCCAAGGGCAACTCGCACCCCCGCGCCGCCGAGTAACGATCATCCGCGAGGCGGACGCCTAAGCGGATTTCTGTTCGCCTTGGATGCGCTCGGCCAGCGCCGCTTCGATGAATTGATCGATGTCGCCGTCGAGAACGGCCGAGGGATTGGTACTTTCCACCCCGGTGCGGAGATCCTTCACGAGCTGATAGGGCTGCAGCACATAGGAGCGGATCTGGTGGCCCCAGCCGATCTCCGATTTGGCTGCGGCTTGAGCCTGTGCCTCCTCCTCCCGCCGCTTGAGCTCGGCATCATAGAGCCGCGCCCTGAGCATGCCCCAGGCCGTGGCGCGGTTCTTGTGCTGGGAACGCTCGTTCTGACATTGGACCACGATGCCGGTGGGCACATGCGTCAGCCGCACCGCGCTGTCCGTCGTGTTGACATGCTGGCCGCCAGCGCCCGAAGCGCGATAGGTGTCGACGCGCACATCCTTCTCCTCGATCTCGATGGCGATGGTGTCGTCGATAGCCGGGTACACCGAAACCGAGGCAAAGCTCGTGTGCCGCCGCGCATTGGAATCGAAGGGTGAGATGCGCACCAGCCGATGCACACCGGACTCCGTTTTGAGCCAGCCATAGGCGTTGGCGCCCTTGACCAGGATCGTCGCCGATTTGACGCCGGCTTCTTCTCCCGGATGCTCGCCGATGATCTCGACCTTGTAGTCGCGCCCCTCCCCCCAGCGGATATACATCCGCTCGAGCATCTGCGCCCAATCCTGACTCTCGGTGCCGCCGGCGCCGGCGTGGATCTCGACATAGCTGTCGTTCGCATCGGCCTCGCCGGAAAGAAGCGCTTCGACCTCGCGCTTATGCGCTTCGGCCCGCAGCTTCTTCAGCGTGGCCTCGGCTTCGGCGATGACGCTTTCGTCGCCCTCCTCCTCGCCAAGCTCCACCAGCTCGATATTTTCATCCAGCTCGCGCACGAGACGCGTGAAGCCGCTCAAGGCGGCTTCGAGCTGCTGGCGCTCGCGCATGAGGCCTTGGGCGCGGAGAGAATCGTTCCAGAAATTCGGTGCTTCGGTCTCGCGATCGAGCTCAGCTAGCCGGCTCTTAGCCCGATCGGGGTCAAAGATGCCTCCTGAGCAGCGTCAGGGACTCTTTGATGTCATCGACGACCGCCTCGGTTTCAGCGCGCATCTGTTCCTCTGCTTGGAATAATTGAACCAGCCGCCGGGGTCTTGCCCTGGCGGCCAATATCGAGAAATCGGTTCCTAGTAGAGGCCGCCCGTGCCCGATGTCAAAGCCCGGTCATTGCCGGGGGCCGGGAACGGGTTCGGCGGCGGTCCAGGCGGCTGTCCGGGAATAAGACCCGGAGCGGCTGGCTCAGCGCCCGCTTGGCTGAAATCCTCGCCATCGACGGTCTGGTCGCCTCCCTCGGCAGCAGCGAGGCCCGCGCCGCCGGTGGGATCTTGGATCGGCTTGAACGCTTCCATGATCGCCTTCGGATCCCCCGCGCCCGCCGGTAGTCCGGTCTTGTGGTTCACGCGCACGAGCCTGATGCCGGATGGAGCACGGAACGGAATCGGCGGTTGGCCTTCCAGCGCAATCTCGAAGAAGTCGCGGACCACGGGCGCCGAAACGTTACCACCGGTCTCGCCATGGCCCAGCGGCGACGGATTGTCGAAGCCGATATAGACGCCAACCACGAGATCCGGCGTGTAGGCGATGAACCAGGCGTCCTTCTCATCGTTGGTGGTGCCGGTCTTGCCGGCGATGGGCCTATTCAGCACCTTGAGCTTCCGCGCGGTGCCGCTCTGGACCACGCCTTCCATGATCGACACCATCTGATAGGCGGACATCGGATCGACGATTTGAGGACGATCGTCGACCAGCTCAGGCTCGCCCTGGCCGTTCCACTCCCGCGCCTCGCAATCGGGGCAGGACCGGGGGTCGTGGCGCCAAACGGTGCGACCGTAGCGGTCCTGGATCCGATCGATGAAGGTCGATTTGATCTGCTTGCCGCCGTTGGCGATCATGCCATAGGCGGTCACCATGCGCAGTAGCGTGGTCTCGCCGGCGCCAAGCGACATGGACAGCATCGGCACTAGATTGTCATAGACGCCAAACCGCCTCGCATATTCGGCGATGATCGGCATGCCCATGTCGTTGGATAGGCGAACCGTCATCAGATTGCGCGAATGCTCGATACCGAAGCGCAAGGTGGACGGACCGGCAGCCGAACCGGCCTCATAGTTTTTCGGACACCATTGCGGCATGCCCTTGCCTTGACTGACGCAAATTGGACCGTCGACGATGATGCTCGACGGCGTATAGCCGTTGTCGAGCGCGGTGGTGTAGATGATCGGCTTGAAGGAGGAGCCCGGCTGGCGATGCGCCTGCACCGCGCGGTCGAACTGGCTCTCGGCAAAGCTGAAACCGCCTACGAGCGCCAGCACGCGCCCGGTATGGGGGTCCAGCGCCACGATGGCGCCGCCAACTTTCGGCACCTGCTCGAGCGACCACTGCCCGGTGACATCAGGCTCTTTCTCCGTGGGCTCGCGCGGCGAGACATAAATGACGTCGCCCGGCTTGAGCGCCGCGGATACGGTTTTCGGATTGGCACCCATGCCGTTTTTCAGCCGAGGCCTCGCCCATTTCACCTCGCTGTAGGGAATGACTCCGGTCTCGCGCTCCTCGGAGAGCTTGCCGGTCGAGGTGCGCGTCGGGCGCAGGCCGATGGTGGCCTGGTCCTTGATCGCCTCGAGCACGACGGCGAGCCGCCACGGTTCGATATCGGACCACACTTTGATGTCGGCTAGGGTCTTGCCCCAATCGTCGCCGAGATCGACCGTCTTCACCACGCCGCGCCAGCCATGGCGATGATCGTAGGCGACGAGGCCATCGACCAGCGTCTTGCGCGCGATGCGTTGCAGCCTCGGGTCGAGCGTCGTACGCACGGACAGGCCGCCGCCATAAAGCTTGTCCTCGCCGAAGCGGTCGAGGATCTCGCGGCGGACCTCTTCGGAGAAGAACTCGGAGGCGAAGATTCGGGGGCCGGTCTTGCGGAGCTGCACGCCGAGCGGCTCGGCCTTCGCCGTCTCGCCTGCCTCCCTCGTGACAAAGCCGTTCTCGACCATGCGGTCGATCACCCAGTTGCGGCGCTCGATGGCGCGCTCAGGATATTTGAACGGGTTGTAGTTGGTCGGGGCCTTGGGCAGCGTGGCAAGATAGGCGCAATCGGCGATCGAGAGCTCGTTCAGGGATTTGTCCCAATAGGTCTGGGCCGCGGCGGCGACGCCGTAAGCGCCGGCGCCGAGATAAATCTCGTTCAGATAAAGCTCGAGGATCTGCTCCTTGGTGAAGGCGCGCTCGATGCGGATGGCGAGGATCGCCTCTTTCAGTTTGCGCTCGACGGTCTGGTCGCTCGAGAGCAGAAAGTTCTTGGCCACCTGCTGCGTGATGGTGGAAGCGCCGACCATGCGCCGGCCCGACTGCATGCTGCTCAGATTGGTGACGGCCGCGCGCAGGATGCCCTGAATATCGAGGCCACCATGCTGGTAGAAATTTTTGTCCTCGGCGGAGATGAAGGCTTCGATCAGGCCCTCCGGGATCGCGCTGAAGGGCACATAGATGCGACGCTCGCGCGCGAACTCGGCGATCAAATCCCCGTCGCTGGCGTGGATGCGGGTCATCACCGGAGGCTCGTATTTGGCGAGCACTTCGTAGTCCGGCAGTTCCTTCGACACTTTCCACAAGACGAAGGCCGCCGCCGCCGCTACGGCGACGAAGACGATCATGCTTGCGGCGAACATGAAGCCGAAAAAGCGCAACAAAAAGCCGCCGCGCCGACGCCGCCGCCGTTGTTCAGGCGGCCTAACAGGAGCCGTAATATCCATCTTGAGACCCGTTCCCTCCCCGATTCTTAGTCGCATGGGGGGAGTGAGGCAACCCTAGCCAACATTATGGCAACAAAACGCTGGGGGGAGCCGAAATTCACCCGCCTTCGTCCCGCGTCCGCCGATCGGCGTCGGCCTTGTAAGACTCAGAAGGACCCGCGGGCGACGCGCTTGGCGAAATAGCCGTCGATGGCGGCGCTGACCTTGTCGGCGGTGGTGCTCCGCCAGGATTGAGAGGTGAGACGCTTCTCGTCGTCGGGATTACTGAGAAAACCGAGCTCGATCAGCACCGATGGCACGTCCGGCGATTTCAGCACGCGAAAGCCGGCCGACTTCAGAGACTTCTTGTGCAAATCGGCGGCCGTCATCTCGCCCACTACGGATTTGGCGAAGACGAGCGAGCGGTTTTGCGTCTCCCGCTGGGCCAGGTCGATGAGGATGTTCGCCACCACGCCATCGGAGTCGCTCGGTAAATCCACCCCGGCGATGGCGTCGGAGAGGTTCTCCTTCGCGGCGAGCTCCTTCGCCTCGTCGTCCGAGGCCTGCTCGGACAGGGTATAGATCGTCGCGCCTTTTGCCTCGGCCGGCTGTTTGGGGAAGGAATCGGCGTGGATCGATACCAGCAAATTCGCGCCCTTCGATTGGGCGAATGAAACCCTCTCGCGCAAGGCGAGGAAGGTGTCGCTCTCTCGGGTCATATGGACTTCGTATTGCCCCTTCTCCTCGAGCTTCCGCTTGAGCGCCTTGGCGAAGGCGAGCACGACTTCCTTTTCCGTGATGCCGCTGGCGCTGCTCGTGCCGGGGTCGATGCCGCCATGGCCGGGGTCGAGGATCACCACGGGCTTGGCCTTCACCGGCGTGGCATGGGGCTTAGGCTGCGGGATCGATCCAACGGCATGAGGTGGCGGCGTTGCGTCCTTCAGCTTGGCAACGAAGGTCGCGCGATCCGTGGGCACCAGGTCGATGACCAGCCGTGCCGGCTGGTCGGGCCGCGATTCGAGCACAAAGGCCTTGTCGACCAGAAATGGGCCGCTCATGTCGATGACGATCCGCGACTTTCCCGGCGCGAACAGTCCGAAGCGGTAGCCGGTGACGAGCCCCCTCCTCTCGCTGCCGAGGCCCGGGGGCATCTGGAAATTGACATCCGGCAGGTCGACGATGACGCGGTAAGGATCGGACAGGGAAAAGACGTTGATGCCGACCTTCTTGGACAAATCGGCAATGAAGCGCGTGCGGGTCCGGTCGCCTGCGAGCCTTGCGTCCTTGGCCACGGCTTCATGCGTGCGCGCCTGGGCCGAGCCGGGCGTCATCCCGACGCAAGCGAACAGGGCAAAGAGGACCGCGCAGGCTAGTGGGGGCCCCAAAAAAGCTTGGACTCTTCGCATCTTCCTCACCCGCCCGCTTTTAGCGTTGGCCAAGGCTGCCTGCGACCCATTTGGAGAGACCCCCGAATCCGGCCGAATCAGCCAAAATCAGCCATGGCTACCGGAATCCTAAAGCGTGGTGGTTAAGCGAAGCTTGTGACCCTTTGGGGGCGAAACGACGGGAACACTTGCCAAATCTCCTGCCAACCCAGTAATAAGGATCAGGTCCTGTCACTGGACCGCCCCCGGGGCGTTTGGACGCTCCAGAAGCGCGACTGACCCGGGAACTCATTTGTTTTGCGCGTAAGGCCTCGAAAGGAAAACCGGCCGAGACGCGGAAAGCTGGCGATCAGGTCAGAGACGATCGCCGATCCAGTCTTAACTCAGATACTCGCGCCTGTCGCGGGTTGGACATTTACGATGCAGGTTCAAGGCACAGGGCTAACACTCGGACACAGCACTACTCTGTCCGGACCGCCCAAAGTCTGGAGCGCGACCGAGGTCGGCCCCGGTACCGATGGCGAGCCTCTTCTGCCTCGTCGCAGCGAATCATGGTCTATTCAACTTAAGCGCGCGCTGAGCTCGGGCTCACTCGCGGTACGGCAGGCTTACGCGCCGCCGTCCCCCGCCAGCGCGGCGGAGAACAAACAACATGCCAAGCAAAATGCTGATCGATGCGGCGCATCCGGAGGAAACCCGGGTCGTCGTAGTAAAGGGTAGTCGCGTAGAGGAGTTTGATTACGAATCCGCGAATAAGAAGCAGCTAAAAGGTAATATCTACCTCGCCAAGTTCACGCGCGTTGAGCCGTCGTTGCAGGCGGCTTTCGTGGACTATGGTGGCAACCGCCACGGCTTCCTGGCCTTTACCGAAATTCATCCCGACTACTATCAGATTCCGGTCGCGGACCGTCAGGCCCTGCTTGACGCAGAGGCCGAAGAGGAGAGCCGCGCCAGCGCGGCCGAGGCCGCCGAGGATGAGGCGGCAGCGGGACGGAAGCGGCGGCGCGGCCGGCGCGGCCGGGGACGTCCGGAATCGTCGCCGAAGGGGCGCGGCGGCAAAGACCAGTTCCCTGTCGAGGCCGAAGCGGACGCAGGCGCACCCAGAGACGAAAGCGAGATGGATCCAGCCGATGGTGGATCGACCATCGTCATGGAAGCGAACGACCTCATCCATGAGGTTTCCGAGCCGGCCGAGCCAAGATCCGATGTCGACCTCGATGCCGACGACCGCTCAAGCACCGTCACTTCGGTGGAGGAGGCGGATGATGACGACGACGCCGAGCCGGTCGAGATCGTCGGCCAGCGCGTGGTGACGGTCGAGGCGAATGGCGAGACGGTGGCCGAGACGGTGGACTCCGTCGGCTCGGAGGACGCGCTCGAAGAGGTGCCCGAGCGCGCCAGGCGCCGTCGCGGGCGCCCCTATAAGATTCAGGAGGTTATTCGCCGCCGGCAGATCATTCTGGTGCAGGTGGTCAAAGAGGAGCGCGGCACCAAGGGCGCGGCGCTCACCACCTATTTGTCGCTCGCCGGCCGCTACACGGTGCTGATGCCCAATACCGCAAGGGGCGGCGGCATCTCGCGCAAGATCACCAATCCTACCGACCGCAAGCGCTTGCGCGAGATCGCGGGCGAGCTGGAAGTGCCGGAAGGCATGGGTCTCATCATCCGCACCGCCGGCGCGCAGCGGACCAAGACCGAGATCAAGCGGGACTACGATTATCTGCTCAGGCTGTGGGAGACCGTGCGCGACCTCACCCTGAAGTCGACGGCGCCCAGCCTCGTCTATGAAGAAGGCAGCCTGATCAAGCGCTCGATCCGCGACCTCTACAACAAGGACATCGACGAAGTCCTGGTCGCTGGCGACGACGCCTATCGCGAGGCTAAGGACTTCATGCGCATGCTCATGCCGAGCCATGCCAAGAACGTGAAGCCCTACAAGGAGCCCGAGCCTGTCTTTATCGGCTATCAGGTCGAGCGCCAGCTCGCCGCCATGTTCTCCCCTCAGGTGGTGCTGAAATCGGGCGGCTATATCGTCATCAATCAGACCGAGGCCCTCGTCGCCGTCGACGTCAATTCAGGCAAGGCCACGCGCGAGCACAATATCGAGGATACCGCCCTCAAGACCAATCTCGAGGCCTCGGAAGAGATCGCGCGCCAGCTGCGTCTGCGCGACCTTGCCGGACTGATCGTCATCGATTTCATCGACATGGACGAGCGGCGTAACAGCCGCCTGGTCGAGCGGCGGCTCAAGGAGTCGTTGCGCAACGATCGTGCCCGCATCCAGGTTGGCCGCATCAGTCATTTCGGCCTGATGGAAATGTCGCGCCAGCGCTTGCGTCCCGGAATGCTGGAGGGCTCCACCAGCCCGTGCACCATGTGCCAAGGCACCGGCATCGTTCGCTCGGTGGAGTCGATCGCGCTCGACGTGCTGCGGTCGCTGGAGGACCGTCTCATCACCGACGGCGTGACGCCGCTCGTCGCCACCACGGCAGTCGATGTGGCCCTCTATATCCTCAATCAGAAGCGCGCGCATCTGAAGGACATCGAGCAGCGCTACCAGATCCCCATCACCGTGACGGCGGACGAGAATTTGCACGTCTCGCAATTCATGATCGAGCGCTCCTCCGCCGCCGAGGCGGGGAGCGGCGAGAGCTCCGTGGTGCAGATGGACTGGGCGCATCACCAGGTGCCGCCGCCAGCGGCGGCAACCACCGCAACCGTCGAGACGGAGGAGCAAAACCGGACTCGGTCGAGGCGCCGCCGCCGCAAGCGCCGGGGCCCCGAGCAGGAAGGCGACGCGCCCGAGGCCTTTGCCGAGCACGACGAGGCGGACGACGAGCAGCATGAGGAGCCCCAGGCGAAAGAGGCCGAGGGCTCTGAATCGGCGGCGCAAAATCGAAACAAGCCGCGTCGCCGAGGGCGGCGCGGTGGCCGCCGCGGGCGCGGCGGGCAGCGGTCGGAGCAGACCGCAGCCGGGACGGACGAGGGCGCGAGCGATGCGGCCGGCCAAAGTGATGAGGATCGCGACGAGACTCCATTGGCCGAAAGCGACGCCAAGCCTCAGGCGAATGGGGATGGACGCCGGAGCTCAAGAAGCGCGGAGCCCTCGCGCCGGAAGGCAGCCGACCGGCCGGCTCGCGAGGAAGCGCCGGCCTTCACCGTGCCAATCGTACCGATGGAGCAGCCGGCCCCCGCTGCGGAAGCCGGAGCGGAAAGCGAGAGCAAAGAGGATGCTTCGCCGCCCCGCCGGGGCTGGTGGCAGCGCTAGGCTTCAAGGCTAACCCTTAAGCCAGCGTTTAATGCGCCGAGCGGCGCCACGCATGGCTGCGTGCGGGCCGGCATAGGACAGGCGTATGAAGCCGTGACCCCGCACGGGATCGAAATCGATGCCAGGGGTGATGGCGACACCGATCTCCTTCAGCATCCTGGTGGCGAATGCGGCGCTGTCCGAGGTCAACTCACGCACATCGACATAGAGATAGAAGGCCCCGTCGGCGGGAAGAATTGCAGTCAGACCCGCCGACGGCAGCTCATTCAGCAATAAATCGCGGTTCGCGGCATAGCCCGCCTTGATCTCCTCCAATTCCTCGATGCCATCGAAGGCGCCGAGGGCCGCGATTTGCGAAATCGACGGCGGCGAGATGTACAGGTTCTGCGCCAGCCGCTCCATCGGCCGCACCAGCTCCTCCGGCACCACCAGCCAGCCGATGCGCCAGCCGGTCATGCTGAAATATTTGGAGAAGCTGTTGACGACGATGGCCGCGTCCCAATGCGCGAGCGCCGTCGCCGCGGGCGCGTCATATTCGAGCCCGTGATAGATCTCGTCGGAGATCAGCCAAAGCCCGCGGGCCCGGCAAGCCTCCGCAAGCTCTCCTAGCCTTGAGCCGACGGTCATGGTGCCGGTCGGGTTGTTCGGGCTTGCGAGCAGCAGACCCGCTGGCCTGTCGGCGGCGAAGCGATC
>JBAUEK010000198.1:0-11493 GCA_049678565.1 Methyloceanibacter sp. | reverse complement strand
CCGTGGAAAATCATGTCCATCGGCAGGCGCGATTGGGCAAATGCATGCTGATCAGCGCAAGTTGGTATAACACGCCAAGCACATAGCGTAGCGGTGGGCTTTTTAGCAGTCGAGGCAGCGCGATTGGCGAACGTCGATCAAAAATTGCGGAACACCATCGTTGCCGCTGCGCTTCTTCACGACGTAGGTCACCCTCCGTTGTCTCACTCTTCGGAGCCATTTTTTGGCCGTGCGTTCGATATCGGGCATCGGCAGTTAGCGTGCGATATTATCGATGGGAAGGTCGGGCAGTTCACCGATACGAGGGAGGCACTTTTAGGCCGTGTACTCATTAAAATCGCCGGATCGGTGATCCGCGAGATGTCCACTTCCGAGTGAAGTTCGGACGAGGCTGCGAGACGCACGAATGTCGCGGACGTGCCATAAGCAAACGTGGCAAGCCAAAGAATTAGCTCTTAGGCGTGTACCAAATAGGTGATGTGTAGGCGCGCTCCTGGATGCTGGCGGGCACGTCCTCAGGGCGCTCCACACCGAAAAACTTTGCATCAAAGGTGGTCCAGCGCGGCGTCGGGATTTCCAGCACCCGCACGTAGTAGAAGGCGCGCTCCAACGGGTCGAAGTCTGGGTCCTGCCAAAATGCCTCCAAGGCCGGTGCGCCGATGGTGTTTGAATAGGTCGCCTCTTCGATTTCGACCGTGTTCCCGACGCGCGGGAACGCGCCGTCGGTGCCCGGTTTGCGGTCACCCGACCAGGCCACGTGATAAATTTTCTCTTGGGTCTCGCCGCTCTCGTCGAGCCAGCCTTTGATGATCTGCATGCGATCAAGGTTGGCTCCGTCGACGTCACGGATGGCGCGGATTACAAATGTCGGGACCTTGCCTTCGGGCGCTTCGGTAAGATCTGCGCCCATAGGTACACCGCGCCCATAGCCGTGCTTGGCGAAGTCGGAGCGACCAAGGTCGTCTTCGGAAAAATCCCATCCGGCGAAGACGCGCACCTTAAGACGTGTGCCTGTGGTTGCGAACACTTCCTTACGGGCCAAGGCGTCCCAGATCGCTTCCCGCGTGTTCTCGCGAGCCCATACACCAGCAAGTCCAGAAGCAGATGTCTGGCGAGCATATTGGGCGACCTCAGGCGGACCGCCGATGCCACCAATGACCTCGTTAAAGCGCACAGGATCGCTTGTGGGCTCGACGGCAGCAACTTTGCCGAAGAAGTTGTCTTCCGTCGTTGTGGAAAGAGACGTATGCGAATCCGTAGAGCCGACCAGGCCAAACTTGAAGGGGTTGACGCCGAGCTTGGTTTCGTAGGCTAAGCCGCGCTTGAGAGCCTCGCGGGCATACTCGCGCGGAAGCATATCCGGTGTCTTAGGCGCTGGACCGAGTTGGCCCTTGTCCCAAATCTCAAAGTCCGCAAACTCGTCCTTAGTCGATAGCGATGGGTGGGCCTCGCTGGTCCCTTTCATCTGCGTCACCTCGTATAGAGGTTCCCACCGTGCGCGGCGCTCAGCGTAGTCCCGATCCAACGGCTTCTTCGAGATCAGGGTCACATCGTCGAACATGAGCCCGTTTGACAGGTTGCCATTGTGCGGAATTGCGAGAAGCCGATCGCCAGTATTCTTCTCGTAGGTTTCCATCCACGTCCAGAGATCCTCGGGGTCGAAGGAGTCGAAGTTCGAGAACGGGATGATGGTGTCCGCTGTCTCTTTGCCACCGCGGAAGATCACGTTGCGATGCAGGTTGTTTCGTTCGGGATTCGAGGTCCACTCGAAGCCAATCAAGGCCGTAAACTGGCCAGGCTGGTTGTGGCGCTCGGCAAGCTCGGTGATGTGTGACCAGGCACTGCGGTAGATCTGTTCCTGACCCGCAAGAGGGTCCTTCCCCGTCGACTTGGCCTTGGACCAGATGGCCCACGCACCGGCCGGATCGTCGGCGTCTACCGCTGTGCGGAGTTCCCTGCCGAACTCAGTTGCAAGCAAGGTGGGATCGTTCGCAGCGAGCAACGGGGCTAGACCGAGGTTCTCCGCATGGTCGGCGACGACCAGAAAGTCGAGAGGCCGCGCGAGCCTCGTCGGGAGACCCGTGGACGAGGTGACCAACTCACCTTTCGCAAATCGATATGCCTGATCGGGTCCAAGCGTATTGCCGACCATGCCTGCATCGGCCGAGTACGATGTGTGCAGGTGCGTATCGCCGAAGAAGACTTGGTTTGGAAAGTCTTGCTCTGGATACGGCGAGTATGAGCGGTTAGCCGGAAAGACGCCGGGCACATCTTCCTGGGCCACGGCAATGCCGCCTGTCACGCAGGACAAGACCAGCGCCAACAAAAACAATGGCAATCGCTGAAAGTGGCGCGAGAACTTGGCTTTCGCTGAAAGGGCCGTTGGCAATGACTCTCCCTCCTTTGCTCGGCTAGAGAACGCCATTTGGCTGGAAGATCACATCATCCCAGTCGAAAAGCACTTTACCGAACTTTCTGACTGGGCGCATGGCTGCCTTGGGTCAATCTGAGAAGTCTCCGCGCCAGCTGGTGAAGTCCGGTCCCGGTGCGGTTCCCGACATTCCCGTTTCCAGTTGATGGTCCCCGTGGTTGCGTGATTCAAGCTCCGAAAAGGAGCCCTCAGCCATGCGATACGCCCTGACGGACAGAGAATGGAACATCATTCAGCCTATCCTGCCAAGCAAGCCACGCGGCATTCCCCGTGTCGACGACCGGCGGGTCATAAACGGCATCCTGTGGGTTCTGCGATCCGGTGCGCCATGGCGTGACTTGCCAGATCGATATGGCCCCTACACGACCTGCTACAACCGCTTCGTCCGTTGGCGGCGAGCCCGCGTCTGGGACCGGATCATGGATCGGCTCAGTGCCGGTCACGACGCGTCGGTTCAGATGATCGACACATCGGTTGTCCGCGTGCACCAGCATGGTGCCTGCATCGCCAATAGCGGCGCGCAGCATATTGGCCGGTCTCGTGGCGGACTGACCAGCAAGATCCATGTCGTCGTGGACGCCAATGGCTTGCCGGTGCAGCTCGGCCTCACTGGCGGTCAGGTGCACGACAACCGGCTTTGCTCGGTCTTGCTACGACAACTCCCCCGGCGCGCGCGTTTGTTGGCAGATCGCGGGTACGACGCGGACTGGATCAGGGCATTTGTCACCGAACGCGGCGCGTGGGCGAACATCCCACCAAAGCGCAATCGCAAGGACCCGATCTGCTTCAGTCCCTACCTCTACCGGGACCGCAATCTGGTTGAGCGGTTCTTCAATAAAGTCAAGCAGTGCCGGCGTGTCGCGACCCGATACGACAAGCTCGCCGCCAACTATCTCGCCTTTGTCAAGCTGGCCTGCATCCGCCTATGGCTGAGCGTTTATGAGTCCACGCCCTAGATCACGAGATTAGCCCTAGTGATGTTTGTGGATCAATATCGAGGACCGGAACCGGTTTTGCTGGTTACTTGATGAACTCACCCCTCAGTATTGATGCGATTGATGGCGCGCTCCGGTCTGCCCAGTTTTTTGATATCGGAGCGGACGCGTTGAAGGCAAAAGAGCTGGTGAATGCTTTGGTGTTTCCCACTCCCAGCGCGCTGACCTTTTTTGGAAGACAAAGGAGAGGGTCTACACACACATCTATGGAACCACCGCCACTCTCATTGAGCGATGGTTCCAAGCCAACCTGGCAACGGGGGGTATACGTCCAATGGACTGGATGCTCACGGACGACGAGCTTCTGGACAAGCTAGGGCTACGTCCAACCGGCGACGAGGCTTACGGACAGCTCTCATGCGGCCCTGATCTGAGCGCCCAACGGAGGTTCCGGATCAATCCAAAAGTTAAGCTGAGACGGCAAAAGGATTTTTATGGGCGCTACCAAGACGGCAAGCAGCACGCAGTCTGATCCGAAGGCCGATATTCTTCTGGCTGCGCGGAATTTTTCCAAAGAAAAAATTGCCTCGATTGCTAATGCGTTGGGTGCTGTGGACAAAGACTGTTGCGTGGCAATTACCGGCTCCTACGGACGGCTGGAGGCCAGTACAGAGTCCGACTTCGACTATTTCATCATGACGTCGCGTGACCCTGAGGCCTCCGAACTGAAAGAATTCGGAGAGCGCGTCGGAGCAGCAGTACGCGACAGAATTGGAAAGCTGCCCTCGGCGGGCGGGCCCTTTCATAGGATCACCGCGGCCGATTCGATGACAAGGAATATCGGCGGCCAGCATGAAAAAAATGAGGATCTGACGCGGCGAATCCTTCTTCTAATCGAGGGGCGCCCAGTTGCCGGCGAAGCCTACTTCCGGAAAATCAGAAGCGACATCATTAGTAGATATATAAGCGAAGAAATTAAAACGCATCAGCTCGGTTTATTCTTCCTGAATGATTTAATCAGGTACTACCGAACTATGTGTGTAGATTTTGAGTATAAAACAATTGAAGAAGGTAAGAGTTGGGGGGATCGCAATATAAAATTGGTTTTTTCTCGTAAACTTATATAGCGGAGTACTTATTGCTGCGGAGATGGCTCAAAGGATTTATGAAGAAAAGATAGAGATCGCGGAAACGCTGATGGATATGACCCCGACTGACCGTATTTCTTACATATGTGAAGCTTGGTCAGATCGTGCGTTGACGGACTACTCACTATTCCTGGAGAAGATGCAGTCCGCGGCATTCAGATCTATGCTTCTAAACATCACGGCCGACCGTAAAGGGCACACACCGGAGTTCAAACGCATGAAAAATAATGGCCATCATTTTACGTGGCATCTTCTCAGCGCTCTCTCCGCCACATACCACCCGACCCATCCTATCCATAAGTGTCTGGTCATTTGAGCTAAGTCGCCAGAGCGACCTTTCGTGGCGCGGTGTCGAAGCCGAGATTGTGGTCGCGGGCGAAATGGATCATGGCGCGCTCGGTCAGCGCGGTGATGGTCAGCAGCGGGTTGACCCCGATCGAGCGCGGGATAACGGAACCGTCGCAGACATACAGCCCGGCATGGACGCCGCCCCTATTGTTGAACACTTGGCATTTGTGGTTGACCACGCCGCCCGCGGCATCATCGCCCATGCCGCAACCGCCCAAGGGGTGCGCCGTGGCGGGCTTCGTGCCCATGGTGGTAGCCGCGAGCGGGTTCTTGATGTAGCGCCCGCCCACGCTCTCCGCCGCTTTGGTGAGGGCGGCATCGACGCGCGCATAGACCGGCTGCTCGGCCACATGCGGCCATTCGACCTGGGCGCGGCCATTGATGAGGCTGATGCGGCCGCATGCGTCGTCATGGGAGACGACGAAGAAGGTGTGGAGGGTCTGCAGCGGCCCGTGATAGACGCCCTTGATCAGGCTTTGCGCGGCACCGAGCAGCCTGCCGCCGGAGATGAAGAACACCGGCAGCAGCGGCGCCAGCGCCGAGGGCATGACACCCTCCTGCAGGAACATGGAGTGGTCGAGCTGGTCGTGATCGTGGAGCTCGATCTCGCCAGTGACGCAAGCGCCGATGGCGTCGCCGTCGAATTTCGGCGGATGGCCGACGCCGATGGCGTTCACCCGCCCCTTGCCCCCAAGAGCGAAGGCGATGATGTCGCCATTGGCGGAAAAGCGTTCGCCCAGGCGATCCGAAACCGGCAGCCCATGCTCGCGCGAGCGAAGCAGGATTTCGGTCGAGCCCAGCGTACCGGCGGCGAGCACCACGGTCTTGGCCTCGACCACGCGCTCCCGGGCGTCAGGCTCGTCGGTCGGGGCGAAATAAACGCGCCAATGGCGCCCCTCTCTGGCGATGCGGCTCACGCTAAGCTCGGTGAAAATCTCGGCGCCATGGGCGCGCGCGTCGGGGAGATAGGTGAGCGGAATGGTGTTCTTGGCCCCGACATTGCAGCCGGAGCAGCAATCGCCGCACAGCGTGCAGGCCGGTTGGTCGATGCCGGCGGGATTGAGGTTCTGCTCGAAGCTGACCACGACGGGCGCCGGGACCGGCGGCTGGCCGAAGCAGGCGCTCGCGGCTTCCAGCGCACGATATTTGGTCAGCTCCTCGGCATGCGCATAGCGGGTTGGGCGCAGCATGGCGGCGGCCCGGGCGAAGCCCTGCTCCAGCAATCCGTCGCCGCTGACCGCGTCCGGCCAGACTGCATCGGCGAAGACACGCGGGTCGGGCTTGAGCGCCACGGCGGCATTGATGAGAGAGCCGCCGCCGAGCCCGCAGCCGATTAGAACGTGGATATCGGCGCCGAGCCTGAAATCGAACAGCCCGGTCCGGCTGCCGCTCCGCATCTTGCCGCCATTGAGCTGAAGCTCGCGGCGCAACTCCGGCAACCGGCTCGGGAACTCGCCGGTCAGGAACTCGCGGCCGCGCTCGATGACGCAGACGCGCAAGCCGGCGCGTGCCAGGCGCGAGGCGGAAACGCCGCCGCCATAGCCGGAGCCGACCACGACCACGTCATAGGCCGGCTTGAGTTCGTCCGCGGGTGAAGAGAGAGGCTGTTGCATCGACCCTCCATAGCTGAAAACGGCGCTGCTCCACAAACCGGAGAGCGCTCTTCCGCCCCTTCAATTCGTTTCACACTCGCGCGAGAGGCCGTTTGCCCGGATGGCGCGCCCCCTTATGCTCAATTGAACATTTCTGGAGACTCGCCCATGACGGTTAGATGGATTGGCGCGTTGACCGCCCTGCTGCTTGCCGCCCTGGCAATGAGCGAGGGCGGCAAGGAGGCGGCAGCGGCGCAGACCGGGACGGCGATCTTCGCCGGCGGCTGCTTCTGGTGCCTGGAGGCCGCATTCGACGAGGTGCCGGGCGTGGTGGAGACGACATCGGGCTATGCCGGCGGCACCAAGCCGAACCCCAACTATGGGGACCATGAGGGCTACCAGGAAGCGGTAGAGGTCGTGTACGACCCCGCCAAGGTGAGCTACGCGCAGCTGCTCGAACAGTTCTGGCACAATGTCGACCCCTTCGATCCGGACGGGCAGTTTTGCGACAAGGGCAATGCCTATCGGAGCGTCGTCTTCGTCGGCAACGATGAAGAGAGGAATTTGGCCGAAACCACCCGGAAGGAGATCGCCGATCGCCTCAAGGAAAAGGTGGCGACGGAGATCAAGCCGGTCACGACCTTCACGGCGGCGGAGGACTACCACCAGAATTATCACAACACCAATTCGATCAGCTACAAATACTACAAATGGAGTTGCGGCAGAGCCCAGCGTCTCGAGCAAATCTGGGGAGCCAAGCCATCCTGATCGGCGGCACTGGCTTGCATCCAATGGAGGCGTCCGGCCGTAACTTCCTCGATGCAGGCTGATCCTCAGGCACGGCAATGGAACCCCAGACCGACGTCTCGAACCACAAACAGGAAGTCGTCCACCGGCACTCGGGCGCGGTGCGCGTGACGCATTGGGTCAATGTGGTTTGTCTGCTGGTCCTGCTCATGAGCGGGCTGCAAATCTTCAACGCCCACCCGGCACTCTACCTTGGATCGAAATCGACCTTCGCCGATCCGGTGATGGCGATGCAACCCATGCGCCATGGCGAGGAGATCTTCGGCATCACCAAGATCTTCGGCTGGCATATCGACACCACCGGCGTGTTCGGCCTCGCCATCACGCCCGACGGCGGCTACGAGGTCCGCGGCTTCCCTTGGTCGGTCACGCTGCCCGGACACCGCGACCTTTCCATGGGCCGCCGCTGGCATTTCTTCTTCGCCTGGCTGTTCGTCATCAACGGCTTCATCTATCTCATCTACAGCCTCGCCTCGGGCCATATCAGTCGCGACCTTGCGCCGAGCGGGCCGGAGCTCAGGCATATCGGCGCCTCGATCTGGGAGCATTTGCGCTTGAGATTTCCGCAAGGCGAGGAGGCCAAACGCTATAACGTGCTGCAAAAGCTTGCTTATCTCATCGTGGCGTTTCTACTTCTGCCGCTGATGCTGGCCACGGGGCTGGCCATGTCGCCGGGCATGGACGCCGGCTACCCCTTTCTCCTCGACATCTTCGGCGGACGTCAGTCGGCGCGTACCATCCATTTCATCGCCGCGAGCGGCATTGTGCTGTTCGTCGTGGTGCACCTCGTCATGGTGCTGATCTCGGGCGTCTGGAACAACCTCCGCTCCATGATCACCGGCCGCTATGTGGTCAAAGTTCCGGAGGCGCAGTCATGAGTCCGAAGACGCTCGACCGGCGCGGGTTTCTCGCCAGGGGAGCTGCCATCGCCGGCGCGACGCTTCTCGGCGGCTGCGATGGCGATCTCTCCGCGCAGCCATGGGTGCGTCGCATTCTCGACAAGGCCGAAATCCTCACCCGCGTCGCGCAGAGGGCGCTCGTTCCGGCCAGCGCGCTTGCCCGCGAATATAGCGAGGCCGATATCTCCGCCGACTTCAAGGCAAACGGCACCACCAATCCCGACGACGAGGACTACAACGCTCTCGCTGCGAACGGCTTCACCGATTGGAAGCTGAAGATCGACGGCCTCGTGGGCAAACCTATGGAGCTGTCGCTGGCGGAGCTGCGCGCGATGCCGGCCCGCACGCAGATCACGCGGCACGATTGCGTCGAGGGCTGGAGCTCGATTGGCAAATGGACCGGCGTGCCGCTGAAGGCCCTGCTCGAGCAAGCCGAACTGAAGCCGTCAGCACGCTACATCGTGTTCTATTGCGCCGACGATCTCGGCGAGACCGGTGGCGACGACGGCAAATATTACGAATCCGTCGGACTCGAGGACGCCTTCCACCCGCAGACCATCTTGGCCTACGACATGAACGGCGCGGCGCTGCCCATTCCTCACGGCGCGCCATTGCGGCTCCGGGTCGAGCGGCAGCTCGGTTACAAGATGGCGAAATATGTCATGCGCATCGAGGCCGTCGACGAGATCGCGCCGATCCGTGGCGGCATGGGCGGCTTCTGGGAAGACCGCGGCTACGAATGGTATGCCGGCATCTGAGGCGGACGCGGCCTAGCCCGCGCCGCCCGCAAAAAAAGGGACCCGCGAGCGAGCCCGCGAATCCCTTCCAAACTCTGCAAATAAGACGCTTACGAAGCGGCGTGCTTGGCGGCCTTCTTGGCAGCCTTCTGAGCGCTCTTGTACGACTTGAAGTGCGTGCGGCACTCCTTGCGGTAGGCAACGCGCGCCTTGCGGTCGCCGGCGAACTTCGCCTTGGCGGCCTTGATGCATCCGCTGGGGGCTGCCTCTGCGGTCGAGGTGTGAAGCGGAATGGCTGCACCAGCCACGAAACCGGTCACGGCAGCGGCCAAAATGATCTTCTTAATCATCAGTTCGTTCTCCATTCTTCGTCATTAGGGAAATTCGGTGTGCCGCCGGCGAAGCAGCGATGTTCGCCGACGGTGTCCGCGGCGGATTGATTCCGCCGGATCAACTGACAGAAAGCCATTGATTCCGCTTTTTTTGGGGCGCCGCAGCGGCGCCTTTGCGCTCATAGCACGGGCTTGGCTGGCTTAGCCTCGGGCCCAAAGAGAAGGGACCCGCGGGGCCCCGCGGATCCCTTCTAAACGGAGAGAGCAGAGCTGCTCGTCAGCCGGCCTACTTGGCGGCCTTCTTGGCAGCCCGATAATGAGCCCGGCAAGATTTCCTAAAGGCCATCCGCTCCTTGATCGTGGTCAGATGGTGAGCCTTGGCGGCCTTCCAGCAGCCATGGCGGGCGAGCGCCGAAGTGGAGCTGACCGGAGCCATTGCGGCGGCCAGCAGAAGAGTTGCAACAGCGGCGAGAAAGACTTTCTTAACCATCAGGTTACTCCGTTTGATTGTCACGAAACGTTACGCAGCGGCAATAGGCATTACATTCGCCCGCCCCGTCAACCGCCTTGTTCCGTAGGCTGCCTGCTTGGCTAAGCGTGTGTCACAAAATGTGGGGTCGAAAGCTGCGCCTTTTGTCGCATCCTCACCGCTGGGAAAATCGCGGAGCGGCGATCGTCGCGCGCCCGCCGCTTGACCCTCGCGGTGCGGCTCTCTACCAAGCCGCTCATGAGTCGATCCGAGGCTACGCCGCTTTCACGCATCCGCAACTTCTCCATCATCGCCCATATTGACCACGGCAAATCCACCCTCGCCGACAGGCTGATCCAGCTCTGCGGGGGGCTTTCCGCGCGGGAGATGAAGGAGCAGGTGCTCGATTCCATGGATATCGAGCGCGAGCGCGGAATCACGATCAAGGCACAGACCGTGCGGCTCGACTATCGCGCCAGCGACGGCAAACTCTACGAGCTCAACCTGATCGACACGCCGGGCCATGTCGATTTCGCCTATGAGGTGAACCGGAGCCTCGCCGCCTGCGAGGGGTCTCTGCTGGT
The DNA here is from genome assembly GCA_049678565.1 of Methyloceanibacter sp. Lineage (GTDB taxonomy): Bacteria > Pseudomonadota > Alphaproteobacteria > Rhizobiales > Methyloligellaceae > Methyloceanibacter. Next base: position 1,211 of record JBAUEK010000198.1, on the reverse strand, counting down.
GGTCGACGCGAGCCAAGGCGTCGAGGCTCAGACTCTCGCCAATGTCTATCAGGCGCTCGACAATCACCATGAGGTGGTCCCGGTCCTGAACAAGATCGACCTGCCCGCGGCAGACCCCGAGCAAGTGCGCCGGCAGATCGAGGACGTGATCGGGCTCGACGCCTCGAACGCGGTTGAGATCTCGGCCAAGACCGGCCTCGGCGTGGCCGAGGTGCTGGAGGCGATCGTGCATCGGCTCCCTGCGCCCAAAGGCGATATCAATAAGCCGCTCAAGGCGCTCTTGGTCGACAGCTGGTACGACTCCTATCTCGGCGTCGTCGTGCTCGTCCGCATCATCGACGGCAAACTGGTGAAGGGCCAGCGCATCAAGCTGATGCTGACCGGCGGCTCCTATCTGGTCGATCGGGTCGGCATCTTCCGCCCGAAGCAGGAGATGCGGAGCCAGCTTGGCCCCGGCGAGATCGGCTTCTTCACCGCCTCGATCCGCCAGGTGGCGGACACCCGTGTCGGCGATACCGTGACGGACGAGAAGAAGCCGGCGGAGACGCCATTGGCCGGCTTCAAGCCGGCGCAGCCGGTCGTGTTCTGCGGGTTGTTCCCGGTCGATGCCAATGAGTTCGAGGACCTACGCGAGGCCGTTGGCAAGCTCCGACTCAACGACGCGAGCTTCTCCTATGAGATGGAGACCTCGGCCGCGCTCGGGTTCGGCTTCCGCTGCGGCTTTCTCGGCCTGCTGCATCTCGAGATCATCCGCGAACGGCTTGAGCGCGAATTCAACATCGACCTGATCGCCACCGCACCGTCGGTCATCTACCGCGCGCATCTGACCAATGGCACGGTGCAGGAGCTGCACAACCCGGCCGACATGCCGGACACGCAGAAGATCACCAAGATCGAGGAGCCGTGGATCGAGGCCACCATCCTTGTGCCCGACGAGCATCTCGGCGCCGTGCTCAAGCTGTGCGAGGACCGGCGCGGACGGCAGAAGAACCTGACCTATGCCGGTTCCCGCGCCATGCTCGTCTATGAGCTGCCGCTGAATGAAGTGGTGTTCGATTTCTACGACAGACTGAAGTCGGTCTCGCGCGGCTACGCCAGCTTCGACTATCACATCATCGGCTACGAGGAAGGCGAGCTGGTCAAGATGGCGCTCCTGGTCAACGACGAGCCGGTGGACGCGCTGTCGATCATCGTGCATCGCGGCCGGGCCG
>JBAUEK010000197.1:0-3379 GCA_049678565.1 Methyloceanibacter sp. | reverse complement strand
TGCAGACGCTGCTAACCGACATCATGAAGGGCATCCACGATTCCTGCGTCGAATACGGCGGCACGCGCGGCAGCGAGCACATCGACTATGTGCGGGGCGCCAACATCGCCGGCTTCAAGAAGGTGGCTGACGCCATGCTGGCCTACGGGGTAGTCTGACTGGCGCCGCTTCACCTGCGCGCCAGCGCGAACGGGACGATGCCGGATTATCAGCGAACGTGGATTGTGAGGTTCGGGCGGATCGGCGTGACCACTCTGCACCAACCTCGAAACGGCAAGTGTTAGCTGAATTGTGCGACACCACCGTGTCATCTAGACTAACTGTTTTGCCAGGGGGATTTTGGCGCTGGGCAACCGGAGCAGTCGCTCCCAAGTGCAAAGCCCATGGTGCTTTAATTCTTATGGCCGTACGGGCGGCCGAAATCCGCTGCTTCGGTATCTTGCCCCGCCTTGATGATACCGCGGCGAATGGCGCGGGTCCGAGTGAAGAGTTGGAGCAGCGCCTGTCCGTCCTCCCAGCGGATCATGCGCTGCAGCGCCGTGAGATCCTCCGAGAAACGGCCGAGCATCTCCAGCACCGCCTCCTTGTTGTTGAGGAACACGTCGCGCCACATTACGGGATCGGAGGCCGCGATGCGGGTGAAGTCGCGGAAGCCGCCGGCGGAGAATTTGATCACCTCGGACCGCGTGACCTTCTCCATGTCGGCGGCGGTGCCGACGATGTTGTACGCAATCAGGTGCGGGATGTGGCTGGTGATGGCGAGCACCATGTCGTGGTGCTCGGGCGTCATGGTCTCCACCTCCGAGCCGAGCGCCCGCCAGAATGCTGTGACCTTCGCCACTGCCTCGTCCGTGCTGCGCTCGCATGGGGTGAGGATGCACCAGCGCCCCTCGAACAGCTCGGCGAAGCCCGCATCGGCCCCCGAATGCTCGGTGCCGGCAATAGGATGGCCGGGAACGAAGGCGGCGCGAGCGGGCAGCACGTCAAGCACCTTGCGGATCACCGCGGCTTTTACTGACCCAGCCTCAGTGACGATGGCGCCGTCTTCGAGGTTGGGTGCTGCGGCCTCGACCGCCTCGGCGGTCGCCCCCACCGGCACGGCAAGGACGACGAGAGAGGCGCCGGCCACGGCGGCCTCCGGGCTATCGGCCACCGCGTCGCAGAAGCCAAGCTCGCGCGCCCGCGCCCGTACGTCAGCTGACAGGTCATAGCCTACGACGGTGCTGGCGATCCCGTGCGCCTTGACACCGCGAGCGATCGAGGAGCCGATCAGCCCAAGTCCAACGATGGCAATTTTGTCGAACAGAGGCTCGGTCATCGGCCTGACGCGCCGTTGGCGCCCATGAAGGTGGAAGTTCGCTGCAAGCGGGTATCTTAATCCTCTTCAGCGGTTTTGGAACCTTCTCGCTCGCCGGCGAGCAAGCCCTGAGTCTAGGTCCTGTCGGCCTCACGAGCCCATACTCACCGCGGTAGGCAATAAGCGCGTCATAGTATTCTTCGTACCAGGCAGTGGCCGCTGCGCTGTCCAGGCCTTGCTGTGGGACAGCACAGATGCCACCGCTAAATCAGCGGCAACTGTTCGGGTTAGCCTACGACTAGGCCAGATCGTCCACATCGAAGCCGCCGAGACCAAGTCGCTCAACCTCCAGTGTGGCAGCGAGGCCGGGAGCCTTGCGGTCGTCGACAATGACGAGCTGAGCGCCTTTGGCGTTGAGGAAAGAAGACATTGAGAAGTGTCACGCTGTTCGCTTGCCGTGCCCGGTGCTATGATTGCGGTCGCTCCACGCATTCCCTCGGAAGGACCAACGCCACGTTAATCTGCGGATAGGAGCGGTTCAACTAGTGGCTCGGCCATAGGAAGATTGAGGGTGGATACGTTCCCTATTACAGCGTCAGCGGAACCAATGGTGCGGAGTCGGGGGTTGCTTTTGCCTTACCACGCCGCAATCCCCTAAGGAAGGAAGGTGAAACCCATGTCCTCGACCGAGACTACCGCCAAAAAAAGCGCGGCGGCGCACGATATCCTACTAGACACTTATGAGCTTGCTGAACAGATCGAAGCGATTCGCGCCGATTTGCAAAGCCTGACTTCGACGGTCGGCCACATCGCCAACACGCAACTCGGCCGCGGCCAAGACAAGGTGATGGAGAGCGCGAACCAGGCAGAAGAGACGATCAGACAGAACCCGCTCTCCGCAGTGGCGATTGCCATTGCCCTCGGCTTCCTTTTCGGCGTTTTTACCCGGCGCTAGAGGTGAAGCCGGAAGGAGGGCGGGCCAAAGGATATTTCAAGAGGGTAGTGATCCGACCAGCCATTTTACCATTTTGAGGGCCAACTTGGTTCGTTTAAAGGAAGTCCTTGCGTCAGATCAACGGGGCGGGGAAAGTTGCGCCCTAGCCTACAGTAACAGGCGCCGCGAACTGAGCGTCGCTAGCATAATGCTGATGGCCCAAGCGCTTGGACAAATGCTATGTACTCAGGGCGGTAGCGCTCCTTTCATGTGCTGGAAAAACTGAGGCATGACAAAACTCAGACAATGCGCCGAGACGGCTGCGGTCGCCCTAGCAGAAAAGTTGCGCGGCACGCCTGGCGACATAGACCCCGGGGCGATTGCAGATATCATGGAGCAGGTCCTGAACGCGGCCGCGCGCGCGCAGGAAGAGGCCGTTCGTCAGCGCCTCACTGAGGCGCAAGCCACCGCGGGGGAGCGACTCACGCAGCTGCTCAGTGTTTCGCCCGCCGTAATTTACAGCTTCAAGGCGAGCGGCGACTTTGCGCCCACCTTCGTCAGTAGCAATATCGAGGCGCTGTTCGGCTACGCTCCGTGCGAATATCTCGACAACCAAAATTTCTGGCGCGAGCGGGTCCACCCTGACGATCGTCAGCGCGTGGAGACGGAGATCACGAACCTGCTCAAGAACGGTAAACACGCGCTCGAATACCGCTTCCACCGCAAGGACGGTTCCTGTTGCTGGGTGAATGACGAACAGTACGTGATCCGCGACGAGAAGGGCGAGCCTGTCGAGATCGTGGGCTCGTGGAGCGACATCACGGCGCGAAAACAAGCAGAAGAGGCCGAGAACGAAGCGCGCGGGCGCCTCTCCACCTTGCTCCAAAGCGCGCCGGCCGTGATCTACAGCTTCAAGGCAAGTGGCGACTTTGCACCAACCTTCGTTAGTAGCAATATCAAGCGGCAGCTTGGCTACTCCCCGGAGGAGTATCTCGAGCATGCCGACTTCTGGCGCACCCGCGTGCATCCCGAGGACATTGATGCGGTGGAGGCCGAGCAGGCCAAGCTGTTCGAGGCAGGGCGGCACACGGCAGAATATCGCTTCCGCAAGAGTGACGGCGCCTATTGTTGGGTGAGCGACGAGCAAC
>JBAUEK010000196.1:0-6127 GCA_049678565.1 Methyloceanibacter sp. | reverse complement strand
AGATCGAGCAGCCCTTGCGCCAGTTTCGTCATCTTGGCCACGCCCCCGGCGATGGTCAGTTTGGGAACCGGGTGCGTGCGCAGATATTTGAGCATGCCGCCGACGAAATCGCCCATGTCGAGCAGTGCCCCGTCGGCCAAGTCGTAGAGTCTACGCACCGCGGCCTCCGACATGCGCCCGGTCGCGCCCGCCACATGGGCCGTGCCGGTGGCGCGGGCGACGTCGATGCCTTGATGGATCGAGGCGATCCAGGCGGCGCAGGAATAGGGCACCACCACCCCGGTGGTGCCGAGGATCGACAGCCCGCCCAAAATGCCGAGCCGCGCATTGAGCGTTTTGGCCGCCATCTCCTCGCCATGCGGAATGGCGATCTCGACCTCGACATCGCCGGACGCGCCATGGGCGCTTGCAATTTCGGCGATGGCCGCGCGGATCATTTGGCGCGGTACCGGATTGATCGCGGGCTCGCCGGGGGCGACCGGGAGTCCCGGCAAAGTGACGGTGCCCACGCCGATCCCCGCCTTGAAGCGCACGCCGCTGCCGGGCGCGCCCTGCCGCACCACGGCCTCGACCAGAGCGCCATGGGTCACGTCGGGATCGTCGCCGGCATCCTTGATCACGCCTGCCATCGCCTGATCCGGTTCTTGCCGCGTGACGGCGAGGGCGAAGGCGACAAGCTGCCCGCCCGGCAAGGTGATCTCGACGGGATCGGGAAATTCCCCGGTAAGGAGCGCAGCATAGGCGGCCTTGCTCGCCGCCGTGGCGCAGGCGCCGGTGGTCCAGCCGCGGCGGAGGGAGCGTGGCTCGTCCATGGCCAAGCCAATAGAACTTTGCCGCGAGCCTGTCACCGCGAGGAACGCCAACCGTGATGGACGCGCTCAAAGCGGCGATGGCCAAGCTGCCAGGTTTCGAGCCCGGCCATGTCTGGCTCGCTGGCGCCGGACCCGGCGATCCGGGGCACCTCACGCTTCACGCGCTCGCCGGCCTGGCCAAGGCCGATGTCATCGTCCATGACGCGCTGGTCGATCCGCGGGTGCTGGCGCTTGCGGGGCCCGGCGCCACGCTCGAATTTGCCGGCAAGCGCGGCGGCAAGCCTTCCACCGCGCAGGCCAATATCTCCGGCCGGCTGATCGCGCTGGCGCGGGAAGGAAGACGGGTCTTGCGCTTGAAGGGCGGCGATCCTTGCGTGTTCGGCCGCGGCGGCGAGGAAGCGTTGGCGCTGGCCAGCGCCGGCATCCCCTTCCGCATCATCCCCGGCATCACCTCAGGCCTCGCGGCGCTGACCGTGGCCTCGATCCCCGCCACCTTGCGCGGGGTGAACCAGGCGTTGATCCTGGTCACCGGTCATTGCGGTAGCGACGAGGACCGCGTCGATTGGGGCGCGCTGGCGCGGACCGGTCAACCGATCGTGCTCTATATGGGCTTGAGCAATCTCGAGCGCATCGCCGCTTCACTCATGCAAGCCGGCCTCGATGCGGATGAACCCGTGGCCGTGATCGCCTCGGCGACCTTGGCCGAGGAGCGCATTCTGATCTCCGCGCTTGGCCGCGTTGTGGCCGAATCGCGCGAGCTCGATCTCGAAGCGCCGGCCATCATCGCCATCGGCGGCATCGTCACCGTCAGGGCGAAGCTGCTCGACCTTGCCGCCCGCGTCCCGGCAATGGTGGCCTGAGGTGAAGGCAAAAGTCATCCTCGTCGCCGCCCCGCGCTCGGGCTCGGGCAAAACCACGGTGACGCTGGCACTTCTTGCCGCCTTCCGCCGCCGGGGCTTGCGCGTCCGCGCCGCCAAATGCGGACCGGACTATATCGACCCGGCCTTCCATCAAGCGGCCTCTGGCGCTCCTTGCCTCAATCTCGACGCTTGGGCCATGGGCCCGGCGCTGCTTGAGGGCCTGATTCACGCCGCGGGGAATGACGCCGATCTGCTCGTGATCGAATCCGCCATGGGCCTGTTCGACGGCGTTGCCGGCGGGGCGATGGGTGAGGGCGCCGCGGCCGAGCTCGCCATCCGCTTCGGCATCCCCGTGCTGCTCGTGCTCGATGTGTCGGGCCAGGCGCAATCGGCGGCGGCGGTTGTGCACGGCTTCGCCAGCTTCGATCCGCGCCTGAACCTTGCCGGCGTGGTGTTGAACCGGCTCGGCAGCGACCGCCACCGCGCCATGATCGAGCGCGCCGTCGCCGCGCTCGATATCCCGATCGTCGGCGCCATCCCCCGCGACGAAGCGATCCATCTTCCCGAGCGCCATCTCGGCCTGGTGCAGGCGCACGAGCATGACGATCTCGAGCCTCGTCTCGATCGCCTCGCCGAGCTGGCCGAGCGCCATTGCGATCTCGGGCTGATCCAGGAGCTGGCGGGTGAGCTTGACGTCGTGCCTCAGCCAGAGGCCGCCGCCGCGCTGCCACCGCCGGGGCAGCGCGTCGCGCTCGCGTCCGACGCGGCCTTCGCCTTCATCTATCCGCATCTCGTCGAGGCGTGGCGGCGCGCGGGCGCCGAGATCGTTCCCTTCTCACCGCTTGCCGATGAGGCCCCCCCGCAAGCTTGCGATTCATGCTGGCTGCCAGGCGGCTACCCCGAGCTGCATGCCGGGACGCTTGCCAATGCCGCCCGCTTCAAACACGGCCTCGCGCGCTTCGCCGCGACAAAGCCGGTGCATGGCGAGTGCGGCGGCTACATGGTGCTTGGCCAAGCGCTCGTCGACGCTGACGGCAAGCGTCACGCCATGACCGGCCTGCTCGGCCAGGTGACGAGCTTCGCCCAGCGCCGCCTGCATCTCGGTTACCGCCGGGCTACTCTCCTCCAGGATTGCCCGCTCGGACGCGCCGGCGCGGCGTTGCGTGGGCACGAGTTCCACTACGCCTCGCTGGCCGAGCCCGGGCCGGATGCGGCGCTTGCCGATCTGTTCGATGCCGAGGGCAGGGCGCTGGGACAGGCGGGCGGGCGGCGCGGACACGTCACCGGCTCATTCTTTCACGCCATCGCGGGTGAGCCCGAGCCCGCGACGATTCCCGCCGATACGCTCGCCGAGCTTGCATGAGCAGCATCGCCAGTCTCGCTGCCTTGCGCATGCTGCTCGTGGAGCTGCCTGACGGCAGTGACGCAGCCGCAGCCGCGATTACTCATCGCCAGTCGCGCCTGACCAAGCCGCAAGGAAGCCTCGGGCGGCTGGAGGAGCTTGCCGCCTGGCTCGGGCGCTGGCAGGGCCGAGAGGCGCCGCGCCTCGATCGCGTCGAGGTGCTGGTTTTCGCCGGCAATCATGGGGTCACGGCAAAGGGCGTCTCGGCCTATCCGGCTTCGGTCACCGCCCAGATGGTCGCCAATTTCGAGTGCGGTGGCGCTGCCATCAACCAGATCTGCAACAGCGTCGGCGCTTCGCTCCGCGTGATTCCGTTGCAGCTCGAAACGCCCACGGCGGACTTCACCGAAGCTCCTGCCATGAATGAGGCCGAGTTCGTCGAGGCGGTCTCGGCCGGCTTCGATTCGGTGTCGGCTTCGGCCGATCTTGTTTGTCTCGGCGAGATGGGTATCGGCAACACCACCGCCGCCTCGGCTCTGGCCGCGGCGTTGCTCGGCGGTTACGGCGAGCGCTGGGCCGGGCGCGGCACCGGCCTCGATGAGTCCGGCCTCGGCCGCAAGCGCGCCGCCATCGACGCCGGCCTCAAGCTTCATCGCGCGCAGTGTTCCGATCCGCTGACGGCGGCCATGGCGCTTGGGGGGCGGGAGCTTGCCGCCATTCTCGGCGCCACGCTCGCCGCGCGGCGGCACGCGATCCCCGTGGTGCTTGACGGCTTCATCGCCACCGCCGCGGCGGCGCCGCTGGCGCATCTCAGTCAGGGCGCCCTTGGTCATGTCCAGATTGCCCATTGCTCGGCCGAGGCCGCTCACCGCACGCTTTGCACGGAGCTGAACATGCGGCCCATTCTCGATCTCGACATGCGGCTTGGCGAGGGCTCGGGCGCCGCGCTCTCCGTGGCGGTGCTGCGCGCGGCTCTCGCCTGTCATCTGGGCATGGCCACTTTCGACGAGGCTGGTGTCGATGAACGCGACTGACATGCTGCGCCAGAGACTGGCCGAGCTCGCTTCGGCGTTAGCGCTGCTGACGCGCTTGCCCGTCCACCGCCTGAAGCTGCGGCAGGCGCCGGCGCCGGCTGACGGCGTCTGGGCCTATCCCCTGGTCGGCGCCGCCATCGGCGCGCTTGGTGGGGCGGTCTATTGGCTCGGCCTAGCTCTTTCCTGCCCACCGGCGCTCGCCGCGGTCTGGGCGCTGGCAGCCATGATCCTCGCCACGGGGGCGCTGCATGAGGATGGCCTCGCCGATTTCGCCGACGGCCTGGCCGGAGCCACGAAGGAGAAGAGCCTCGCCATCATGCGCGATCACCAGATCGGCACTTATGGCGTGGTCGCCCTGGTCCTCTCGCTGATATTACGCGCCGGCGCCATCGCCCTGATCGCCCACGATTATGCGGTGCTGGCGGCGCTGGTGGCGGCGGGCGCCGCGAGCCGCATGGCTGCGGTCCTGCTCATGGCGGCGCTTCCGCCCGCCCGCGGCGACGGGCTGTCGGCTTCCGTCGGCCGCCCCAGCCTGGGTCTTGCGGCAGCGGCCCTTGGTGTCGCCTTCGTCCTTATTTGGCTGCTGCTGCCGTTCGGATTGTCGGTGCTGGTGATCCTGAGTGCCGTCGCCGCCGCCATTGCCGTGGGCGCATTGGCGTCGGCCCGGCTCGGTGGCCAAACCGGGGATGTACTCGGCGCCGGCGCGCAATTGGCGGAATGCCTCGGTTTGACGGTGCTCGCGGCGTCTCTGGTCTAGGCGCTCGCCTCGTCCTCGGCCACGAACTGGTCATGGCGCCGTTTCGACTGTACCTCGATGAACACCCGCGTCACTTGCGGGTAGCGCTTCTTGATCTTGAGCTCGAGCACGCTCACCGCTTCCTCGACCGCCTCCGAGGACAGCCCGTCGGCGAAATCGACGCTGATCGCGAGCAGGATTTCGTAGGGCGCGAGATGCAGCGTCCGGAGTTCGTTGATGCCCAGGATCTTCGGATTGTCGCCGACGATATCGCGGATACCCCTGACCACGGTTCGGCTGGCCGCTTCGCCGATAAGGAGGCCCTTGGTCTCATAGGCCAGCAGTACCGCGGTTCCGGCCAGGATAGCCCCGATCACGATCGAGGCGACGCCGTCAGCCCATTCCAGACCTAGAAGGTCGGTCGCCGCCACGCCGGCGAATGCGGCGACGAGACCGAGCAGCGCGGCGCTGTCCTCGAACAGCACGGTGAAGACGGTCGGGTCCTTGGATTGCTGGAGGGCGGAGAAGAAGCGGAGCGGCCGCTTGACCCGCTCGGCACGCCGAAATTCGCGATAGGCGATCACCCAGGCCACGCCTTCGAACACAAAGGCCAGGCCGAGCACGATGTAATTGACGTAAGCCCGCTCGATCGGATGCGGGTTGAGCAGCTTGTACACGCCCTCAAACAAGGAGATGCCGGCGCCGACAGCGAAAATCAGAATGGCGACGACGAAGGCCCAGAAGAAAATCTCGGCCCCATAACCGAAAGGATGGGCGGCATCGGCCGGCCGCTCGGCCCGCTTCATGCCGAGCAGCAGCAGGCCTTGATTGCCGGTGTCGACCACCGAATGCACCGCTTCGGAGAGCATCGCCGACGACCCAGTGATCGCCGCCGCCGCGAATTTGCTGAACGCGATCAGGGTGTTGCCGATGAGAGCGGCGTAAACGACCTTGTGCGTATTCCGCGCTTGCACCCTGCCTCCCTGCGAGCTTGGAGCGTTGGTCCAGGCATACGCCGTTCCGTGCCAACAAAGAAGCGTCTGAGGGCGTCCCGCGGTTCCCGCCAGGTTTTGACTCGGATCAAACCGGATGATCGCTTCTCGCGCTTCTATATCCACGACCGGGGCCACCACCGGAAAGCCGATGGAACCAGGAGGCCGCGCATGAAGAGCTTGTTGCTGAGCACGGGCATCGTCGTTGCGACCGCGACCGGAGCGTTAGCCGGCGATCTGAGCAGTTCCCAAGCTGGCTTCGTCTACGCCGAAAAATATTGCTCGAAATGTCACGGCCTCTCGGCCGAGCCGTCGCCTCTGCCACAGGCGCCGCGCTTCAAAGAGGTGGCG
>JBAUEK010000195.1:0-16555 GCA_049678565.1 Methyloceanibacter sp. | reverse complement strand
TGTCCACGAAACCCATCGATCAGGTCCCCGGGCTTAACCCGGGGATTGACCTCGCAGCCTGAAACGATACCCTCATGTTACCGGAGATCGCGCCACACCGAATTCCAACCACATTCCGGACGGCACCGCGAAGCAACCGCCCGAACTGTCATCGTCAAAGGGAGTCGGACTGCGATCCCCCATCTTTTTCTTGATGCTGTGTGCCACGGCAGACGCGGCTTTGGGGAGTTTTCGCAAACCCCGCCGAGTGCGGCGGACGAAGTCTCTGAGTAGGGCTGGGAGCATGCTGGAATCCGACGCGAACCCGTGGCCATGAAAACGAAGCGACGACGGCGGTGGTCTCGCCTGCGGTTCGCAATCGACGCTCGCCCGGATAGGACGAACCGGATTGGGTGCCTAGATCGAGACTGGGTCCGGCAGACGTCGGTGGACCTAAATCCTGAATATTGGAGGCCACGCCCGGAATCGAACCGGGGTGCACGGATTTGCAGTCCGTTGCGTCACCACTCCGCCACGTGGCCTGGATAGGGGAGTCCCCCGAGACCTGCTAACTAGGTGCCGAATGGCCTCGGCGTCAATATGGCTCGCATACCCCTCGAACCAGTGGGCATAGTCTATTGGCTCTCGGGATCGAGGAGGGGAGACCGGCATGACCGATTTCGAAACTGCGCGCGAGACCATGGTCGAAACGCAGCTTCGCCCGACCAAGGTCACCGATCGGCGGCTCCTTGCCGCCATGGCTGAACTGCCCCGGGAGCGCTTCGTGCCGCCATCGAGGCAGCCCTTCGCCTATATGGACGCGGCGCTGGAGGTCTGGCCCGCGATCGACGCCGCGCCCGCCCGCTACCTTCTCCCGCCCGTGGTCCTAGCTCGCTTGATCCAGCTCGCTGCGGTCGAGGCCAATGGTTCCGTACTCGATATCGGCTGCGCCACCGGCTATTCGACGGCGGTGCTTGCGCGACTTTCCCGCTCCGTCACCGGGGTTGAGGCCGAGCCCGAACTGGCTGCGGCGGCGAGCGCGAATTTGCGCGACCTCGCCATCGCCAATGCGACCATCGTCGAGGGCGAATTGTCGCGAGGCGCCCCCGCGGCCGGTCCCTTCGATGTGATTCTGCTCAATGGCAGCGTGCCGGAGGTGTCCGAGGCGCTGCTGGCGCAACTGAAGGAAGGCGGCCGCCTCGTCGCGATCGTCGCGGGCGGTCAGCAAGGGAGAGCTGGCCAACCCAAGGCCTGCCTGTTCGTTAAGGTGGAAGGCGAGACGAGCGGTCTCGCCCAATTCGATGCGAATGCCAAGCCGCTGCCGGGCTTTACGCCCGCGCCCTGCTTCGTGTTCTAATCTCCACTGTTGCTCCTATCCCACAGTGCCTTGAGTTTTTTGCCAGAATCGGTCCCAATCGACGGCATCGACTTACCTCGGCGGCTAGGGTGCTTTATGTTTTCCCGAGCAGTTGGGGACGGGGGTGTCGCTAACTGCGGAGGCAACAAAAGTGATTGGCGTTCTGAGCAGGCACCAAATGTCCTGCGCGGAGCCCTCTTGGCTGCGTGGCGGAGCGATTATTGGTTGCTTCCTGATGGCGGCCACACTCTGCGCACCTCCGGCTGCGTCCGAAACGCTCGATGAGGCGTTGGCGAACGCCTATCTGATCAATCCGGCACTGGCTGCGGAGCGCGCCCGCGCGCGGGCAACCGATGAGCAGGTTGCCATCGCGAAGTCTGGATTACGCCCAAACATCAGCGCCACTGGCGATGTGAGTTTCCGCAATACCGAAAGCGACATCGCCGGAGGAAGCCGGGGGGACAGCCAGCAATGCAGTGACGACGTGGCGGCGCTCGAGCCGGCCTTCTGTGCCTCGCTCGATGCTGGTCAGGCCAATTTCGGTCAGAACGGGGACATTACCAGCGACGGCGTCACCCATCCGCGCGGTTACAGCGTCGGACTGAGCCAGCCCATTTTCGAAGGCTTTCAAAATATCAACGCCATCCGCCAGGCCAAGGCCACGGTGCAGGCTGTGCGTGAGGGGCTTCGCGCGGTCGAGCAGAACACGTTGCTTAATGCGGCCACGGCCTATGTCGACGTCGTGCGCGATCTCGCCGTGGTGAGCTTGCGAGAGTCGAATGTCGAGGTGCTGAGCGAACAGTTGAGGCAAACGAAGGATCGCTTCAATGTCGGCGAGGTTACGCGCACCGATGTGGCGCAGGCCGAGGCGCGGCGATCGGATTCCGTCACCCAACTCTACGCGGCGCAGGCCAATCTCAAGGCGAGCCGGGCCACCTACGAGCAGGTGATCGGACACCCGCCGTCCAACCTCGTCCACCCGCCGTCGATCATCCGGCTTTTGCCCATGAGCCTCGATGACGCCATGACGCTTGGAGATGGGGAGAACCCAGTGATCCTCACCGCGGTGTATCAAGAGGAAGCGTCGCTCTACAACGTCAACCAGATCCTCGGCGAGCTCCTGCCGTCGGTTAGCCTCGATGCCGCATATCAGCAGCGCTTCGGCGAGAGCCGGGTGCTGAGGGAGCAGCAGACGACGACGATCATGGGTCGCGTGGTGGTGCCGCTTTATCAGGGCGGTGGCGTGGCCGCGCGCGTCCGCCAAGCCAAGGAGACCAACCATCAGCTAAAAAAGGAAGTCGAGGACGCCCGTCTCAGGACCCATGCCGATGTGATTTCGAGCTGGGGTCAGCTGCAAGCCACCGCGTCCCAGATCCAGTCGGCGCAATCCTCGCTCGAGGCCAACGGGATCGCGCTCGAAGGCGTGAAGGAGGAGGAGAAGGTTGGGCAGCGGACCACGCTCGACGTGCTGAACGCCCAGCTCGAATATTTGGGCTCGCAGATCCAGCTGGTTACGGCGAAGCGCGACCGCGTCGTGGCTGAATATGCGCTGTCGGCCTCCGTTGGCCGCTTGGACGCTCAAAGTCTCGGATTGTCAGTACCTTACTACGATCCGTTCGAGCATTATGAGACGGTCAAGAATAAGTGGATAGGCTTACGTCCACCATCGCCGCCCACTCCCGATGAGTGATGGATTTCGGGCGGTTAACGTTACAATCACAAAGCCCTCACCGAACCAAGCCGAGACTTGTACGTTAACCGTGTGTTAAGCTGCGGTCGCTTGAGGGCCACCCAGGTGCTGACCGCGCGGGGTGCAGCGGGGTAATGGCGGCAAGGGAATCCCATCATGAGCAATACGGAACGGGCTCCCGAACCGACAATGGAGGAGATACTTGCCTCCATTCGTCGGATCATCTCTGACGACGAATCGAATTCGACACAACAGCCTGCAACATCCTCCGACTATGCTCGGCAACACGCGGCTGAGGAGTCGGAAGACGGCGCAGCTGACACGCAGATCATCGACGATATTACGCGCGTGCTGAGCGGCGGCGCTCAACCGGCCGGCGGCGACGACGACATCCTCGATCTGGCTGAGGCTGGCGCCCCGGCGGCGGAGCCAATGGCTGACATGCCCGAGCCGATGGCCGCGATGCCATCCGACGCGGACATGCCAGAGTCCGCGATGCCAGCCGATGCCGAGATGCCAGAGCCAATGGCTGAGATGTCGGCCGACACCGAGTTTGTGGTTGGGGAGGAGGTTGTCCTCGGCGAGTCCCCCACCGAACCCGATGTCGATTTTAGCGCAGCCTTCCCGCCGGCTGGTACGTACATGAACGAGCCACCCGTCGTCGTCGAGGTCGCGACCGTGTTCGAGGAGTTCGAGGACTCCGTTGTGGTCGAGGCAGCCGATAGTCCCGAGCCATATGGCATTCCCGAGCGCGATATGGGTGAAGTCTCTCCAGCCATGGACGAGACGCCGGCGAGCGACTTCCCGCCCGTGAGTGCGAGCGGGTCCCTCAGCCAGGATCCGACCTCCGCGCTTGAACGTGCGATTGCCGCGCTGAAGGCCGGCGACCTCGCGGCCTTTGCGCGTGAGGCGCAAGCGGATTATGCGCCGGCTGAGCCGGTACCAAACCTGGACCTTGAACCAGAATTCGAAGCGCCGCCGCCAGAGAGTTTGGTCGCGGAGTTTCCCGGCGCCGAATTAGAGGCCGAAGCTCTGGAGTTGGAGCTGGAGGAGTTGGTGCCGGACGAGCCGGTGCCCGAGCTCAGTGCTTCGGCCGCGCCGGCGGAAAGTCCAACATGGGCGGAGTCCGAAACAGAGTCGGAACCCGAAACAAAGCCAGAGCCTGAGTCTGAATCGACGACTGACTGGCAGAGCGCGGCATCGTCTTGGGGCACCGGCGAAACTGAGCCCGAAGCGGAGCCGGCGCGGATCAATGGCGGCTCGGCGCACAAGTCTCACGACTTCGAGTCCCCCGTGTCGTCGAAATCGCTCGAAGACAGCGTCAAGGAGATGCTTCGCCCGCTTCTGCGGCAGTGGCTCGACGAGAACATGCCGCGCGTGCTCAACGCCGCGCTGCGCGAAGAACTCGAAAACGTCGAGCGGCGCAACGACTAGGCGTCGCGGTCTCGTCATTCCGGCGAACGCAATGTCGTCGACTTGAGCCTCCTTTGTTGACAGCGCGGAAGGCGAGAGCGTAGGAGGCGGGGCGCGTCCGCGCCCATGCTTTTCCCGTCGCCAGCCCAAGCGTCCCATGCTCGACAAGATCTATCAGCCAGCCTCGATCGAGGGCCCGATCTACCGCCTCTGGGAGAAGGCCAAGGCCTTCGCCGCCGGGCGCGCCGAGCGCAAGGACGCGCGGCCCTACGCCATCGTCATCCCGCCGCCGAACGTGACCGGCTCGCTGCATATGGGTCACGCCCTCAACAACACGCTACAAGACGCGCTCGTGCGCTTTGAGCGCATGCGCGGCCGCGATGTGCTGTGGCAGCCGGGCATGGACCATGCGGGCATTGCCACCCAGATGGTGGTCGAGCGCCAGCTGATGGAGCGCCAGGAGCCTGATCGTCGCGTCCTCGGCCGCGAAGAGTTCGTGCGCCGCGTGTGGCAGTGGAAAGAAGAGTCGGGCGGGCTGATCATCAATCAGCTGAAGCGGCTCGGTGCGTCCTGCGATTGGGAACGCGAGCGTTTCACCATGGATGAGGGCCTGTCTCGCGCCGTGCGCAAGGTGTTCGTCGATCTCTACCGCGCCGGGCTGATCTATAAGGACAAGCGCCTGGTCAATTGGGACCCGAAGCTTCTGACCGCCATCTCCGACCTCGAGGTCGAGCAGGTCGAGGTCAAGGGTCATCTCTGGCATTTGCGCTATCCGCTGGAGGGCAGGGACTTCGATCCCGAGGATGCCTCCACCTATATCGTCGTGGCGACGACCCGGCCCGAGACCATGCTCGGCGACACCGCCGTCGCGGTTCATCCCGACGACGAGCGCTACAAAGCGCTGGTCGGCAAGCATGTGATCCTGCCGCTGGTCGGCCGCCGCATCCCTATCGTCGCCGACGACTATTCAGACCCCGAGAAGGGCTCGGGCGCGGTGAAGATCACGCCCGCGCACGACTTCAACGATTTCGAGGTCGGCCGACGCCACGGGCTGCCCATGATCAATGTGCTCGACCGAGAAGGTCGAATCTCAATCGCGATGAACTACGAGTTTTGGGAACATACTTCATTCGCTGAGCGACTTGGAGGAGCGGAGGCCCTCGTAAATGCGATCGGGGGCCATCAAGGGGAGGAGGGCACGTATGTCAAATACAAGGTCGATGACCCTGAACTCGACGAGCTAAGAAATCTTGACGCGCTCGACCGCTTCATCGCTCGCAACAAAGTCGTTGAGCGGCTGGACGCCGCCGGGCTCGTCGAGAAGATCGAGCCTTACGTCTACACCGTGCCTCATGGCGATCGCTCCAACGTCGTCATCGAGCCCTTCCTCACCGACCAATGGTATGTGAATGCGCGCGAGCTGGCGAAGCCGGCGATCGACGCGGTCAAGCGCGGCCGCACCAATTTCGTGCCCAAGAACTGGGAGAACACCTATTTCCATTGGATGGAGAATATCCAGCCCTGGTGCATCTCGCGCCAGCTGTGGTGGGGCCATCAGATCCCCGCGTGGTACGGGCCAGACGGCGAGGTTTTTGTTGCTGAGAACGAAAGTGATGCACTAGTCGCAGCGCAAAATCGCTACGGCAAACCGGTAGTGCTACTGCCAAAACCGGAAGCGGAGATGCAGCGCATGCTAGGCTCGGCTTTCGCAAGTGACGATCAATTCGAGTTTGTCGGGCCAATTGCGCCGATTTACCGCGACGAGGACGTGCTCGACACCTGGTTCTCCTCGGGGCTGTGGCCGTTCTCCACTCTCGGATGGCCTGACCAGACGGCTGAGCTCAAGCGCTATTATCCGACCTCCGTGCTCGTCACCGGCTTCGACATCATCTTCTTTTGGGTCGCCCGCATGATGATGATGGGTCTTCACGTCATGGACGAGGTGCCATTCCGCGACGTCTACATCCATGCCCTCGTGCGCGACGAGAAGGGGCAGAAGATGTCGAAGTCGAAGGGCAACGTCATCGACCCGCTCGAGCTGATCGACGCTTACGGCGCCGACGCGCTCCGCTTCACCCTTGCCGCCATGGCGGCGCAGGGGCGCGACATCAAGCTCAGCCCCTCGCGCGTCGAGGGCTATCGCAACTTCGCCACCAAACTTTGGAACGCCGCGCGCTTCGCCGAGATGAACGGCTGCGTGCCGGTGAAGGACTTCGATCCGAGCACCGCAAGCGAGACCGTCAATCGCTGGATCGCCGGCGAGAGCGAACGCGCGCTGGCCAAGGTCACCGAAGCGCTCGAGGCCTTCCGCTTCAACGAGGCCGCGGCCGCGATCTACGCCTTCATCTGGCATGTGTTCTGCGACTGGTACCTTGAGCTGACCAAGCCGATCCTGACCGGCGGCGATGAAGCCGCGGCGGCCGAGACGCGCGCCATGACCGCTTTCGTGCTCGACCGGGCGCTGACGCTGCTGCATCCGTTCATGCCCTTCGTCACCGAGGAGCTGTGGGCGAAACTCGCGGCCGAAGGCGAGGCGAGGGAGAGCCTGCTCATCCTGGCTGACTGGCCCCGCCATCTCGGTCTTGAGCATGCCGCGGCCGATGCCGAGATCGGCTGGGTGATCCGGCTCGTCTCCGAAGTCCGCTCGGTCCGCTCGGAGATGAACGTGCCCGCAGGCGCGCGCGTGCCGCTCGTGATCTCGGGCGCGAGCGAGGACACTGTGGCGCGGGCGAAGCGACACGAGGAAACGATCCTGCGCCTTGCCCGCATCGACACCATGAGTTTCGGCAAAGCCCCGTCCGGCGCGGTTCAGATCGTGCTCGACGAGGCGACGCTGGCTTTGCCGCTTGCCGGCGTCATCGACGTGGCGGCGGAGTCGAAGCGGCTCAAGCGCGAGATCGACAAGATCGGCGCCGAAATCAAGCAGCTCGAAGCCAAGCTCGCCAACGAGAAATTTGTCTCCCGCGCGCCGGAGCATGTGGTGGAGGAGCAACGGGAGCGGAAGGGCGAGGCCGAAGCGATGGCGGCGCGGCTCCAGCAGGCGCTGAAGCGGCTGGAGGCCGTGCTCTAGCCCCTTGAAAGCCCTCTGCGCCGACCCGACCTAGGTGTTGACACGGAATCTTCACCCCTGTAGCGCAAATACCACAGACTGCGGCATTTTCGCCCCGTTTGCGCCATAAAACTTTGGGACATGAGACGTGTTCTAGGAGCATCGGCCAAGGAGCGATCCGAGGCAAAAGCGGTGCGAGTGCCGGGACCGTGGCCGATACCGTGATGAAGCGGTGGTGGTGACCACCGGCTTCTCTTGCACGCTCATCTGGGCATTGGAGATGGACGCCAAGACGTTCGATAAGTCGCGTTTGCCGAGCCGGCACGTCACCGAGGGGCCCGCCCGCGCGCCCCATCGCTCCTATTACTACGCCATGGGTCTGTCCTCCGAACAGATTCACCAGCCCTTTGTCGGCGTCGCCACCTGCTGGAACGAGGCGGCGCCGTGCAACATCTCGCTCATGCGCCAGGCGCAAGCGGTGAAGCATGGCGTTTCGGCTTCAGGCGGGACGCCGCGCGAGTTCTGCACCATCACCGTTACTGACGGCATCGCCATGGGGCATCAGGGTATGAAGTCCTCGCTGCCCTCGCGCGAAGTCATCGCCGATTCGATCGAGCTCACCATCCGTGGCCATTCCTACGACGCGCTTGTCGGCGTGGCGGGCTGCGACAAATCCCTTCCCGGCATGATGATGGCGATGTGCCGCCTCAATGTGCCGTCGATCTTCATCTATGGCGGCTCAATCCTTCCAGGCCGGTTTCGCGGCCGTCCGGTGACGGTGCAGGATCTGTTCGAGGCCGTGGGTCAGTTCTCCGTCGGCAAGATGTCGATCGAGGATCTGAGCGAGCTTGAGAAGGTCGCCTGTCCTTCGGCCGGGTCGTGCGGGGCCCAGTTCACCGCCAACACCATGGCCACCGTGTCCGAGGCCATCGGCTTGGCGCTGCCTTACTCCTCCGGCGCACCCGCGCCCTACGGAATCAGGGACAGCTTCTGCACCGCCGCGGGCGAGAAGATCATGGACCTGATCGCGCTCAATATCCGTCCGCGCGACATCGTCACCAGGAAGGCGCTTGAGAATGCCGCGGCCGTGGTCGCCGCCTCCGGCGGCTCTACCAATGCGGCGCTGCATCTACCGGCCATTGCGAATGAATGCGGCATTGACTTCGACCTGTTCGCTGTGGCCGAGGTGCTGAAGCGCACGCCCTATATCGCCGATCTGAAGCCGTCCGGCCGTTACGTCGCCAAGGACATGTTCGAGGCTGGCGGCGTGCCGCTCTTGATGAAGACATTGCTCGATCATGGCTACATGCACGGCGACTGCCTGACCGTGACCGGGCGGACCATGGCCGACAACATGGCCAAGGTTGCCTGGAACGAAGATCAGGACGTGGTGCGGCCGGCCAACGATCCGCTGTCGCCCACAGGCGGCGTCGTCGGCTTGCGCGGCTCGCTCGCGCCCGATGGCGCCATCGTTAAGGTTGCCGGTATGAAGGGGCTGAAATTCCGTGGGCCCGCGCGCTGCTTCGACTGCGAGGAGGAGGCCTTCGCCGCGGTGAGCGCCAGGGCTTACAAGGAAGGCGACGTCATTGTCATCCGCTACGAGGGCCCGAAGGGCGGACCTGGCATGCGCGAGATGCTGTCGACCACGGCCGCGCTTTACGGCCAAGGCATGGGCGACAAGGTGGCTCTGATTACCGATGGCCGCTTCTCCGGAGCGACGCGCGGATTCTGTGTGGGCCATGTCGGCCCCGAGGCCGCGGTCGGCGGTCCAATTGGCCTGCTCCGCGACGGCGATATCATTACCATCGATGCGGAGCACGGCACGCTCGACGTCGAGTTGAGCCAGAGCGAGCTTGAACAGCGGGCCAAGAATTGGAAGGCGCGCGCAAGCTCGTTCCAGAGCGGGTATTTGTGGAAATACGCCAACGATGTTGGTCCGGCGCGGACGGGCGCAGTCACCCATCCCGGCGCCGGGGCGGAAGTGAAGTGTTATGCGGATGTGTAAACGCCATGTCGTTGCCATTGCGGCGGCGCTGTCGATGCTGGTGCCCTTCGCGGCCAGCGCCGAGGATTCATTGCCCTTCGCCTCGGCCACCGAGGCCTATCGCCAGGGCATCGCCGCGCTCAAATTGGGCGAGACCGAGACCGCGCTGCCGGCACTCGAATACGCGGCCGAACGCGGCGTTCTCGGGGCCCAGCTCAAGCTTGCCCGCATCTACGCCGCCGGCAACGGCGCGAAGCGCGACGACGCCAAGGCCTTCCTGTTCTATCGCCAGATTGCCGACCAGCGCGCCGACATCTCGCCGCGGAGCCCCGTCGCCAAATATGTCGCCGAAGCCTTCGTCGCCCTCGGCGGCTATTACGTGGAGGGCATTCCCGCCGCGCATGTGCCAAAGGACCCAGTGCGGGCGGCGGGCCTGCTTCGCCACGCGGCCAGCTATTTCGGTAGTGCCGACGCCCAATATGCGCTCGCGCGGCTCTATCTCGACGGCGTCGGCGTGTACAAGAATTTGGGCCTCGCCGTGAATTGGCTGGCGATGGCCGCCAAGAAGCAGCATGCCGCGGCGCAAGCGACGCTGGGCGAGCTTCTGTGGCACGGGACCGACGAAATCCGGCAGCGGCCGACGAGGGGCCTTGCTCTGATCATGTTGGCTCATGCCAACGCCAAGGCGGCTGGCAAGGAGCCGAAATGGATCGAGGAGCTTTACCGCGAAGTGCAGGGTGCCTCGAACGCGGCCATGCTGAAGGAGGCGCAGAACCTCATTCCAGAGCTTGGCGGTCGCGTCGCTGATCTGGCCCCGGTGGCACCGCCGAAGAGCGCCGTGGCCGAGAAGCTCCTGCTTCCCGCGGCTGGGACGCCGGCGCCCAAGACCGGCGCGCCGGCACCGGCCGCCGCCGCGGTGGACGCGGTGGCCTCCGGGGAGGTCTCGGTCAGTGCCCCGCCCGAGATTGGCGTTCCTCTCGGCTTCGGCCCGAGCCCAACCCCTAGCAATTGAGCTCCAGCCATACCGGCACATGGTCGGACGGCTTCTCCCAGCCCCGAGGGGCGGGATCGATCTCGCATCGCTGCAAGCGATCCGCGGCCTGCGGCGAGAGCAGCATGTGATCGATGCGCAAGCCGCGATTCTTTTGCCAAGCACCAGCCTGATAATCCCAGAAGGTGAAGCGGTGCGGCTCGTCATGGCAGGCGCGGAAAGCGTCGGTCAGGCCGAGATTGACGAGCGACTGGAAATGGGCCCGCGTCTCTGGCCGGAACAGGGCGTCGTCGACCCAGGCGGCGGGGGCATAGACGTCGTCCGGGGTGGGGATGACATTGAAGTCGCCGGCGACGATCAGCGGCTCTTCCAGGGTAAGCAGGCTCTTCACGCGCTGCCTGAGCCGGCTCATCCAAGCGAGCTTATAGGCAAATTTTTCCGTGCCCGTCGGATTGCCGTTCGGCAGATAGATGTTGACGATGCGCAACACACCGCACGGCACCGAGACCACCGCCTCGAGATAGCGCGCCTGGACGTCGTCGGGATCGCCGGCAAGCCCTGGGTTCACCTCGTCGAAGGGCAGCTTGGACAACAGCGCGACGCCGTTAAAGCCCTTTTGGCCATGGATGGCGATGTTGTAGCCGAGCTCCTCGAATTCGAGCCTGGGGAAGGCGTCGTCGGTGCATTTGATTTCCTGGAGGCAAGCGATGTCCGGCGAGGCGGATTTGAGCCAGGTTCGGGCCGCGTCGATGCGGGCCTTGATGCCGTTCACATTCCAGGTGGCGATTTTCATGGGCCAGCAATAGCGGGGAGCAGCGCTTTTCAAACAGCCCGCAACCGCAAGGGTGCCGGCCGTGACGTTAGTGTACGCTCGGGAATGCTAGATCGTGAAGCTGGTGCCACAGCCGCAAGCGGCGGTGACGTTCGGATTGTTGATCTTGAACTGGGCGCCGATCAGATCGTCGACGAAGTCGATCTCGGCGCCCTGCACGAAACCGAGCGAGACCGGATCGACCACGATTTTGGCGCCGTCGCGCTCGACCACGAGGTCGTCCGGGGCCTGATCCTTGACCAGATCGAGGCGATATTGGAAGCCGGAGCAGCCGCCACCCTCGACGCTGACGCGCATCAGTGGGGCATCCTCGGCTCGCAAGATCTCAACGATGCGCCGGGCGGCGCGTTCGCTCATGGTGATGGACGGTTCGGTCATCTAAGTTTAGCTATGGTTTGCGCGGGGCTCGCTCGGGTGAGCGGGCTTGTGAGCACGGTATGACTGAAAGATAGGGTGGCGGCAGGGCTTGTCAATCGACCACAGCCGCAAACTTGCGCCTTACGCCGTGGATGAGCGGGAGAGCCGGGGCCGGTTTGTGCCCGAGGCCTTGAGCCCCACGCGCACGCTCTACAGCCGCGACCGCGACCGCATCCTGCATTCGACCGCGTTCCGGCGGCTCACCTACAAGACCCAGGTGTTCGTCTATCATGAGGGCGATCACTACCGGACAAGGCTCACCCATAGCCTCGAAGTGGCGCAGATCGCGCGGTCCATGGCGCGGACGCTTGCCGTGGACGAGGATTTGACCGAAGCGCTGGCGCTCGCGCACGACCTCGGCCATCCGCCTTTCGGCCATGCCGGCGAGCGCGCGCTCGATGCGGCGATGGCGGAGAGAGGCGGCTTCGATCACAATGCTCAATCCTTGCGCGTGGTCACCGAGCTCGAGCGGAAATATGCGAGCTTCGACGGCCTCAACCTCAGTTGGGAAACGCTCGAAGGCTTGGTCAAGCATAACGGTCCGCTGATCGGCGGCGACGACACGCGGCCGGTGCCGCAACCCATTGCCGAATATTGCGCCAAGCAGGACCTCGAGCTTGAGACCTATGCCTCGGTCGAGGCTCAACTCGCCTCGTTCGCCGACGACATCGCCTACAACAATCACGACGTCGACGACGGTTACCGCGCCGCGCTCTTCACCTTCGGCGAACTGGCCGAGGTCCCGCTTGCGGGCCGGGCCCTGACCGAGGTGACGAAGGCCTATCCCGGCATCGACGAGCCGCGCGCGCTCTATGAGACAAACCGGCGCCTGATCACGGCCTTGATCGACGACGCGGTGATGCAGACGCAGGCGCGGCTTCAGGCGCTTGCCCCGGCGAGCGCCGGCGAGGTGCGCCATGCAGGTCGTCCCGTGGTCGCGTTTTCGGAGCCCATGCGGCAGGAGCTCGACGAGCTTCGCAACTTCCTCGCCGCGCGCGTCTACCGCCATCCCCGTGTCGAGCGCATCATGAAAGATGCCGAAGGCGTGGTGAGCGATCTGTTCGGCCTCTACTTCGCTCACAAAGGCGCTTTGCCGCCGGAGTGGCAGGAGCAGGCGAAGGGTATGGACTACGCCCGCCATGTTTGCGATTTCATCGCTGGCATGACGGACCGCTATGCCTTGGCCGAGCACCGGCGCCTGTTTGACGCCACTCCGGAATTGCGTTAGTCGCGCCGCAGCCATCCCGGGAGCGATCATGGACGTCTTTGCAGGGTTCCACGGACATGTCTTGGCCGCGGTGCAGCAGCTCAAGCATGACGGCGTCGTGCCGGTCGAGGCGAGCGTCGCGGGCGTGACGCTCGAGCCGCCGAAGGAGTCCTCCCATGGCGACCTCGCCACCAACGCCGCCATGGTGCTGGCGAAGCCGGCTGGACTGCCCCCGCGGGCGCTGGCCGAGCGCATCATCCCGCTGCTTGCGTCCGATCCCAATATCGAGCGGGCCGAGATCGCAGGTCCGGGCTTCATCAATCTCACGCTGAGGACGAGCTTCTGGCCGAGCGTGTTGCGCATGGTGCTGGAGCAGGGTGACGATTATGGACGGAGCGCCATCGGCAAGGGGAGGGTGGTGAATGTCGAATATGTGTCGGCCAATCCCACCGGGCCGATGCATGTCGGTCATTGCCGCGGTGCCGTGTTCGGTGATGCGCTCGCCAGCCTTCTCGCCTTTGCCGGTTACGCCGTCACCCGCGAATATTACGTCAATGACGCCGGGGCTCAGGTCGATGTTCTGGCGCGCTCTGCTTATCTCCGCTACCGCGAGGCGCTGGGTGAGGAGATCGGCGACATCCCGGAGGGGCTCTATCCCGGCGACTATTTGCGGCCCGTTGGCCAGACGCTGGTCGAGCAGCATGGGTCCGCGCTGCTGGCGCTTGACGAGAGCGAGTGGCTACCGATCGTGCGCGAGGCGGCGCTCACCGCCATGCTCGCCTTGATCGCGGGGGATTTAGCCGAGCTCGGCATCCGCCATGACGTGTTCTTCTCGGAACGGTCGCTGACCGAGGGCCCCCGTGACCAGGTGGCCGAGACCATCGAGGACCTCGACGCCAAGGGGCTCATCTATAGAGGGAGCCTGCCACCGCCCAAGGGCAAGATCGACGAGGATTGGGAGGATCGCGAGCAGCTCCTGTTCCGCTCGACCGAGTTCGGCGACGACATGGATCGGCCCTTGGTTAAATCCGATGGCGGCTACACGTATTTCGCTTCTGATCTAGCCTATCACCGCGACAAGTTCAGACGCGGCTTTAACACCATGATCGACGTTTGGGGCGCCGATCATAGCGGTCATGTCCGGCGCATGAAGGCGGCACTCGATGCGCTCACCGACCGCAAGGCAGAGCTCGATATCAAGCTCTGCCAGCTTGTTCGCTTGTTTCGCGGTGGCGAGCCTGTCAAGATGTCCAAGCGGGCCGGAACGTTTGTCACGCTCCGGGACGTCGTGGAGGAAGTGGGCGCCGGCCCGGTTCGCTTCATGATGATTTACCGGAAGAACGACGCGCCGCTCGATTTCGACTTCGTCAAGGTCACCGAGCTGTCGCGCGACAATCCGGTGTTCTATGTCCAGTACGCCCATGCCCGGGCTTGTTCCGTGTTGCGTAACCTGCGGGACGTTTTCCCCGATCTAGATCTGGGGGGTGGTACCTTGGCGCGCAGCGATTTGGATCGGCTCAGCGACGACGCTGAAGTGGCCTTGATCCGCAAGATCGCCCAGTTCCCGCGTCTGGTCGAAGCATCGGCCGAAGCGCATGAGCCACATCGCATCGGCTTTTATCTTAATGATCTTGCAGCAGAGTTTCACAGCCTTTGGAATAGAGGCAAAGACTCGCCACAATTACGATTTATTTACGAAACGGATCGAGAGTTAACACGGGCTCGCGCAGCTCTTGTGGCTGCAACAAAACAAGTCTTGGCGTCGGGTTTGGGCATTCTTGGCGTCAGTGCAATGCAGGAAATGCATTGAAAGTGCTTTAAAGCGGGGTCGGGGGGATGGTTCGAGGGAAGTACCATGTCCGAGCATGACGAAGGATACGGCGGTAACGCCGGTCCGACGCTTGAGTTCGAGTCCGACTTCGCCAGTCAGTTCAGAAATGTGAGCGCTTCGGGTGATCAGCCTTGGGGCGCGAACCCGCATCATTCGGATAGGAGCGAGGACCGCCTCATGACCTCGGGATCAGGTAGACCGGCCCAGCCGATGGCGGGACGGTCGATTTTCGGCGCCGGCCGCGGACCGGTATTCGCGCAGGTACCAAGCTATACCCCCGTAACGCGAGCGCCAGATCCGGTCGAGCCCCATGCGCCAGAGCCCGCGCGGCGCGATTTTGGCGCCTATGCCAGACAAGCCGGCGTCGAGGCGCCACCCGCCAGTAATCCTCCGAGAAGCCCTGGCTATGCCACTCCCGCCAGCGCCCCCCAATCCTATCCAAACCAGCACGACGATCGTGGCGCCCAAGACTACGCGCCGCAGGGCGCCAAAGACTACGCGCCGCAGGGCTATACCACTCCTTATCCGGCGCCGACCTACCAGCCCCAGTCTCAGCCCCAACAGCCTCAGCCGCGGCCGCAAGCCGAGCAGAGGCCTTATCCGGCCCAGTTTCCTACTCCGCCCCAGCCGCAGCCTAATCGCGATCGCCCAATCCAGGCCAATCCGATGCCGGCCGGTTTGGATCGCGGACAGCCGAGCCAGGCCTATCAGCAACCGGCTCAACCTCCGGCCAATCCTGGCCGCGTCAGCGAGGAATCCCGCTTCCCCGATCGAATCTTTCCCGAGGCCGCCCCCGCGGCAGGCTATGCGGATCCAAGCTTCACGGATGCCGGTTTTCCGGAAGCCGACTTCGCCGATGCCGGGTTCGAGACCGGAAGCTTCACCGACCATTCGTTCCAAGGCGGCGCGTATCAGGAGCCGAGCTTCCAAGATGCGCAAGACGCGACCGTTCAGGACGCGAGCTTCGAAGACGCGGAATTTCCCGAGGAGAAGGCTCCAGACTCCGAGTTCTCTTCCACGGCTGCCGACAGCGAGCCTTATGACGAGCTTGAGCCGCTGCACCTCGATTCGCCGGCGCCTGCATACGGCTTGGATCAAGACTACGGCCAAGCCGCCGATGACTATGCGGGTGAGGCCTCGTACCAGCCCCACGGGCATGGCGCCATCCCGTCGCACCAGGCGCTGCAAGCCTTCGAGGCAGGTTACGACCAGCCTCCCCAAATTCCCCTCGGATCGACCCAGCCCAGGCCCATTCAGGGTTTCAATGAGATCGAGGAGGGCGATGCCGACTTCCTCGACGACGGCCAGTTTGAGCCGGGTGGCGCGGACATTCAGCCGCCGGTTGGACGCAAATTCGGCTTGAGAAGCCGCAGCATGTTCATGGTGGGAAGCGCGTTGCTCGGCGCGGTCGCCTTGGGCGGCGCCCTGGCTTTCGCCTACAAGCAGAGTGGCGGGGGCATGAGCGGTGAGGAGCCGCCGCTGGTTCAGGCCGACAGCCGTCCTGTCAAGGAGGCTCCGCAGGAGGCCGGCGGCAAGGAATTCCCCCACAAGAACAAGCTGATCTACGAACGGCTTCAGAACGGCGATCAGCCCGAGGCCGAGCGAATTGTGCCACGTCAGGAGGCATTGGCCATGCCGGCTATGCCTGGTGCCGTGGCGGCGCCGGCCGTGGCCACCGTTGACGATCCCGATGGCGGTCCGCGCAAGGTGAAGACGCTCGTCGTCCGTCCGGATGGCTCGGTCGAGCCGCCGGCCGCGCCCGCACCAGAGGCAGCTCCCGCCGCCGCGCCGCAGCAGGTGGCGGC
>JBAUEK010000194.1:0-7873 GCA_049678565.1 Methyloceanibacter sp. | reverse complement strand
GAGGGCGAGGAGGCCGGCAAGCTGGTCCCCCCGAAAGATGAGGCTCCGACGGCCCTCACTGCCCATTGAGGGTCAAAAAACGGCGGATTGCCGTGGATTTGCCCCATTTCCATGGTCCGGCTCCGCAAACGAGTCGGACCATTTTTGTTGATTTTCCTCGTTTTTTGTCTCAGTCATACACCACTTGTTTGTGAATCGGAGCGTACCCAGACGGCCGTGGGGGAATTGGACCTCCGCAAGTTAGGGCCGAGCACCCGAGCGAAAGGATGAACACCCGTGAACAAAGCTGAGCTTGTCGCCCATGTGGCGAAGGAATCCGAGCTGTCGAAGGATGCGGCCGAAAAGGCCGTCGACGCGACATTCAAGAATATCGAGAAGGCTTTGAAGGACGGCGATACCGTCCGCATCGTGGGCTTTGGGAATTTCCAGGTCGCACAGCGCAAAGCCTCAGTCGGGCGCAATCCGCGCACCGGGGCCGAGGTGCAAATTCCCGCCTCGCGCGTACCCAAATTCCGCGCGGGCAAAGCCCTCAAAGAGGCCTGCAATAGTTAGGCTTCGGAGACGCGACTGATCTTTCTGGGCGGGGTCTCGCTGTCGCGGGCTCCGCCCATCTATTTTGCGAGACGCCGCCGATAGGGGCTTTCTCTCGCGCGCTTGGCCGGGCGGTTAGCTCAGCTGGAAGAGCGCCTGGTTTACACCCAGGAGGTCGGCAGTTCGAGACTGTCACCGCCCACCATTTCCGCAGACACGCGCGGACGAGCGGTAAAGGCGAAAGGCTCACGACCTTGCTCAACCGGCGGGTCGTCAGCTTGACTTGGCGAATCCCAACCCGTACATGCCGTAAGGATTGCCCCTTGCCGCTTTAGCGGCTGGCGAAGGGGGTGTAGCTCAGTTGGTTAGAGCGCCGGCCTGTCACGCCGGAGGCCGCGGGTTCGAGTCCCGTCACTCCCGCCACTTTCAATTGCTCAAGCTCGCGGCTGCGTGGATCCTGCGATCCGGCTGGTCCCGGCTTCGACCCCTCCAATTCATTCGATCTTGGCCGAGCCGCTTTAAGGCTGGAACGCCAGCACGAGATAGGTGAGGAACAGCACAAGGTGGACCGAGGCGAGCAGGATGTTGGTCGGTGCCCCTGAGAACGTCATCTGGCAAACGAACAGCGTTATGGCGAGGAGAACCATTTCGACAGGTTCGAGGCCAAGCTCAAGCGGCGTTCCCGTGAGCACACTGATCGCAAGCACCGCCGGCACCGTGAGGCCGATGGTCGAGAGGGCCGAGCCGAGGCTGAGATTGACCGCCCGCTGCAACTGATCGCGGGCCGCGGCCCGGATCGCCGCGCCCACTTCCGGCGAAAGGATCAGAGCGGCGATCAGAATACCCCCGATCGCGGTGGGCAGGTTCATTTGCCCAATCCCATAATCGAGCAACTTCGCCAGCGGCTTCGACAACAGCACGATGGGCAGCAGCGTCGCGATCAGCAGGATCGCGTGATAGGCCACGGAGCCGGCGCCTTCCCCGTGAGCATGCGGCGGAACCTCCGGAGACCGCTTGATTCGCTTCGGCGCACTTTGGGGTTGGGTGAAGAAGCTACGGTGGCGCGTCGTCTGAATGACGAGAAAGGCCACGTAAAGCAGCGCCGTGAGCAGTCCAAGCACGACTGCCTGTAGCGGCGTGAATGAGTGGTCCGTGGTCGATTGCGTGAACGCGGGAATGACCAGAGCGATGATGGCAAGCGGGGAGATCACCGCGAGAAAGGCGATCGCGCCCTGCAAATTGTATTCCTGCTGAACGTGGCGCCACGCGCCGATGGCGAGCGTCAGCCCCACCATGCCGTTCAACACGATCATCAGAATGGCGAACATGGTCTCGCGCGGGAGCGTCGGATTTGGTTCGCCGCCGAGCATGACCGTAGCCAAAATGGTTACTTCGATGCTGATGACGGAGACGGTGAGGATCAATGTGCCATAGGGCTCGCCGAGCAGCTCCGCCAGGACGTCGGCATGCCGCACGACGCCAAATGAGCACCAGACCATCACCCCAAACAGCCAGATGAACATGACGGCGAGCCAGGCCGGATTGTCGATCTCGGCCAGCCACGCTTTTCCCGCTGTGAAGAATATCGCGGTCGTAGCGACGCCGGCGATGAGCCCCAGCTCGGCCCCGACCGCCCTGGCAAAGCCCCTATTCTTGGCAACAGTCATCCAGTAGCTTCCCCTTCAATCTCCAATCGAATCGCCTGCGGGGGCCGCGACATTTTCCCCCTTTGGCGAAACTGAACGTTCCTATAGCGCCGAAAAAACATTGTCGCCCCCGGCTTTCTTGCCAGGGACATTTTGCTGCGCTAAGCCTGACTTTGGGCGTTAACGAGACCCCACCGCCGCTGACCCACGGCGAACCGCCCTTTGCCGTCGGGAGTCAGCGTAAGGCATCAAGCCATGAGCCAACTCCTACAAGCCTATTTGCCCCTCGTCATCTTCATCGCCATCGCCTTCGTCATCTGCGGAGCGCTTCTTGTCGCACCTTTCATCGTCGCGCCCAACAACCCGGACCCGAAGAAGGTCTCCGCCTATGAATGCGGCTTCGACGCCTTTGATGACGCGCGGATGAAATTTGACGTGCGCTTCTACCTGGTGTCGCTCTTGTTCATTATCTTCGACCTAGAGATTGCATTTCTCTTCCCCTGGGCCGTCGCCTTCAAAGATGTGGGCGTTTTCGGTTTCTGGGCGATGATGGTGTTCCTCGCCATCCTTACCGTCGGATTTATCTATGAGTGGCGGAAAGGCGCACTCGAATGGGATTAGGGCCAGAGATCAAGTTCGAGCAGCCCAAGGAGGGCAGTGGCGGAAGCCTGATCACGCCGGTGCAAGGGCGCTTCGGCGAGTTTTCCGACCAACTCGCCGACAAGGGCTTTCTGCTCACGACCGCCGACGATCTCATCAACTGGGCCCGCACCGGCTCGCTGATGTGGATGACCTTCGGGCTCGCTTGCTGCGCGGTGGAGATGATGCAGGCCTCGATGCCCCGCTACGACCTCGAACGCTTCGGCTTCGCGCCTCGAGGCAGCCCGAGACAGTCCGACGTGATGATCGTCGCGGGTACGCTGTGCAACAAGATGGCCCCAGCCTTGCGCAAGGTCTACGACCAGATGCCCGAGCCGCGCTACGTGATCTCCATGGGGTCCTGCGCCAATGGCGGCGGCTATTATCACTATTCCTATTCCGTGGTGCGCGGCTGCGACCGCATCGTGCCCGTCGACATTTACGTGCCTGGCTGTCCGCCCAGCGCCGAGGCGCTCGTCTATGGCGTGCTCCTCCTGCAGAAGAAAATCAGGCGGACCGGCACGATCGAACGCTGAAGCCTCAGCCCAAGTCCTGGACCTTTGAATGGACGAAGCCCTTAACGCGCTAAGCGCTTACCTTACGGATCGCCTTAGCCCCGCGGTGACCTCCTCGCGCGTGGCGCTTGGCGAGCTGAGCGTCGAGGTCGAGCGCGAGCAGATCGTGTCGGTCATGGAGTTCCTCCGCGACGATCCCACCTGCCGCTTCGGCTGTCTGATCGACATTTGCGGCGCCGACTACCCCGAGCGCGAGCGGCGGTTCGACGTGGTCTACCATCTGCTCAGCCCCTGGCTGAACCACCGCATCCGCGTCCGCGTCACCACCGACGAGGAGACCCCGGTGCCGAGCGTGGTTGGTGTCTTCCCAGGCGCCGATTGGTTCGAGCGCGAGGCCTACGACCTCTACGGCATCCTGTTCACCGGCCATCCCGATCTCAGGCGGCTCCTCACCGATTACGGCTTCGAGGGCCACCCTTTGCGCAAGGACTTCCCGCTGACGGGCTTCGTCGAGCTTCGTTACGACGACGAATTGAAGCGCGTGGTCTATGAGCCGGTGAAGCTGATGCAGGAATATCGCAGCTTCGATTTCCTCAGCCCCTGGGAAGGCATGGATAGCGCCATCCCTGGCGACGAGAAGGCCGGGGAGGCCCCTCACGCCCGCGACAAGGAGGCGAAGCCATGAAGCCCTCCTTGCAAGCGGGTCTGAGGCATCGCTTCTCCTACACCGTGCCTTTGGCCAAGACCGTGCCGCATCTCTATGCCGAGGCGACCGAACTTCAGGAGATGCCAGAGGTCTTCGCCACCGGCTTCATGGTCGGGCTGATGGAGTGGACCTGCGTGCAGCTGCTTGCGCCGCATCTCGATGCGGGCGAGGGCAGCTTGGGGGTCCATATCGACATCTCGCACAAATCCGCGACGCCGCCGGGCATGACCGTCACGGTCGAGGCCGAATGCGTCGAGGTGAGGGGGCCGCGGGCGAAGTTCTCGCTCCGCGCCCATGACGGCCTCGATGAGATCGGCGTCGGCTCGCACGAGCGGTTCATCGTCACTTGGGACCGGTTCAATCGTGGCATCGCGACCAAGCGGGCCCGTGTCGCGGCAGAGGCCGACGCATGATGACCGAGACCGACGCCGCCAAGCCGGACACCGAGGACCGCAAATTCACCATCAATTTCGGGCCGCAGCATCCGGCTGCCCACGGCGTCTTGCGCCTCGTGCTCGAACTTGACGGCGAGGTGGTCGAGCGCGTCGATCCGCATATCGGCCTGCTCCATCGCGGCACCGAGAAGCTGATCGAGCACAAGACCTATCTCCAGGCGCTGCCTTATTTCGACCGGCTCGACTATGTGGCGCCGATGAACCAGGAGCATGCCTATTCGCTCGCGGTCGAAAAGTTGGTCGGCGTGACGGTGCCAAAGCGCGCCCAGCTCATCCGCGTGCTCTATTCCGAGATTGGCCGGCTTCTCTCCCACCTCCTCAACGTCACCACCCAGGCGCTGGACGTGGGAGCGCTCACCCCGCCGCTATGGGGCTTCGAAGAGCGTGAAAAGCTGATGGTCTTCTACGAGCGCGCGAGCGGCAGCCGCATGCATGCGGCCTATGTGCGCCCGGGCGGCGTGCACCAGGACCTGCCGCCTGAGCTCGTCGACGACATCTATGCCTTTTGCGATCCCTTTCTCAAAGTCTGCGACGACATCGAGACCCTGCTCACCGGCAATCGCATCTTCCAGCAGCGCAATGTCGATATCGGCGTGGTGAAACTGGAAGACGCCTGGGCCCGTGGCTTCTCCGGCGTCATGGTGCGGGGCTCCGGCGCCGCCTGGGATCTGCGCAAGAGCCAGCCCTATGAGTGCTACGCCGAGTTGGAGTTCGACATCCCCATCGGCAAGAACGGCGACTGCTACGACCGCTATCTCGTGCGCATGGAGGAGATGCGGCAATCGGTGCGCATCATGAAGCAATGTTGCGCGCGTCTCGCGACCGAGCTCGGGCCGGTGACGGTGGAGAACCACAAGATGGTACCCCCGCGCCGGGCCGACATGAAAAGCTCGATGGAAGCGCTGATCCACCATTTCAAGCTCTATACCGAGGGCTATCATGTGCCGGCCGGCGAGGTTTACGCGGCCGTCGAAGCCCCCAAGGGCGAGTTCGGCGTCTATCTCGTCGCCGACGGCAGCAACCGGCCCTATCGCTGCAAGATCAGAGCGCCAGGCTTTGCCCATCTCCAGGCCATGGATTTTCTCTGCCGAGGCCATATGTTAGCGGATGTCTCTGCCATTTTGGGTTCGATCGATATCGTGTTCGGAGAGGTCGACCGATGAGCGTCCGCCGCCTTGCCGCCGAGCAGCCGGAGGGTTTCGCCTTCACGCCTGAAAATCTCGATTGGGCGAAGGGTCAGCTCGAGAAATATCCCGAAGGCCGCAAGGCCTCCGCCGTCTTGCCGCTGCTGTGGCGGGCGCAGGAGCAATGCGGCGGCTGGCTGCCCGAGCCGGCGCTGCGCTATGTCGCCGACTTCCTCGCCATGGCCTATATCCGCGTCTATGAAATCGCGACCTTCTACACCATGTTTAATCTCGCCCCGGTCGGCCGCCATTACGTTCAGGTCTGTGGCACCACCCCTTGCTGGCTGCGTGGCGCCAATGACATCAAAGCCGCCTGCCGCGAACTGATCGGCGAGCCTGGTCAAATCACCGAGGACGGGTTGTTTTCCTGGACCGAAGTCGAGTGCCTCGGCGCTTGCGTCAATGCGCCGGTGGTCCAAATCAACAAGGACTATTACGAGGATTTGACGCCTGAGAGCCTGGAGCGAATCCTGGCCGATCTGCGCCAAGGCCGCGAGGTGAAGCCCGGCCCCCAAAATGGGCGGCACTCCTCCGAGCCGTTTGGCGGGTCGACCACGTTGACCGAGCCCTCGCTCTATGAGGACGAGAAGGTTTAGAGGCCCCCCGCGTGCTTAAAGACTCCGACCGCATCTTCAAGAATCTCTACGGCTTCCACGATTGGCGGCTCAAGGCTGCACGCGCCCGCAGCGCCTGGGACGGCACCAAGGCGATGATCGAGCGGGGCCACGAGGCCATCATCGAAGAGGTCAAAACCTCTGGCTTGAGAGGCCGTGGCGGCGCTGGCTTTCCCACCGGTCTCAAATGGTCGTTCATGCTGAAGCAGTCCGACGGCCGCCCGAACTACCTCGTCATCAATGCCGATGAATCCGAACCCGGCACCTGCAAGGACCGGGACATCATGCGCCACGATCCGCACCTCCTGATCGAGGGCGCTCTCCTTGCCGGCTTCGCCATGCGCGCCCATGCCGCCTATATCTACATTCGGGGCGAGTTCATTCGCGAGCGCGAGGTGCTGCAGGCCGCCATCGATGAGGCCTATGACGCCAAGCTCATCGGTCAGAACAACTCGAATGGCTGGGACTTCGAGCTTTATCTGCATCACGGCGCCGGCGCCTATATTTGCGGCGAGGAAACGGCGCTGCTCGAAAGCCTCGAGGGCAAGAAGGGCATGCCCCGGCTGAAGCCGCCCTTCCCGGCCAATGTCGGTCTTTATGGCGCGCCCACCACCGTCAACAATGTCGAATCGATCGCGGTGGTCCCGGACATCCTCCGTCGCGGCGCGACCTGGTTCGCCTCGCTCGGCAAACCCAACAACACCGGCACCAAGCTGTTCTGCCTCTCGGGTCACGTGAACAAGCCCTGCAATGTCGAGGAGGAGATGGGCGTACCCTTACGCGAGCTGATCGACCGCCATGCCGGCGGCGTCCGTGGCGGCTGGGACAATCTGCTGGCGGTGATTCCCGGCGGCTCGTCGGTGCCATGCATCCCGGCTAGCGAATGCGACGATCTGCCGATGGATTTCGACAGCTTGAAGGAGCTGAAGAGCGGGCTCGGCACCGCCGCCGTCATCGTCATGGACAAGTCGACCGATATCATCCGCGCCATCGCCAGGCTCTCTTATTTCTACAAGCATGAATCTTGCGGCCAGTGCACGCCCTGCCGCGAGGGCACCGGCTGGATGTGGCGGGTGCTCGAACGCATGGCCAAGGGCCACGCCGACAAGAGCGAGATCGATATGCTGCTCAATGTGAGCTACCAGGTCGAGGGCCACACCATCTGCGCCCTTGGCGACGCTGCGGCATGGCCGGTACAGGGCCTGATCCGCCATTTCCGTCACGTCATCGAGGAGCGTATCGACGCGCAAGCGACGAAGCCGTTGTCGCCCTCGGTGCCGGTGGCGGCGGAGTAGGGGGCCCCGGATGATTTGGCTCTGGGACAACGCCGTGACCTTGGCGACGCTGGTCATGGCCGTGGCTGCAATCGCCGCCCTGATCTATGCCCATTTGCAAATCTCGGAGGGGCGCAAGGCCGAGCAGCAG
This sequence comes from Methyloceanibacter sp., assembly GCA_049678565.1. Taxonomy (GTDB): domain Bacteria; phylum Pseudomonadota; class Alphaproteobacteria; order Rhizobiales; family Methyloligellaceae; genus Methyloceanibacter. The sequence goes on along the minus strand of JBAUEK010000194.1, from coordinate 158 downwards.
GCAAATGCCAATGAGCTCTGGCGGGAGACGCTGCGGCTTGCCTTCGACAACCCGAAGCTCTCCGATCCGACCTTGAAGCTCGCCGAATTCAACTACGACAACCGCACCGTCGATGGCAGCGTCGAGCTGTTCCAGAAATACGAGCTGTTCGTCGACAC
>JBAUEK010000193.1:0-10359 GCA_049678565.1 Methyloceanibacter sp. | reverse complement strand
AGTCCACCCTGCGGCAGCGGCGGCAGGCGAGGGGGTAGGGCCGAGGCGGCATCGGCTGGCAGCGCGGCCGGGAGTTCCGGCGGCGGACCGCCTCCGAACATCTGGCCCAGCATTCCCCGCTTCTTGCCCATCGATTTCATCATGTCCGCCATCTGGCGGTGCATCTTCACCAGCTTGTTGATGTCCTGCACCGAGCTGCCGGAGCCAGCCGCCACCCGCTTCTTGCGCGAGGCGTTGAGCAGTTTCGGGTTCTTGCGCTCGCCCTTGGTCATCGAGCCGATGATCGCCTGCTGGCGCTTGAGGACGGTGTCGTCGAGCTTGGCGGCGTCGATCTGCTTCTTGATCTTGCCGACGCCGGGAAGCATGCCGAGCACGCCGCCCATGCCGCCAAGCTTCTGCATCTGCTTCAATTGCTCGGCCAGATCCTCGAGATCGAAGGCGCCCTTGCGCATTTTGCGGGCGATGGCTTCCGCCTTGTCGACCTCGATCGTCTCGATCGCCCTTTCGACCAGGCCGACCACGTCGCCCATGCCGAGGATGCGGCCGGCCACGCGTGCGGGATCGAAGTCTTCGAGCGCATCGAACCTCTCGCCGACACCCATGAGCTTGATCGGCTTGCCGGTGACGGCGCGCATGGAGAGCGCGGCGCCGCCGCGACCGTCGCCGTCGATGCGGGTGAGCACGATGCCGGTAAGCGGCAGGCGCTCGTCGAAATTGCGGGCGAGGTTGACCGCGTCCTGGCCGGTCAGCGCATCGGCCACGAGCAAGGTCTCATGCGGCTTGGCCAGCGCCGCGATCGTCGTCGCCTCCGCCATCAGTCCTTCGTCGATATGGGTCCTGCCGGCGGTATCGAGCAGCAGCACGTCGAAGCCGCCGAGCCTGGCCGCCTCGAGCGCGCGCTTGGTGATGGCGGCCGGGTCTTGGCCCTCGACGATGGGAAGCGTGGCGATTTCGGTCTGCTCGCCCAGCACGCGAAGCTGCTCTTGCGCCGCGGGCCGTCGCGTATCGAGCGAGGCCATCAGCACCTTCTGCTTATCGCGGGTCTGGAGGCGGCGGCCGATCTTGGCCGTGGTCGTGGTCTTGCCCGAGCCCTGCAAGCCAACCAGCATCATCACCACCGGCGGCGAGGCCGCGAGGTCGATGGGAACCGCGTCCGAGCCGAGCATGCGCACGAGCTCGTCATGCACGATCTTGATCACCATCTGGCCGGGCGTGATGGAGCGCACCACGTCCTGACCGACTGCCTTTGCCTTTACCGCGTCGGTGAAGTCGCGCACCACGTCGAGCGCCACATCCGCCTCGAGCAAAGCGCGGCGAACCTCACGCATGGCTTCGTCCACGTCGGTCTCGGTCAGCGCACCCCGGCGGGTGAGCTTGTCGAGAATGGCGCCAAGGCGCTCCGACAGGGTCTCGAACATTCGCTTCTCTCTCCAGGCGCTTCACGCCCAGGCCAAAGGCCGGTAGCGCCAAGCAAAACGCGCTCAAGCAGGCCAAAGGCCGGTAGCGCCAAGCAAAACGCGCTCAAGCAGGCCAAGGCCGGTAGCGCAAAGCAAAAAGCACCCGAGGGCGCATCGCGCTGTCGGGTGTTGACCTCCCTGCCTCCTGATTATTGGCGCTACCGGCCTTGGCCGGCGCTTAAGCGCTCAAGTGGCGCGAAGCGCGATAGCGAAATAAGCATGTGCAGGGCGGCGGCTCGAAACTTGAGCTGCCATTGAATTTCGAGCGGAATGTCGTCGAGCAGGCGCCGCAAGTCAAGCCCGGGGGCTCGGGTTAGGGAGACCTAGGGCGACAGGGACGCCGAAGCGGCGACCATGAGCACCCCGATCCCTAGGACCACGATGCCTGAATAGGGGATGCTTTGTCTCGGGCCCTCCGGGTTCTGCTCGGGCACGCGTCTTTTCGACCAGGACTTGGCGGTCTGATAGACGACGATGGCAACGCCGACCACGATCACGACGCTGCCCAAATTCGCCAGAACGGCCAATGCAGTCATGGAGCCCCTCCCAAAGTCGGTCCGCGCGTGACTATAGGCGATAGCGCGGAGCTGGACGATGCGTTTGCTGGCTAAATCCGCAACAGCGGTTCGAGCCTGACGGCGAGATCGAGTAGCGCCTCGTCGCCATCCTTCCAGCCGATGAAGGAGAGGCCGACTGGGCAGCCGGCCGCGATCCCAGCCGGAATCGAGATTTGCGGCAGGCCGGCATGGCCGGCAGGGCAGGTGCTGCCAAGGGTCATGGCCCTGAATTCGACCGTCGAAGCGCCGTCTGGGATGTCCCGCCCGGGCGGCAGCGTCGGCGTCGTCGGCATCACGATCAAGGTGCCGGGCCGGGCGAGATCATGCAGCCGCTTCGCCGCCAGAGCGCGAATCTCGCGTCCCCTCCTGGCGTCCTCCGGGGTTACGCTGGCGGCGATGCCGAAGCGCTCCCTGATCGCCGGCGACAGTCCCTCTGCATGAGCGAGGGCGAAGGGCATCAAGGTCGATTGCAGTTCGAAGCCTTGGATGGCGCGGAAGGCGTTGCGCCAGGCGTCGAACGCTTCGCCGGCGACATCCAGCCGCTCTTGGGTTGGAAGCGCGGCCGCGATCTGGTCGAGCACCGGCCACAGCTCCTCGCCGATGCTCGATTCGGCGCGGTCGAACATGTCTTGCGCCACCACCACGCGCTGAAGCGTTGCCGTCACACCGTTGCCGTCGAGGATCGCGCGACCGACTCCGCGGAACAGCTCGGCCTCGCGGGCGAGGAAGCCGACGGTGTCGTAGCTCGGCGCCATGGGGGTGGCGCCGGCCATGCCGATGCGGCCATGGGTTGGGCGGAGACCGTAAAGACCGCAGAAGGACGCCGGTACGCGGATCGAGCCGCCGGTGTCGCTGCCAAGGGCGAAATCGCACAGGGACGCCGCCACGGCCGCGGCCGAGCCGCAGGATGAGCCGCCGGTGACGTGGCGGGGGCAGAGCGTATTGACCGGCGTGCCGTAGTGGGCGTTGCCGCCGAGCAGGCTGTAGAAGAACTCGTCGCAGATGGTGATGCCGGTGAGCGTCGCTCCGGCCTCGAGCAGCCGACGAATGACGGGCGCGGTCTCTTGTGCCGGGCTTGCCGCTTGATACCAATCCGGAGTGCCGTTGCCGGTCCTGTGGCCCTCGACCGCGAACAGATCCTTGATCATGAAGCTTCGCCCGGTGAGGGGCCCAGTGGCGCTGCCCTCGATCGGCACCGGCACAGTGTGGGGGACAAGGGCGCCGACGGGATCGTTGACCGGAACCGAGGGCATAGCGTCTCCTCAACGCGCAGGGGTGGCTTTCGCGCAAATCACGCTTTGCGCGCGATCACGGCATATAACAGCGGGCGCGAGGCAGGCAATGTTGGAGACCGGCGTGCCGGGTGATGAGCCAAAAGACAGGAGCTTGCCGCGAGCGGTGTGGGCGCTCGGCCTGACCTCGCTGTTCATGGACATGTCGTCGGAACTGATCCACGGGCTCCTGCCGCTGTTCCTGGTGATCAATCTCGGCGCCTCGGCCGCGGTGCTGGGCGCGATCGAAGGCATCGCCGAGGCGACGGCCCAGGTCACGCGCGTCTTCTCCGGCTGGCTGTCCGATGTGCTGCAACGGCGGAAGCTGCTCGCGGTGCTGGGCTACGGCCTGGCCGCGGTGACCAAGCCGCTGTTTCCGCTGGCAGGCTCCGTCGGCACCGTCCTCTTCGCCCGATTCGCCGACCGCGTCGGCAAGGGCATCAGGGGTGCGCCGCGCGATGCCCTCCTCGCCGACGTCACGCCGCGCGCAAGCAGAGGCGCCGCTTTCGGCTTGCGCCAGTCGCTCGATACGATTGGCGCGGTGCTGGGGCCGTTGGCGGCCATCGGCCTGATGTTTCTGTTCAATGACGATATCCGCATCGTGCTCTGGTTCGCGGTACCGCCGGCTCTGATCGCCGTGGTCATTCTCATCGTCGGCGTGAAGGAACCGGCCACCCCGCCTCAAAAAGAGAGGGTTCCGCTCAGACTGAGAGAGATCGCTCTGCTCGGCCGTCCCTATTGGCTCGTGCTCGGCGCCGGCGCGATCTTCACTTCGGCCCGGTTCAGCGAGGCCTTTCTCGTGCTTCGGGCGCAAGACGCGGGTCTCGCCCTCGCCTTCGCTCCAGCCGTCATCGCGGTGATGAGCATCGTCTTTGCCCTGAGCGCCTATCCCGCCGGGCGCATCCAGGACCAGGCGGGCTCCCGCCCGCTGCTGCTTGCTGGTCTTGCGGCCCTGATCGTCGCCGATCTGGCGCTTGGTTTCGGGCAGTCGCTCGGCGCGGTGTTTGCCGGGATCGCGCTCTGGGGGCTGCATATGGGGCTGACGCAAGGCGTGCTTGCCGCCTTGGTTGCGGCAACCGCGCCGGAGCGCTTGCGCGGGACGGCGTTCGGCCTGTTCGGCCTGGTCACGGGCCTGTTCGCCCTGCTTGCCAGCGTCTTGGCCGGGCTGCTTTGGGTCGAGCTTGGTTCCGCCGCCAGTTTTGCCGCAGGCGCGGGCCTTGCGGCCGCGGCGCTGATCGCCTTTCTCTTCCTTGGGCAAGCAGGCGAGAGCCGCTAAAAGGATCCCATGAGCGCCATGTCCTTCCGCAAGATGAACGGTCTCGGCAACGACTTCGTCGTGCTCGATCTTCGCGCGCGGCCGCTTGCGCTTGGGACCGGCGAGGTGACGGCGATCGCCGACCGCAAGCGTGGGCTTGGCTGCGATCAATTGATCGCGCTTGAGCCGTCCACCGATGCCGACGTGTTCATGCGTATCTGGAACGCCGATGGCGGCGAGGTGGGCGCATGCGGCAACGCCGCGCGCTGCGTCGCGGCCCTGATCGCGGAGGAGCGCGGCACTGCTCGCGTCAGCATCGAGACGGAGAATGCGGTGCTCGGCGCCACCGTCAACGACGACGGCACCGTGACCATCGACATGGGCGCGCCACGGCTCAATTGGGACGAGATCCCGCTCTCGCGGCCTTTCGCCGATACGAAACGGATCGAGATCGAGCCGCTCGGCGATTCCGCCTTGCATTCGCCCGCCGTGGTCAATGTCGGCAACCCGCATTGCATCTTCTTCGTCGATGACATCGAGGCGCACGATCTGGCTCGCTTCGGACCGATGCTCGAGCGCCATCCCCTGTTCCCGCAGCGCGCCAATATCTCGCTCGCGCAAGTGACCGGGCCAGGCAGTCTGCGCTTGCGCACCTGGGAGCGTGGCGCCGGCCTGACCAAAGCGTGCGGGACGGCCGCCTGTGCCGCCGCGGTTGCGGCCGTGCGGCGGGGGCTCACGCGCCGCATGGTGACGGTGACGCTTCCGGGCGGAGACCTCGTCATCGATTGGCGCGAGGATGACGACCACGTCCTGATGACGGGCCCCTACGCGCTCGACTACGAGGGCACGCTGCCGCCCGAGCTGTTGCAGCCGGCTACCACCCACTCCACCTAAGGGCGTTGCCGGTTCGCGGCCCCCTGAGTTTCGTGTTAGAAGCCTGAAATGTCAGAGATCGAGATCATCACCTTCGGCTGCAGGCTCAACGCCTATGAGTCGGAGGTCATGCGCAAGCACGCCGAGAATGCTGGGCTCGAGGCCGCGGTGATCGTCAACACCTGCGCCGTCACGCAGGAAAGCGTGCGCCAGGCCCGGCAAGCCATCCGCAAAGCCCGCCGCCAGCGGCCCGACGCCAAGATCGTGGTCACCGGCTGCGCCGCGCAAATCGACCCTGCCGCCTTCGCCGCCATGGCCGAGGTCGACCATGTCATCGGCAATCACGAGAAGACGCAAGGCGCGACCTTCCGCGCGCTCGGCGGCGAGACCGAGCGGGTCAGGGTCAACGACATCATGTCGGTGACGGAGACCGCCGGGCATCTGATCGAAGGCTTCGGCGGTCAGGCCCGCGCCTATGTGCAGATCCAGAATGGCTGCGACCACCGCTGCACCTTCTGCATCATTCCCTTCGGGCGCGGCCCCTCGCGGTCGGTGCCGGCGGGCGAGGTGGTAGCGCAGATCCGCAAGCTGGTGGAGAACGGCTACGCCGAAATCGTGCTCACCGGCGTCGACGTCACCGCCTATGGCGGCGACCTTCCGGGCGAGATGACGCTCGGCAAGCTGGTGGCCAAGGTGCTGAAGCTCGTGCCGGAGCTGCCGCGGCTCCGGCTATCCTCGATCGACTCGGTCGAGGCCGACGCCGCGCTGCTGCAAGTCATCGCCGAGGAGCCGCGGCTGATGCCGCATCTGCATCTGTCGTTGCAGGCGGGAGACAATTTGACCCTCAAGCGCATGAAGCGCCGCCATTCGCGCGAGCATGCGGTCGGTTTCTGCGACGAGGTGCGGCGCCTGCGCCCCGACATGGTGTTCGGCGCCGATCTGATCGCTGGCTTTCCCACCGAGAGCGAGGCGATGTTCGCCGGCTCGCTCGCGCTGATCGACGATTGCGGGCTGACGTTCCTGCATGTGTTTCCGTTTTCGGCGCGGCCCGGAACTCCGGCGGCGCGCATGCGGCAGCTCAATGGCGCGATCGTGTCCGAGCGTGCGGCTCGCTTGCGGCAGAGGGGGGTCGAGGCGCTCCACCGGCATTTGGCCAGGTCCGAGGGCCGGCACATCGAGGTGCTGATGGAGAGCGAGGGCCGCGGCCGCGCCGCCGATTTCACGCCGGTGAAGATCGAGGGGAACGACGCCGCGGGCGGACTGATTGATGCCGTTGTGAGAGGTCATGACGGCAGTGCGTTGATTGCAAGGATGCGGCATGAGTAGCGACCAGAGGTCCGGCCTTTGGCAGCGCCTGTTTGGCCTGGGTGGCGGCGCGGCGCCGGAGAAGACTGAGGCGGTAAAGCCGGCCAAGAAGGCACCGCCAAAGCCAAAGCCGGCGCCGAAGGAACCATTGGACCGAAAGCGGCCAGCAAAAAAGGCTGGCACCAGGGCGAAGAAATCAGTCACGCCCAAGGGCCAGCCTCCGGCCGGCCCTGTATTGGAGCCAGGCGCGGTTCCACCGGAGGAGGGATCGCCAGGGACCCGGGCACAGGGCAGCCCCGTTGACGCGGACCGAGCCGCGCCGGACGCGGGAGCAGCGGCACCAGGGGCCGGGCCCGAGGACGACGACAGGACCATGGGCTCGGCCGCGGGCGAGACGCGGGGACCAAGCTGGTTCGCGCAGCTCCGCCAGGGCCTGGCCCGCACGTCCGCGGCGCTCGGCGATAATCTCACCTCCGCCTTGAGCCGCCGAAAGTTCGACGAGGAGACGCTGGACGAGCTCGAGGAGGCGCTGATCAAGGCCGATCTCGGCATCGCCATGGCCTCCCGCATCCGGTCCGCGATCGCGGCCGCGCGGCATGAGCGCGGACTTTCGCCGCAAGGCGTGCGCGAGGTACTCGCCGCCGAAATCGCCAAGGTGCTCGCGCCCGTGGCCGAACCGTTCAAGCTTGCGCCCGATGCGCACCCGCATGTGATCCTGCTTGTCGGCGTGAATGGCACCGGCAAGACGACGACGGCGGCGAAGATGGCGCGTCAATTCATGCGCGCGGACAAATCCGTGATGCTGGCGGCCGCCGACACGTTCCGCGCCGCCGCCATCGACCAGCTGAAGGTCTGGGGCAAACGCGTCGGGGCTGAAGTGGTGGCCAAGGATGTCGGTGCCGATCCCGCCGGCGTTGCCTATGAGGCGTTCGAGCGGGCCAGAGCCGAGGGCCGCGACGTGCTGATCATCGATACGGCGGGGCGGCTGCAGAACAAATCGGACCTGATGGCGGAGCTGGCCAAGATCGTGCGCGTGCTGAAGAAGCTCGATCCCGAGGCCCCCCACAGCGTCGTGCTCGTGCTCGACGCCACCACCGGGCAGAACGCCCTCAATCAGGTGCAGATCTTCCAGGAGATCGCCGGCGTCACCAGCCTGGTCCTGACCAAGCTCGACGGCACCGCCCGCGGCGGCATCCTTGTCGCCATCGCCGAGCGCTTCGGCCTGCCGGTCAATGCCATCGGTGTCGGCGAAGGCGTGGACGACCTCCAGGCTTTCGACGCCCAGGACTTCGCCGGCGCCATAGCCGGTGTGGACGATAAGAATGCCGCAGCAGCCTAAGGCCTCGCCGGCGATCCAGACCAAGAACGCCGAGAGCGGTCAGGCGCTTGCCGCCAAGCTTGCGATCGAGCTCGGACCTTTGCTCGTGTTTTTCGGCGCCAACGCGGCGGCCGGCATCTATGTGGCGACGGCGGCGTTCATGGTGGTGACGCTGATCTCGCTTGCCGTGGCCTGGTGGCGCTATCACAAGCTGCCGGTGATGCCGCTCGTCAGCGGCGTGGTGGTGCTCGTGTTCGGGACGTTGACGCTTTATCTGCGCGACGAGACCTTCATCAAGCTCAAGCCCACCATCGTCTACATGATCTTCGCCGTGGTGCTTGGCGCCGGGTTGCTGATGAAGAAGCCCGTGCTCGAGCTTCTGCTCGGCCCTGTGTTCAATCTCACCGAGGAAGGCTGGCGCAAGCTGACGCTGCGCTGGGCCGTGTTCTTCATCGCCATGGCCGTGGTCAACGAGCTTGTGTGGCGCAACTTTTCCACCGATGCCTGGGTGAGCTTCAAAGCCTTCGGCTTTCTGCCGATCACCTTCGCCTTCGCCCTATCCCAGATGCCGCTCATGCAGCGTTACGCCGAGGCGCCTGCTGCCGGAGGGACGGCCGATAAGGAAAACGGCACGCCCAAGGGTCGTTAAGCTTTTAATCAAAATTGCTAAATATTTATCCGCCTACGTCTTGCGGGCGCGCCGTTTCCTCCCGATATCTCTAAGAGCCACGCCTCGGTCGCGGTTGGTTGCGGCCGCGTTATGCTCTGTGGGGACTTTTCACGCCTTAAAGTTCGGATATGCCCTAAGATTGTGATAAATTTTCGATAAACGGTCTATATCGGCCGCTCTACGGGGATTTAGGCCGCGCCCTGCGGGAAGGGGTTGGACTTGAAATGACCTCCAAGAACTCCGCTCAGCTCGAGCGTTCTGCCACGCATCTGATCCATCGAGCCGGCCAATGCGCGACCGATATGTTTCAGGTCGAGGTTCGCTCCAGTGGCCTTACCCCCCGCCAATTCGCCGTGCTCATGACCATTGCCGGGGAGGAAGGCTTGACCCAGACCGACCTGGTGGACCGCACGGGGATCGACAGGTCGACCCTTGCCGACATCGTCGCGAGGCTGCTGTCGCGGGGGCTGATCCATCGGCGCCGGGCCAAGGAGGATGGCCGGGCCTATGCCATTAAACTCACCTCCCAAGGCTGGAAGGGCCTGCGGGAGGCCGAGCCCGGAGCTGCGGCCGCTGATTCGCGTCTACTGGCCGCGTTGCCGCCTTCCAAGCGCCAGGAATTTCTCGACATCCTCCAAACCATCGTGACCGCCGCGCGCAAATAGCGGGCGCGCCGCCGGTAGCCGAAGCTGCTCAGCCTTGAGGCTTGGGGATTGGCTCCGTCAATTTGGGCAAGAGCTTTTCGCGGATTGCCTCCTCGGTCAGCGGACCCACATGGCGGTAGGCGATCTTGCCGTCGCCCGTGATCACATAGGTCTCCGGCACGCCATAGACGCCCCAGTCGATGGCCACGCGCCCGGTGCGGTCCGCGCCCACGCGGGCGAACGGATTGCCATAGCGGCCGAGAAACCGCCGGGCCGCGGCCGGGTCGTCCTTGTAGTTGATGCCGTAGAGGCGCACGCCCGGCTGTTTTGCCAGCTGCATGAGCAAGGGGTGCTCCTCGCGGCAGGGCACGCACCAGGAGGCCCACACATTCACGATCGTCGGCTGACCAGTGGCAAGATCGGCAGCGCCAAAGGGTTCCGCCCCGCCGCCTTCGCCGGTAAGCCCTTCGATCTTGGGCAAGCCGAAGGGCGGGACGGGCTTACCCAGGAGCGCCGAGGGCAGGTGGGACGGGTCGCCACTGTACAAAGCGAGCCAGAACAGTCCGGCGAGGCTGGCGAAGATGAGGAGCGGCAGCGCCAGGCTCCATTTCCGCCAGAAGGATCGTGATCCTGGCTCGGTCATGGGCGTGGCTTTCTGCTGGCTCGGGCTTTTCTTTGACTAGGCTTCGGCTTGGTTGACACGGCCGGCTTGGACGAGCGCCGGGTGAAGCCTTTGCGCTCGAGCTCAGCCAAAATCCGCCGCTGCCGCCGGTCGTCGCCCAGTATGAACAGCACCAGCACGGTCACCGTGATGAAGGTGATGCCATAGGCTGCCCAGATGAAGACCGCATGGGGACCGAGATCGGGCATGGAGGCGGGGCTTGGCTAGGCTGCCGCGGCGCGCTCGACATGCACCTGACGCAGCGCATGCACGCGGCGCCTCAGGATCTCGGCGCGCATGGCGATGAGGTGCAGGAGCACGAACAGAAGCGTGAAGCCGATGGCCATG
>JBAUEK010000192.1:0-1866 GCA_049678565.1 Methyloceanibacter sp. | reverse complement strand
CGCACGGCGCAAGCAAAGCTCGTTCATTCTTTGCGCGGCCCTGGTCCTGTGGCTCGGCCCCGCGGCGGCGCAGGAGAGCTTCAAGAGCCCGGAAGAGGCCGTAACCGCGCTGGTCGACGCGGCGAAGACGCAAAACAAGAGCGACGTCCTTACGGTGCTCGGCCCTAAGGGCCGTCAAGTCATCAGCTCGGGCGATGCGGTCGCCGATCGCGCTGCCCGCGACAAATTCGTGGCGGCTTACGACGCGAAACATTCCCTCACCGAGGACGGCGACAAGACCACCCTGGTCATCGGCGACAATGACTGGCCCTTCCCGATCCCGCTGGTGCAGACCGACGGCAAATGGCGTTTCGACACCGCAGCTGGTCTCGACGAGATTCTTCGCCGCCGCATTGGGCGCAACGAGCTCTCGGCCATCCAGGTTTGCCTCGCTTATGTCCAGGCACAGAACGAATATGCCTCCCTCGATCCGGCCGGGCTTGGGCCGCATGCCTATGCGCAGCGCCTGGTGAGCAGCCCCGGCAACAAGGACGGACTCTATTGGCCGACCGCCGAGGGAGAGGAGCCGAGCCCATTTGGCGATCTCGCGGCGCAAGCCTCAGCCGAAGGCTATAAGGTCGGGCAGGCGCCAATTCCCTATCACGGCTATTTCTATCGCGTGCTCAAACGCCAAGGCAAAAGCGCCGCCGGTGGCGCCTATGACTATGTCGTCAACGGCAAGATGATCGGCGGCTTTGCTCTCCTCGCCTACCCGGCCGAATACGGCAATTCCGGCATCATGAGTTTCCTGGTCAATCATGAGGGCGAGGTGTTCGAGAAGGATCTCGGCCCGCGCACGGACAAGCTCGCGCGGAAGATCGAAATCTTCGCCCCGGACCAGACCTGGAACAAGGCCGACACGCAGCCTTGAGGGCGCGATTGCCATTTGGCGTCGGGTGTGACGCGTGAGCCACGGCTGCGCGGCAAAGGGTGAGGGCCACGGTTTTTGCCGTTGGCCCGCGACCCGGTTGCACTACCCTCCTGAACCCATCAGAAAAACGGTGGCGGCACGTAGGGGGGAAGTTGATGCGCAAGGCTTGCATGACCATTGCCGCGCTGCTCATGCTGGCGGCAGCCCCAAGCATCGCCAAGGCCCAGGTCGGGAGCGATGCCGACCTCGCCAAGAAGCTGGCGAACCCGATCTCGAGCCTGATCAGCGTTCCGTTCCAATATAATTACGATTGCTGCTACGGGCCGCTCGACGCGAAGCGTCATCTGCTCAACATCCAGCCGGTGATCCCGACGCAGATCAGCCAGGATTGGAACCTGATCGTCCGCACCATTCTGCCGGTGGTCGATCTCGGGGCGCCGGCGCCCGGCCTCGACAATACATTCGGCCTCAGCGACACGCTGCAAAGCTTCTTCTTCTCCCCGCGCAATACGCCGGGCGGAATCACCTGGGGCGTCGGTCCGGCCATCTCCTGGCCGACCGGCACCGACCCGCTGATCGACAGCGGCAAATGGAGCGCCGGCCCCACCTTCGTCATCCTCAAGCAGCAGGCGGGCTGGACCTATGGCGTGCTGGCCAATCAGATCTGGTCCTTCGCCGATGCCGGCGGCCCAAACCGCAGGCCAGAAGTGAATCAAGCCTTCATCCAGCCTTTCCTGGCCTACACCTGGAAGGATTCGACCACCCTCACGCTCAATTCCGAGGACCGCGGATGAGCGGAGCATCCCGCTCAATTTGATCGTGAGCCACGTCTATAATTTCGGCAAGCAGCCGGTGAGCCTCGCCGTCGGCGGCCGCTATTATGTCGAGACGCCGGAAGATGGACCCGATTGGGGCCTGCGCGCCATCGTCACCTTCCTGTTCCCCACCGGCGGCTG
>JBAUEK010000191.1:0-3508 GCA_049678565.1 Methyloceanibacter sp. | reverse complement strand
ATTGGTGACGCAGATGACAAAGGCTTCCGGCGCATATTTGCGCAAGCCAGCCCCGACCTGTTCCATGACCCTGAGATTGATCTCGAGCAGATCGTCGCGGCTCATGCCGGGCTTCCGCGGCACGCCGGCGGTGACGATCACCACATCGGCGTCCTTGATCTCGGCATATTCGTTGACGCCCTTGATTTTCGGGCTGTATTTCTCCACCGGGGCCGCCTGCGACAGGTCCAGGGCCTTGCCCTGCGGCACGCCGTCGACCACGTCGAACAGCACCACTTCGCCGAGATCCCTGATGCCGGCAAGATGGGCGAGCGTGCCGCCTATCTGCCCCGCGCCGATCAACGCTATTCGACTGCGCGCCATGATTTCCCGCTCCTTAGCTTGATTTTGACGCCGTTGCCGGCTGCTTGCCGGCCAGAGGCTCCTGGCTTTTGGTTACCGGCAATCCGGCCAGCGCGCAAGCTCATGGCGAGCGTCCGTCGCCAGCACTGATGCCATCGACAGCCGCTACACGCCTAGCTGGGCGTCAGCAGGGGTGGTCGCTGGTCACGCAGCGATTGTGGTAGTTGCAGAGCTTGGTGCCGAAATGCGACAGGGCTTGCGTGCACCGCCGAAGCCGGCCGCTGACGCAGTCGGTCCAGGGGTCGCGCGGCGGTCCGCAAGGTGGCCTCTTTTCCGGTGCGGGTGAGCCGACCAGGCTTGGTCACGTCGATGGGGGGCTGGTTCACAATCCCCAGATCCCGAGGATTGGGCGTCTTGGGCACGCCTGTAAGCGGCACATTGGCCTTTGGCACCGCCTCAACTGACGGCCTCTGGTCCTGCGCTTGGATTGGCGCGGTCTGACACAGGACCGCGCCACGGCTGGGTCGCTCAAGATCATCTCAATGTGAGCTGTCAGCCTTAGAGGACCACGATCATGTCGATGCGACGTTTGCTCTCAATTTTTATGTGCCTGCTCCTCACCATCGCTGCGACTGCGCAGCTCCAGGCCGAGGGTCGCATCTGGCTCGCGGCTGAGCCTTCACAGGGCTTGCCCACCTGCGAGGACTTCGCTGACCTCCCGGATGTTCCCGGCGCCCCCGCTGGCATTCTCGCCGCCGGTCGCTTCGGACGCGAGGTCTTCGCCGCCAAGGACTGCCTCGACAAGAACAACGTGCCGCTCGCCTGCAAACATTGGGCAACGCGTGCTCGGCATCCTCGACAAGGTTGGACCGCCGCTCGACGAGACCCGCGGCGACATCGTCAAGCTGATGGAGGAGCATGACTGTGACACGAATGCGGAGGCTCCGGCGCCCACGTCCAATCCCGCGCCCGAAACGAGCCCGGACGCCGATCCGACTCCAGATGCCGAGTCGACTCCAGATGCCGAGGCGAGTCCAGACGCCGAGGCGAGTCCAGACGCCGATCCCACTCCCGAGACCGAGGACTGAACGGCCGCGCCTGGCCGCTGCCTTTATATTAGGCTAGACCTGCTCAGGCCGAATCGCTGGCGTGTTTGGGACGCTGCGCCAGATAGGCCTCAGAGCGCATCTCCATCAGCCGGGAAGCGGTGCGGGCGAAGCTGTCGGCGCCGTGGCCATCGGCATAGAGCGCGCAAGGCTCCGCCGCCGCCGAGGCGATCAGCCCGACGCCATTGTCGTAAAGCGCGTCGATCAATGTGATGAACCTGCGTGCTTCGTTGCGCTGCTCGGGCCCCAGCATCGGAATCTCGTCGAGCATCAGCGTGTGATAGGTATGGGCAAGGCGCTGATAGTCGAGCGGCCCAAGCGGGGCCTGGCAGAGATCGGCGAAGGAGAAGCGCGCCACCCCGAGCGCTGCTTGCGGCACGTGGAGGCTGCGGCCCTTGAGCGTCAGCGTCTGCGGCTCGCCGCGCTCGCGCCCGGTGAGCTTGCGCCAGCTCGCATCCATGGCGGCTTGGGCGCGCGCATCGGCCGGCGTCAGATAAAGGTCGCTGCCATGCAGCTTTTCCAGCCTGTAGTCCTTCGCCGCTTCGAGCTCATGCGTCTCCATGCGCTGTTCGATCATGGCAATGAAGGGCTGAAACAGCGGGCGGTTGAGCCCATCCCGGTAGAGATCGCGGGGCGCGCTGTTCGAGGTGGCGACGATCACGACGTCGCGCGCGAACAGATGCTGGAACAGCCGGCCGAGGATCATGGCATCGGCGATGTCCGTCACCTCGAGCTCGTCGAAGCAAAGCAGCGCGGCCCCGGCCGCGATTTCCTTCGCCGCGCTCTCGATCGGATCCTTGGCGTTCTTGCGTGCAATCTCGATCGCGTCGTGCGCCTCAGCCATGAACTCCTGAAAATGCACGCGGCGCTTCGGCGCGAAGCCAACGCTGTCGAAGAACAGATCGAGCAGCAAGGTCTTGCCCCGGCCGACCCCGCCATAGAGGTAAAGCCCTTCCGGCGCCTCGCGCTTCCGCGCGAACGGGTTGAGCAAAGCGCCGAGACCTGGCTCCGCATGTTGCGCCAGGCGGTTGGCCAGAAGCTGCAACTTCTCCGCGGCGAGTTCCTGCGCCACGTCGGGCGCGAGCTCGCTGTTCTGCACCATCTGCCGGTAGCGCTGGAGGGGTCCATCCTGCATAAAGCCGCCGTACAAACTCTCTGGGATTCGCCTTGCCCCTGTCGAGGCCAAGTCCGATCGGCTATGCTCTAAGCGGGGACGAGGCGTAAAGCCAAGGGGGGCCCTGATGGCGAGGAAGAGTCCTGCACTTGACCCTGGGGCGAACGGCGCGCGGGCCGCTCACGCCCCGGCCGACGCGCTGCCGGACCCCGGCGACGAGCTCGATCTTGAAGAATCGATCGAGGTCGGCGGCGTTCCGCTCGTGGTTTGGATGGCTCGCCTCAGCCTTTTCCTCCTGATCCAGGGCCTGATCGTGCTCGGCTCCTACGCCTATTACGGCTTCGGCACCCATCCGAGCGAGTTCGGGCCCGGATTCCGCCTCGATCCAATTCACACCACCGTCAATCTCGTCTGGGGACTTGCCGGCAGCGTCATCGGCTTCTTCATGCCGCGCCTGTCGATTGCCTTCGTGCTCGCCTTCGCCGCGTTCTACACGCTGTTCGCGGGCTTCGGCACCTTCACCTCGCATCAATTCGGCATGCAACTTGACCTGACCGACAACATCATCAATTGGGTGATGGCGCTCGCCGCTTGGGCCATCGGCATCTACGCGCTCTGCCAGGCCAGCCTTCACATCGCCGCGCCGCCGGCCGCTTAAGGCTCGACTTCCGTCGTCAGCGGCCGGTCCTTCGGCTTGACCCGCACCACCATGATCTTTGCCGCTTGCGTACGGCTTACATTCAAGCCGCGATGCACCACATTCGGCGCCACATAGACGGCCTCGCCACGCTTGAGGATTTCGGCTCCCTCGCCCTCCTTCTGCAAGGTCAGCGCGCCTTCCAGCTGATAGTCGAATTCATGCGCGTCGGGGTGGATGTGCCAGGGCACCGAGGCGCCGGGAGGAAAGGTGTAGACCTGGATATTGACCTCCTTGTCCGGCTCGCCG
>JBAUEK010000190.1:0-2500 GCA_049678565.1 Methyloceanibacter sp. | reverse complement strand
GCACCCCGATCCTCGCCGGCGCCGACGGCACGGTCGAATCGGTGGGGCGCGAGGGCGGCTACGGCAACCACATCCGCATCCGCCACGCCAATGGCTTCGCCACCGCTTACGGCCATCTGTCCCGCTATGCCGCCGGCCTCGAGCCCGGCATTCAGGTCAAGCAAGGCCAGGTGATCGGCTATGTCGGCTCGACCGGGCTCTCCTCCGGCCCGCACTGTCACTACGAGATCCTGGTCAACAACAAATACGTAAACCCGATGACCATCCAAGTTCCCCGCGGCCTCCAACTCACCGGCCGCCAGCTCGCGGAATTCCAAAAAGAGCGCGGTCGCATCGACGAGCTCAGGCAAATGGATCCGGTTACCAGCCGCGTCGCCCAAGCCTCCCAATAATTTGGCGCTATCGCACGTCGCGCGACCGAGGCGCGGCAAACCACCCTCCTCCTTTCTCTCCTCATGCTCTCCTCCCTTCTTTTTGCCCCAAGCCGAAGGCAAGATGGATCGTCCTTTCGGGGAACGCAGCGTGCACAAAATTGTGCGTGCAACGGCTCAAGATCATCCGAACCTTTACGCTCCCGTGGTAGGCTTGCAGCTCCGAACGTCACAACCAAAGGAGGAGATATGCGAAAGCTGATCACTGCGGCAGCAGCGGCGATGGCAATCATGATCGCCGGTTCCATCGCCGGCACGGCCGAGGCGGCGCCGCTCACGGGCACCGCCAATCTGCCGCCGCTGACGCAAAGCTCATCGCCGGTTCAGAATGTCGCCTGCTGGTGCGGGCGCTATCGCTGCGCCTGCGGCTGGCGCCGCGGCGGCTATTATGGGCCCCGCTATTATGGCCGCTATTATGGACCTCGCCGCTATAACCGGCCTTACCGCTGGCGGTACTAGTTGCCCGGCAGCAAACGACATTGACCTGCGCGAAGCCCGGCCCCTTGCGGCCGGGCTTTTGCTTTGCGCGTCCCTCACCCATGCACGATCCTCGCCGCGATGCGCACTCGCATCCGGGCTGTGCTTATTTCCTTCCCCCTCGTCACGAAGTGACCGAACCCACGAAGTGGGGAAGGGAGTGGCGCGCCGAAAAGCGCAATCCTATGGCATCCGTATCCGTTGCCGGACACGGCGGGCGCCTCTCGGCGCGCCACATGCGCATGCGCTCATGCAGCGCAGCGTTAGCGCAAACAAAAGAGTCGCGCATCAGCAGCGAAGCGATAGCGCCAAGCGCATGCTATTTGCGGCGACTTAGCGATCGGACGGGCCCCGCTTTTGCTTGGGTACGGCTCGTTGGAGCCGTCGCACCGCGCCCAACGAGCCTCGAGGCTCCAGGCGCGCCTCCATTGCGCTCAAGGTGCCCAGAGGGCGGTAGCGCAATAGACAAGTCGTCAGCCAGCTCCTGGCAGGGCCTCGTAATGGGCCCGGGGGGAGCCCCGTCGCCGCCCGAGTGACTTGCCAGCGAAGCAAGCCCCGCGGGGCGCCGCACCCCGTCCCGCCTGCACGACGCCTCGCGAAGCGCCCTTCAAAGGACGAGGTGAGGCGGAGTGTATGGGGGGATTGCGGAGCGGGGATAAGATTCACCAACTGAGGAGACTGGGCCACCGCATTCGAATGCTCTAAAGCTAACGCGCCATGCCTCTCTTCAATCCTAAGACCGTAGAGAAACGCCTCGAGTCTTATTCGTTTCAGCCCTCAGGGCAGCAAGCGGCTAGAGCGCGCGCGTGGGCCGAAGCATGCCGATCAGGCAAGATTCGCACCTTAAAGGAAACCAGCCTTTACGGCGACTTCGCTCAGTACATCCTCAAGGAGATCCTTGGCTATACGACGGTCCTCGACGGTACTGATTACACGGCGGCTGAGAACGAACCGGTAGGCAACGGGAGCGTTGAGTTCGCCCTCGGACGATTCTCGGCGACAAAACGCCAGGTCATCGCGCCGTTCGAGCTGAAGGGTGCCAACACCGATCTCGATTCGATAATGCCCGGGCGATACAAGACACCCGTCCAGCAAGCATGGGATTATGCGGCCGACGCACCCGGTGCAGAGTGGGTACTCGTCAGCAACTACGTTGAGCTGAGGCTTTACGCATTTGGATATGGCCGTCAGCGCTATGAATCCTGGGACCTGAACAGGGCTAGTGAACCCCGCGAGCTCGCGCGAATACATTTGCTTCTGGCTGCTGACAATTTGCTTTCCGGCAAGACACGCTCTCTCCTGCAACAAAGCGAGCGAGAAGACGAGGATATCACCGATAAATTATATGCAGACTACAAGGAGCTTCGCGAGAGGCTGATCCAAACACTCGGAGACCAACATCTAACGAGCGGCGAGGGCGCCATTCGACATGCGCAGAAAATACTCGACCGCGTGCTTTTTATCGCGTTTGCCGAAGACCAGGGACTTCTACCTCGGGAAACGCTTCGACGCGTGTTCGAAGCTCGCAATCCCTTCGCACCCCAACCAGTGTGGGAGAATTTCAAGGGCCTCTTTCGGCAGATCGACAAAGG
>JBAUEK010000189.1:0-32385 GCA_049678565.1 Methyloceanibacter sp. | reverse complement strand
GCTGCCATCAACCGCTTCATCGAGGAGACCAACCAGATGCCCAAGCCCTTCACCTGGACCGCCAATCCTGACAAAATCATCGCCGCCGTCAGGCGAGGGCATCAAGTGTTGGATTCAATCCACTAGCATGGACCACGGGGCGCCCGCCACCCGGGCGCTGTCGGGCGGCGGAGGGCATTGCTGCCCTATAAGCAAAAGGCGCCGGCTCGGAAGAGCGGCGCCTCGCACAACTGTCGGATTATAGCTGGAACCTACTCGACCAGCGCCACGCTGTCAAGAATTAATTCCTATTCCTGCCGGAAAAGAAAACCCCGGCCGACATGACCGGGGTTTCCAACCAAAGGGGTGATCGCAGGGTTGTGACCACCACGTCCAAATCATTCCACCAGTTCAAGAGCCGGGCCAGCGGATCTTGCGCAATTGGTTAAGGTTAAGACGCGAGCGCGAGCCAAGCCCAGCGGTCGTTGAGGAAAGGCTCGCGGGGAAGCGATTCCCGCGCCCGATTGCCGCAAGGAGAGACGCCGGCCCCGCGCCGGGCGCCTCTATTTATAGGGCTTGCGCAGCAACCAGGTCTGGGATGGAACCTTGGCGCAGGAGGTGGCGAACAGGTCGGTGATGTTCTGGGAGTTTGGCCCTGGATTGTCGATACAGCGCGGATAGATGCGCATGTCCTCATTCATCAGCGCCACGCGGTCGTACCATTTGATCGCATCGACATCCTTGGCCTTCGTCTTCAACTCCTTGGTGAGCGCCGCGACCTTCTCTTCGAGCTCGCCCAGGGCGCTTTGCAGGCAGGCAATCTTGTCCTCGGTGCTCCCCTGACCGCAATCGGCCGCGAGCATCGGTGTCGTGGACAATGCTGCGACGAGAGTGGCCAACCCAATAAATACAACCAAACGAATTCGCATCTGCAGGCCTCCTTCTGCCTCAAAGTGAGGAGCACAATGCGAGCGATGCTAAGGCCGTGGGGCAGGCATTACGAGCGGCGCTGTCTTCCCTCACGTCATCGTGAAATGCGGAGGTGACAATGGCCGCTCCCCTCGTCCTCCGGACGAGGCTACTATTTGAGGGGGCACTCGTTCCGTATCTAGGGTAGGGGCGCGCCATCCCGCAGAGGTGCAAGGCAATATCGACGGCGCGACGCCCCCCGCGTCGAACCGTTCATTGCCAATGGATCGTGATTGAGGCTGGCTCGCGGGTGATGGCAATAAGAACAGCTGCCGCTTCCATCGTCGCCCTATGCGCGCTCGGCCTGGCACTTTCGGCTTGCAGCCTCGCCGGGCCGGCTCCACGCACGTTCACCCCGGTCGAGTCAAAGCCGACGAAGCAAGAGACCGAGGCCGCCGCGCTGGAGGCGGCTTCCAAATCCTGCAAGGCGAGCACACGCGACAGGGGCATCAAATCCGTGCTCGCGATCGTCTCCCGCATGCGGCCCGGAGCCGTCGATGAGGACTACATCGCTTGCATGAAGGACAAGGGCTACGAGGCCGCGAAGTGAACCGGCCGTGGTTGCTCAAGGCCTGAGTTCCGGCCTAAACTTTTCCGAAAATTTGCGCATGGCGGCAGAGGCTTCTTGAGCACTTCCCGGGCAAGATGGCGCCCAAAGAAACTCGAGAGGCGACAATCATGACCGATGAGCACTTCCCTCCCCTCGTCCTGATCGAATGGCTCGACAGCGGCCAGCCGATGCCGAGTTGGCAGTGGCTCGAGCAGATCGAGCCCCGCCGTCCGCATCTGTGCGTCTCGGTCGGCTTCCTCGTGCAGGACGGCGACGAGGCCAAGGTGCTGGCGCCCAATCTCGGCGCGAGCGACGGCGGCGGCGACTGGGACCAAGCCTCCGGCGTGATCACCATCCCCACCACGGCGGTGCAACGAATGCTGCGGCTCAACGCCAATGTGGCGACACTCTGTCCGCTGGCGTCGCTCTCGGACGATGGGGATGCGCCCTCGGCATTGAGGCTCTGGGCGTCCTGAACCTTGGCCCTCGGCGACCGAACTGAATTTTACCTCCTTGCGACCCCGAGACCCCTTCCAGCCACTCGCTTCCCCCTATAAAAGGCCGCAATCACGGTATAGTTTGCACAGCCGGGTTGCCTCTATCCGGGATGTCGGAATTGGGCGCGCGAGGCCGGGCTTCTGGCGCGTGGCGCATAGGTCAGGGCGAAGTTGCGGGACTTTCTACAAGGCAATCGCAGGCGCAAGCTCATCGATTGGCTCGCGATCGATTCAAGCATCGATTCGGGTCTCTATCGCGCTTGGATAGGTCTCAAGGATGCGTGGGGCGGCTATTCCACCTTCTTTGGCCGCTTCGAGGTCAAGGGCTTTGTCCGTGCTCTGAACGAGGTCGCCTGCGAAAGCCTGACGCTTAGCGCTGCTGGCCTTCTCGTGGTGCTTGCCTTCGCGCTTCCCGCCTTCGAAGTCGCCCAAGGCAAGATGAACCTGTCCGACGAGTACAGCGTCACCTTCTATGACCGCTACGGCAACGAGATCGGCAAGCGCGGGCTTCTGCGCGACGATTCCGTGCCGTTGGAGGAACTGCCGGACTTTTTGATCAAGTCCACGCTGGCGACCGAGGATCGACGCTTCTTCGAGCATTTTGGCGTCGACGTCATGGGCACTATCCGCGCCCTCGCCGAGAATGCCCGCGCCGACCAAGTGGTGCAGGGCGGCAGTTCCCTCACCCAGCAATTGGCAAAGAACATGTTCCTTTCGCCAGAACGGTCCCTCGGCCGTAAAGTGAAAGAGGCCCTCATCGCCGTCTATCTCGAGAACCACTACACCAAGCGCGAGATCCTCAAGATGTATTTCGATCGCGCCTATCTCGGCGGCGGTTCCTATGGCGTAGAGGCGGCGTCCCAGTTCTATTTCGGCAAGTCGATTCGCGAGGTGAGCTTGGCCGAAGCGGCCATGTTCGCGGGCATGTTCAAGGCGCCTACGCGCTACGCCCCGCATATCGACCTCGCCGCCTCGCGCGCGCGCGCCAACGAGGTGCTGACCAATATGGTGGAGGCCGGTTACCTCACCGAGGGCCAAGTCTACGGCGCCCGCATGAACCCGGCCAAGATCATCGAGCGCGGCGATTATTACAGCCCGGATTGGTTCCTCGATTGGGCCTTCGAGGAGGTGCAGCGGCTCATGCGGGACAAGAAGCAGCACATCATCGCCGCCAGGACCACCGTCGACATCAGCCTGCAGAAGATGGCGGATCAGTCGCTCCAGCAGACGATGGTGCAATATAGCCGCGCCCGCTCCTTCGACCAGGGCGCGCTCGTCGGCATGGAGCCCGACGGCGCCGTGCGCGCCCTTGTCGGCGGCAAGGACTATGGCGAGAGCCAGTTCAATCGGGCCACGCAGGCCTATCGCCAGCCTGGTTCTTCGTTCAAGACCTATGTCTATCTCACCGCGCTCGAGAACGGTTACACGCCGGCATCGGTCATGAGCGACGGTTATGTCAGCTGCGGCCGCTGGTCGCCGAAGAACTATTCCGGCGGCTTCCGCGGGCGCATGATGCTGAAAGACGCGCTGGCAAAGTCGGTCAACACCATCGCGGTCAAGCTCTCCCTCGCCGTGGGCCGGGAGAAGGTCCTCGCCAATATGCAGAAGATGGGAATCACCTATCTCAGGAAGTCCTGCTCCATGGCGCTCGGCGACACAGGCATGACGCCGCTCGATCATACCGGGGGCTATGCCGTCTTCGCCGCTGGGGGTCTCGAGGTCCATCCTTACGCCATTGAGGAGATCCATACGCTGCAGGGCGAACTCCTCTACTCCCATCAGCGCGACGAACCAGAGCGCAAACAGATTTTCGATCGCAAGGTGGTCGAGGAACTCAACGGCATGCTCCAAGGCGTCGTTCTGGCTGGCACCGGGCGGAGAGCGCAGCTTGATTTCACCAATTCGGTGGGAAAGACGGGAACGAGCTCCAACTATCGCGACGCCTGGTTCGTGGGCTACACCGGCCAATACGTCGTTGGCGTCTGGCTTGGCAATGACGACTTCACGCCCATGGCGCGGGTGACGGGCGGCAGCTTCCCCGCCGAGACCTGGCACAATTTCCTCGTTCTCGCGCACGACACCGACAACATCCCGCAGATCCCGGGCATCCCGCTACATCCTCTCCAGATTGCCGAACAGGAGCGCCTCGCTCAGATGCAGCAGGCGGTGGCGACCGACTCCGACGTGGTCATCCCGCTCCCGACGGCTGAGAGCGTCAAAGACATGTCGAGCGCGACTCGGCAGATCCTCAACAAGATCGGTGACCTGCTGAATGACGCGCCCTCGCTCGCGCCCAGCGATACCAAGGCTCAGAACCGGGTCGAGGCACCGGCTGAGACCACGCCCAAGGCGAGCGTTGCCTCGGCGTCCGGTGGCCCCGCTCCTGGTCCGGCTGAAAGCCTGCCCGAACTGGCTTCGCCACAGCTCCCGCCAATCGTCCCTGACAGCGCCGGTGCCGGCGCACCTCCCTAGGCCGGGCGACATCCGTCCCCCTCGACGGCGCACGCCGACTTGACAAGTTCCTCCTGACCCTTTCCGCTTCCGCTCGTTCTTGTTTGGGTTAGCTCGGCTGAGGCGCTCCTAAGATGCGCAGGCTACTTCTTCTCATCGCGACCTTTGCCGTTGCGCTGCTGCTAGGCATCGGCTCGGCTTGGTACATGATCGAACGGGGCACCCCTCTCACCACCAATCGGGTGGGGCCCTGGGCGAGCTGGATGAGCGAGGGCAACCCGAATGCCGATCCCTACACCAAGGCGCATCTAGCCCGCAGCGGCCGGCTTCCCCTCACGTCGACCACGGCGCGCTACTTTTTCGCCCGCACCGACAGCGAGGGAGATGAACTGACCTCGGCTTGCGAATATTCGATCGAGGGCTCGGCGCTCGACGCCCGGTGGTGGTCCATTGCCGTCTACGACGCGCACGGGTCGGTGATCGAAAATCCCTCCCAGCGCTATAGCTTCAACAGCGACGAGGCCATCCGCCGCAGCGATGGCACCTATCACATCAGCCTCGCCAGCCATGCCCGTCCCGAAAACTGGCTGCCAAGCGGAAGCAAGACAGAGCAGGCGCTCGTATTGATGTTGCGGGTCTACGGCCCGCGTGAGACGGACTCTTCCGGCATCGGCCAGATACCAAACGACCGGCTCCCCAAGATCGAGCGCAAGGCATGCAGTTGAGAGTTCCAATTCTCTATGTCCTGCTCTGCCTTGTGCTTGCGGGGCTTATTCACATTGCGGCCGTGCTCACCCTTCCCGCGCTCGCGCCGAAGGACGCTTGGGCGCGGCTCGTTCCGCTTGGACCGGTCAACACCATGATCCAGATCCCGCCGGCAAGCCCCGATCAGCAGATTATCCCGATGATGGCGCCGGATGTCCGTTACGCCTTTTGCCGGTTCGACCTTGCGGAGGGGCCGGTCCGGCTCAAGGCCGCCGTCCCCAATGATTTGTGGTTGATCTCTTTCTATACGCCAAGAGGCGACAATTTCTACACGGTGACTGGCGCCGACATGCGACGGGCACAACTCGATCTGATCATCGCAAAAGCCGATCAGCCGGTGGCTGAAGCCGGCATCGACGCTCCGGAAGAGGCCGAACATGTAGTGGTCGTGACCTCTCCGGCGCAGGAAGGCGTTGCCGTCATCCGTGCGCCGGTTTCCGGCCCAAGCCGCGCGGCCCGCGCCGAAGAAGCCCTCAAGGCCACGTTCTGCGGTCCGCACCCCAATACACCAGCCGATGTCGAAAAGTCGGGGGCGCCGAGCGAGGCCCCCAGTGCCGCGCCGAACTAGCGCTGCTTCTTCCTTGCGCGCTGCGCCCGTTTGCGCGGAGGACTCGTCGTGCCGCTCGGGGATTCCTCCGACGTCCGGCGTTCGATCCTCACCCCTGGGAAGATGATGACGTGACCGAGAACACAATCCTCGGGCTCGATCGCCCGCGGTGTCGGTTCCTCTGCCCGACGGAATTCAAGGATGATCCCCATTCTCCGTCTCCATCCGCCCAATGCGGGGCGCTGAGCGCCCGAGACCGCATTAAGACGCGGGTAGGGTTAACGAAGTCTAAACCAAGGAATCGACCTTACTCCCCGACGACGGCATCGCCAAGAAAATGGCGTCCGGCCCTGTCTTCAACCTCCACGATCCAAATATCTGAGTCGAAGCTCGTCTGCCGCGCGAGATAGCCAGCCGCCTCGCTTTCGCCCGCCGGACTGGCGGGGAGACAGTTCACCCAGCGCCGCTCGACGGCGCTCATCTCGAGGCCCGCCGGCGCGGGACCGTAGAGCTTCACGGTTCCATCGAGGCGATTGATGCAGATGTAGATCGCCCCGGCGTGCTCGTCGCCACGGCGCACGACGACGGCGGGCGCACCTTCGACCTGGCAGTAGCGCAGATATGCCTTGACCCAAATCTCGCTCGTGACGCGCATGACAGGGCCGAGCCTACCCGCTATTGCCGCAAAGCCACACCTGCGAGGTCTCGGCCAGTCACGCGCTTGATCTCGCGCAGCAGCTCGGCATCGATGCGACCGGTCTCGGCGATCTTTCTATCGTGCTGGAACGATTTCATGGCGCGCTCGGTCGCGCTTCCCAGCGCGCCGTCGACGGGGCCAGGCGCATAGCCGAGATCGGCGAGAATCTGCTGCACCTGTTTTACGGTCCAATCCTCTTTGACCGTCGAGGCCGAGATCGGCCGCGCGCCGTCGCCCGCTTCATCCGCCACCGAACCGGTGCTCGCCGTCTCGCCAAGGAGGATGTGGCGCAACAGCTCGTCCGAAGGCGAGCCGGAGATCGGAAGTCCATGGTCCTTTTCGAAGGCCGCAATCGCCTTTCGCGTCTCTTCGCGGAGGTTTCCGTCCGCGGCTCCGCCCCCATAGCCCCGAACCGCCAGCTCGCGCTGGATCGCGGTCACGAGTTGCGACGACGCGTTCCGAACCGGCAGTGGCGGTAGATCGATGCGCGCTGTCGGCGCCATCCCGGACTCCGCCGAGATGCCGGTTGCTTTCGGGACGGTCGGCAGCACGGCGACGGGACGCTGAGCCTGCAAATACAGCGCATTATAGGTGATGAAGCCGGTCAGGCCGACGAACGCCAGAAACAATAGCCGTGACAGCACTACGCTCATTGCTCGATTCGATAGGTTCTTGGCCGAGGGTCGCCCGTCAACTCCCGGACACCATCTTGGCGGTTGAAGCTAAAGAGTTGTTAAACGTAATCGCCAGGGCCGGTTTCTGGCCGCTTGCAGGTTTCAAGCCGCGGTCACGGCGGGCAATTCCGGTGAGCCATGGCGTGATTC
Organism: Methyloceanibacter sp.; assembly: GCA_049678565.1. Taxonomy (GTDB): domain Bacteria; phylum Pseudomonadota; class Alphaproteobacteria; order Rhizobiales; family Methyloligellaceae; genus Methyloceanibacter. Next base: position 25,106 of record JBAUEK010000189.1, on the reverse strand, counting down.
GCTTTGCGCTGGTTCCAGGGGCAGCAGAATTTTGACCGTGGTCCCCTGCCCGAGCTTGCTTGCGATCTCAAGCCTGCCGCCGTGCAGGCGGGTCAGCCCCTTGACCACTGACAGGCCCAGGCCCGCCCCTTCGTGGTTCCGGTTATAGGAGCGTTCGGCTTGCACGAATGGATCGCCAAGCGTCGGCAGGTCCTCCTCGGCGATGCCGACACCATTATCGGCGACAACGAGCTCCATCATGCCGTCATCCGCCCGGGCCGAAATGCGGACCCAACCGCCGGACTCCGTGAATTTGATCGCATTCGAGATGACGTTGAGCAGCATCTGCTTGCAGGCACGCTTGTCGGCAAGGAGTTCGGGCAGGCCGGGCGTCACCTCGGTGATCACCGCAATTCGCTTCTTCTCCGCCGCGTGACGCATGACTTCGGTGCAGGAATTGACCAGCGAGGCGACGTCGAACGGCTCCTTGACCAGGTTGAACTTGCCGGCCTCGATCTTCGACATGTCGAGAATGTCGTTGACGACGTTGAGCAGGTGCTCGCCGCTTTCGTGGATGAGCCGGGCATAGTCCCGGTAGCGCTGCTCTCCAAGGGCGCCGAACAATTCGCGGTTCAGGATCTCGGAGAAGCCGATCACGGCATTGAGCGGGGTCCTGAGCTCATGACTCATATTGGCCAGGAACTGTGACTTGGCACGGCTCGTGCTCTCCGCCTCGTCGCGAGCGCGCAACAGCTCGGCCTCTTGGGCCTTCCGCTCCGAGATGTCTCTGGTGCCGGCGAGGATGCCTCCAAGCGCTCCCGCCCCGCTTCCAAGCGGCCTGCACCGCATCTCGACCCAATGATAGCTTTCCTCGCCCGATGTACCCTTCTGGCGCAGCCTGAACTCGATGGTCATGGGTTCGTTGTTGCTTTGGCACCGCGACAACGCCGTGAGATAGGCTGGGCGGTCGGCGACATGCACGCGATCGAACAATCCGTCGCCGTGAAGCGTCGCCGGGACCTCACCCAACAAGTGCTCCGCCGCGTGTGAGGCAAACACCACGCGACCCCGGTCGTCGTGCCGCGTGATCATGTCGGTCGCGCTCTCGGCCAGCAGCCGGTAGCGTTCCTCGCCGATGCGGATGGCCTCCCCCGAACGGACCTGGATGAGTTGCAGCGTCACGGCGAGACCCGCGGCATAGATCGCGGCACTCATCGCGCCGAACAGGGCAAGCACGGCGGGAGACATCGGTAGCGACTGCCCGGCCGGTACAAGCCCAAACGCGCTGCTGGCGGCGAGGACGATAAGGCCAAGGCAGGCGACCCCTGCCGCCCAGGCGACCCCGCGCCGATCGGTCGAGAGTGCGGCCTCCAGGGGGACCACGATCATCCAGGGGACGAGAAAGGAGGCGATGTCCCCCGTGAACCAGGCCGAGAATGTCACCAGGCCGGCGAAATTCGCAGCCGAAATGAAGTGCGCCGCGCCGACCCAACCGGTACGCGACAAGAAGATGGCGATGCCGATCGGCGACAGAAACCAGAGAAAGGCGAGAGCGCCGAGCAGAGACGGCTTGCCGGTCAGAACGAGATAGATCGGAAATACGCAGAGCGCGAGCAGGCCGGCGAGCAATTGCGCCGCGATGAAGGATTGCTGGCGGGCCGTCTCGACCACATCGTTGCGGACGGACCGGTGCACAAGCGAGCCGAAATAGGCATCGAAACCACGCACGCTTCGATGAGCAAACACTCGCATCTCGAAGCGGGCCTTCAGCCCGCCGCGTCCCCGATTGTCCTTGATTCTGATTATCCCCGGCGCGCGCTTAAGGAAGCCTAAAACGGCAAGCCCGCCCGCGGTTGAGACGGGTCGCTCCCCTCCAGGGAATTCGGCCCGAATGCCAACCAGCCAGCGCCGGCGCCGGATGGTCTTAGGTAAATTTTATACAATCTTTCCGAGCGTTAGGACCTGTTATCAGAAGCTTTACAGGTTCGAGCAGCTTTAGACATCTCTTAAACTTAAATATATTTTCCAGCAAAATTGGGAGGCCGTAGTGAAAGTCGCTTACTTCCTCCAGCCTATAGTGTGCTCACCTTATGGGAAGGTCGTTGGCGGCACACCAGCCATCTGGATTGAAAGGGGCGCTGAAATGTTTCTGATTAGGACGGGTTTTTGGCTCATCGTTCTCATTCTCCTGCTCCCAACCAACGAGCAGCAGCAGAGCCAAGTTTATGGCACGGCCCAGGCCGCCGTGAAGGATGTGAGCAGCTTCTGCGAGCGTAACCCCGGCGTCTGCGCCACGGGCAAGGACGCCTTCGACGTCTTTGTGGAGAAGGCACAATTCGGCGCCGAGATGCTGATGGGGTTCGTCAAAGAGCAGACCGGAGTTGCTTCGGGAGAAGTTGAAACGACTCCGAGCGCGGATGAGATTGCCGCGCCCGAGGATCCCGACGGGCAGCATTCAAGCCTGGACCAGGCAAGCGTTGCCGAGGCAGGCATCGGGCCGTGGACGGTGTCGCCGGTGACGGTGGACCCAGTGAGCGCGGAATCGACCAGCTCGCAAAATACGCTCGACCCCAACGACCTTCGTCCCGCGTGGGACGGGCCGTACCCGGCCGACTCTTCGTTATAGAGGCTCGATGCCGCGGGGTCCGCGCAAGCATTGCGGGGTAAACCGCGACTAGAAGCTCTGGCAGCCCCACCTGCCAGCGGCGCGCACGGAGGATGGTTCCCCCCCTTTCCCATCCGACGTGCGCGCCCTTGTCTTTCATCAACGGCTCGCAGAGCCTGCCAATCCCACCTATATTGTAGGGATGGAGAACGCAGGCCCGATGGAAGCGAGTAAGACGCATCCACCCGTAAGCTTCGACGAGCTCGTCGCCGATTTCGAGCTTCTCGACGACTGGGAGGACCGCTATCGCTACGTGATCGAGCTGGGGCGGAAGCTCCCCCCCTTGCCGGATGAGGCTCGAACCCCCGCCAACAAGGTCCAAGGCTGCGCCAGCCAGGTGTGGCTTGCGACCAGAACCGATCAGGGCAAGCACGCGCCCCGACTGATCTTCCTCGGCGACAGCGACGCTCACATCGTTCGAGGCCTCATCGCCATCCTGTTCGCTCTCTATTCGGGCAAGACGGCCGCGGCCATTCTCGAGATCGATGCCCCCGCCCTCCTCGACCGGCTGCATCTGAAGGAGCATCTCACGCCGCAACGCTCGAACGGCGTCGTGGCCATGGTCGAGAGGATTCGCCAGGACGCGCGTCAAACCATCGAGACGACACCCTCGGTTCACTGATCCTCGGTGCTGCGCCAGGCGTCGAGTGTTGGCCGGTAATCCTCGCTGCCCCAATGGCGGACGCGCCGCCACCGTCGCGCCCGCGCATCGCGTCGGACCGCTCGAAGCCGTAATGTCTGGCGAGCCGCGTCAGCGCGATCTGCAGCACGACCTTTCCCGCCCGCTGCGGCCAACCCTGGTTCCTCTCCGCTTCTTCCAATCCCTTCAACTCGCAGCAAACATCGATGAGCACGCCGGCGAGCTCCGGCCCGACGGCCTTGAGCGCGCGCGACACCCGCTCCTTGGCGGCGATGACATTGTCGCGCAAGGACGCGGCGTCCGGCGGCGCGGCGCGGCGCGACCGGTCCGACGGAGCCAAAGCCGACCAGTTGGCCGTGACCCGCTGGTTCAACTGGGCGAACCAATAATCCGTCCGAAGGCGCTCCCCAGCCTCATATTGAGGATCGGAGAGCAGCGGCCGGCCGGCACGGTCCTTGCGGCCCTTAAGCCAGCCAAGCGGACTCTCCGTCTCATTCACCATCACCTGCCGCCGGGCGCCATCGACCTCCCTCAGCTTCACGGCGCGCCTCTGATGCTGCTGCCGAAACGGATCGGCGGCGCCTGCCTTGCACCGGCTGAGCCATGCCCTTCCCGCCTCCGACAGCACGAGGTCCTGGCCGTTCCGCCTGAGCCAATCTCGCCGCATGCAGAGCGCGATCAAGCTTTCCGCCACGCGCATTTCCTGGTGAGTCGATTGGCTCGACAGGCGGTAGCAGCCATCCACGCGGCAAAGCGCCGTCTCTGCCTCCTTCAGGCGCACAAGCACCCGCCGCGCACGCACCTCTTCTTCACTCTCGTTCCTCACCGGCCGCCCCGTCGCATCGACAGCGCGTCGATCAGGCAGGAGACCGCACCCTCGAGATGTTCGAGCCGGCAATCGAGATCGGGGTCGTCCCGCCTGTCCTCGACCAGACCGCACGCATGCGCGACGGTGGTGCGGTCGCGCCCAAACAGAACCCCGACATCGGTCAAGCTGATCCCACAAGCGACATGGGCCAGATACATGGCCACCTGTCGCGCAAATGCCGTTCGCGCCGAGCCTCGCGACCGAGCGTGCAACTCGTTGACGTCGACCTCGAACACCGCCGCCACGGCGGATTCGATCGCCCGCCTGACCGCCGCCGTTCCATGCAGGATGGTGCCGAGCGGGCGCCGGCAAATTTGCGAATTTCCACTCGCTTGCGCCCAACTCATCGAACCCCTCCGTTTCCCGAACATGGCGTGCATTGATGGTAGGAATTAATACCTAGCACACTCTAGTGGGCAACATCGGGTCCGGGGATAAGTCTCTCCGAGACCCCATCGCCGGTGTCGAAATCCGGTCCCGGGAACGCCGATCGGGGCCGAAGCGGATCCCGACACTGTCCCCGCTCGGTCCTCGCCACCTTTGCCTGAGCGCATGCTTCGGCCTCTCAAGCAAAGGAACTCAAAATGTCGGAGAAGACGCATCCCGCTGCCAAGGCGGAGAGAGGATCGAGGCCTGGCTCGGCCGCAATCCGTGCGTTCGGCGCGATGACCGACGCGGAAGCAGGCCGCTATTCGCGGTCCCGCGATCTACCGGGCCTGATTGCCCTCTGGCCGCGCGAGCTTGCGGACTCAAGTCCCGAGGGCGGCTTGCACATCCTGTCGAAGTTGACGCGGGCGCTTCGCGCCGAGCGCCGGCGCGCGCTGGCGGGCCATTGGAGCTATGACCTCAATCGTCACCTTGCTTTGATGGATGCGTATAAGGCCGAGCTTGGGTCGCTGCGGGGGATGAATGCAGGCCTCAGCCAAAAGATGCCCGGCGCTGCCCCGCCCAGATCTGAGGCTGCGACGGGTAAGGTCGCGCGGGCCGTTCGGCCCTTGGCCGCACGGCCTCGATAGGCGCCGTCGTGTCGTAGCAGAGGATCCGGTCGACATACTGCCCGTCCTGCGAGAGCGGCAGCCGCAACCAGAACAGCACGATGTGGTCACGGCCTTCGGCGGGCCCACGCACCACGCCATGGAGCGGCGCGTGGCGGTTCACCACCCAGCCATGCACCTCCTGCCAATAGTCCGAGCAAGCGCCGGCGAAGACGCGGTCGACGCGCTTCCCCGTGATCTCCTCGCCATAGATTTCGTGGAGGCGAGTTCCCGCCAGCCTAAACCGGGCCTCATCCAGCCCGTCGGCGACATCGATCAGGCCGACGCTGGGCAGGAGCCTGGGCACCTTGAACGGATCGATATCGGAACGGGCGGGCATGCATCGGGAGCCGGCAGCCTGGAGCCAATAATCGTAGAGCTCACGCTGCCCTTGCGTTACCAATTGTGCCCGAAAGTCGCGCCCGGACAGCATTGGTTCCCCCCTCCAGCAAGCCTCGAAACAGGCTTTCGAATCGCCCCGCCTGAGACGACTATGTGGAGTTCGGCCGCGCCACGCAAGCGTCGGGCGGAAATTCTTTAAGAGTCACAATAGGTTGTGGTGACTTTCCGAGCGCGCTACCCGATCTGGATAAACGCCGGCGCAGGAGGAAAGGGGGAAGCGCGGCGAATGGAGCGCCGCGCTGCAAAGTCGATTCGTTTTGCCTAGCGGCGGCGCTGCCCGAGCCCCATGCGTTTTGCCAGGTCCGAACGTGCGGCGGCGTAGTTCGGCGCGACCATGGGATAATCGTGCGGCAAGCCCCACTTCTCGCGATATTCCTCCGGCGAGAGGTCGTAATGGGTGCGCAGATGGCGCTTCAGCGACTTGAACTTCTTTCCGTCTTCCAGGCACACAATATGATCGGGCGTCACCGATCTCTTGATCGGAACGGCGGGCTTCAATTCTTCCCGCGCGGGCTGGCCGGAGTTAGCAGACGCCCGGCTCAGGGCATCGAACACATTGTGGATGACGCTGGGAAGGTCTGAGGCCACGACCGTGTTGTTGGTCACATAAGCAGAGACGATCTCCGCCGTGAGTTCCACAAGTTCATTCTTCTCCAGGTTATCTTCCATCAAGTCGCTCCTTTGATCCTGCACAGTTCCCGCGTGCCAAAAGCACGACAACCGCGTGAAATCCTCTGTCACCGGGGGCCATGCGGCCCTTCAGCCCACTAGAATATGCCGATTTTGTGGCGGGAAGTTGCATTGTTTTCGCAACTAGAAAATGTGTCCCGCATGAAGCTTCACAACGCGACGGATATATAGCACTTTTTCACCAACCTGCAATGCACCATTTCTCAAGAAGACTGTTGGCTGAATAATTGTGATCAACGAATACGCGACTTTCGACTGACGGTCTTGCTTAGGGTTCCCCGCTTAAGTCTAACAGGGGATGTCTACAGTCACCGGCAACCGTCTCAACCTCATGCGCGGCGCCATATCGCCGTTACTCAGACGTCCACCTATATCAAGCCTACGTGACCTGACCCGCATACCTCTCTTCGAAGATCAATCCGATCACTATATTGGGAGGAAACCCCACAAGAAAAAGGAAGAGCGTCATGCGCAGGTCTAATGCAGAGACGGAGACATCAGGCAAAAATGTAAAGTCCGACGCCGAGTGGCGGAAGACGCTCACCCCCGAAGAGTTCCGGGTGACCCGCGAGCACGGAACCGAGCGCGCCTTCAGTCATCCTTATGCACAAGAGAAGACCGAGGGCATGTATCGCTGCGTCTGCTGCGGCGCCCCGCTGTTCAGCTCCGAGACCAAATATGATTCCGGCACCGGCTGGCCGAGCTTCTACGCTCCGGCCGAATCCAGCGCCGTGAGCGAGCATGACGATAGCTCGTTCTTCGCCCGGCGGACGGAGGTGCGCTGCGCCAAATGCGAAGCCCACCTCGGTCATGTCTTCCCCGATGGCCCAAATCCCACGGGCATGCGCTATTGTATCAACGGCGTAGCGCTCAAGCGCGACACCGACGATCAGTCTGGCAATAGTTCCGGGTAAATTTTCCAGCATGGATGTCAAACTCGCCCGCGCGGGGATAACTCCTCCCCGCGCCACTCCGAGGCCGTCTGTCTCGACCCATCACGGGATCGCTCGTGTGGACGACTACGCTTGGCTTCGCGCCTCGAATTGGCAGGCGGTGATGCGGGACCCGGCTCTGCTCGATCCGGAGATCAGAGCCCATCTCGAAGCCGAGAACGCCTTCACCGAAGATGTCATGGCCGACACGGAGACACTGCAAGAGCGCCTCTTTGCCGAGATGAAGGGCCGCATCAAGGAGGACGACTCCTCGGTGCCGGCCCCCGATGGCCCCTACTCCTATTACGCCCGCTTCGTAACCGGCGGGCAGCATCCCCTGTTCTGCCGCGTGGCGCGGGGTGGCGGCGCGGAGGAAATGTTGATCGACGCCAACGCGCTTGCCCGTGACCATGCCTATTTCCGCATCGCCAATGTGGCGCACAGCCCCGACCACAAGCTGATCGCCTATGCGGTGGACACGAAAGGCTCCGAATTCTTTACGGTCAAGATCATCGACGCGAAGTCGGGCGAGATCGTCGATGCCCGCATCACCGACAATAATGGGTCGTTCGAGTGGGCGTCCGACAGCCGGACCCTGCTCTATGTCTGGCTCGACGACGAGCACCGGCCCCGCCGTGTTCTCCGGCGCGAGATCGGCAGCGAAGGCCCCGACGCCATCCTGCACGAGCAACCTGACCCTGGCTTTTTCCTGGGTCTTAGCGCCACGCAAAGCCGCCGCTTTCTGTTGCTTAGCGTGCATGACCACGAGACCGCCGAAATAAGCCTGATCGATGCCGAGAATCCGTCGCGCCCGCCGCGCCTGGTGAGCCCGCGCGAGCCTGAGCACGATTATTCCGTCGATCATCACGATGACCGGCTGATTATTCTGACCAATTCGGATGGCGCCGAGGACTACCGGATCGTCGATGCTCCGCTTGACCATCCGGGCCGCGAGAACTGGCGCGATATCGAACCGCATCGGCCCGGCCGCCTCATCCTCGACTTGGTGGCGTTCAAGCACCATCTCGTGCGGCTGGAGCGCGAGGATGGACTGCCCCGCATCGTCATTCGACGCCTTGCCGACGGGGCTGAGCACGAGATCGCCTTCGCCGAGGAGGCTTATGCGCTCGGCATGTCGCCCGGCTATGAATACGACACGACCACGTTCCGCTTCACCTATTCGTCGATGACCACGCCGGCCCAGATCTTCGATTACGATATGGAGACGCGGGAGCGCACCTTGCGTAAGACGCAAGAAATTCCAAGTGGCCACGACCCCGAGAACTATGTCACGCGCCGGGTGATGGCGCCGGCCAAGGACGGCGAGACCGTCCCCGTGTCGCTGCTCTACCGCAAGGACACCGCGCTCGGACCGGCGACACCGCTCCTGCTCTATGGCTATGGCGCCTATGGCATGACCATCCCCGCCGGCTTCTCCACCAACGCCCTCAGCCTCGTCGATCGCGGCTTTGTCTATGCCATCGCCCATGTACGCGGTGGGAAGGACAAGGGCTATCGCTGGTACAAGGAAGGCAAGCGCGAGAAGAAGGTGAACAGCTTCACCGACTTTATCGCCGCGGGCGAATATCTTGCGCGCGAGGGGTTCACCTCTGAGGGGCGCATCATCGCCCAAGGCGGCAGCGCCGGGGGCATGCTGATGGGCGCGGCCGCCAACATGGCGCCCGACTTGTTTCTCGGGATCATCGCCGAGGTGCCCTTTGTCGACGTGCTCACCACCATGCTCGATGCGAGCCTGCCGCTCACCCCGCCGGAATGGCCCGAATGGGGCAACCCGATCGAAAGCGAAACCGCCTATCGGACCGTCGCCGCCTATTCACCCTATGACAATGTGCGAGACCAGAACCACCCTCATATCCTGGCGCTTGCGGGGCTCACCGACCCGCGCGTGACCTATTGGGAGCCGGCGAAATGGGTGGCGCGCTTGCGGGCGCTGAAGACCGGCGATCGTCTGCTGCTGCTGCGCACCAATATGGAGGCTGGCCATGCAGGCGCCTCCGGCCGCTTCGAGCGGCTGAAGGAGGTGGCGCTGTCTTATGCCTTCGCCCTCAAGATCGCGGGCCTGGACTAGGCGCTCTGCATCGACTGTGCGAGAGTAGCCGCCATGCTTCTCGATCGCGACAAATCCCAACTGCTCATCGTCGACGTTCAGGAAAAACTGCTTCCGGCCGTGTCGGACCCCGAACGCGTGGTCGAACGCTGCGTGCGTCTTGTGCGCGCGGCGCGGAGGCTGGAGATTCCCATCACCTTCTCCGAGCAATATCCAAGCGGCATTGGTCCCACGGTCGCGCCGCTGCGCGAAGCTCTCGACTATGCGGGGGCCGTTTTGGAGAAGGTCGAATTCTCCTGTATGAAGAACGGTCCCTTGCGCGAGCGCTTGCATGAGCTCCGCCGCAAGGGGCGGCCGCAAGTGGTGATTGGCGGCATCGAGGCTCATGTCTGCGTCGCGCAGACCGCCATCGACCTCGAGGAGCAGGGCTTCGAGTCCTTCGTGGTTGCCGACGCCGTATCTTCGCGTGCCAAGGCGAGTCGCAGGCTTGCTCTCGCCCGCCTGCTCAAGGCTGGCGCCGACATCGTCGATAGCGAGATGGTTCTGTTCGAGTGGATGGGCAAATCCGGCACGCCAGAGTTCAAGGAGCTGCACGCTCTGGTGAAGTAGCTCCTCCCCCATTTCCTGAACCGATCCTGTCGGCACGGTTCAGGCGCGGTTCATGGCCACTGGCGCAAGGTCCGAAGCGTCAGATCCCTGTAGCTGATGAAAGCGAACCTTCCTCGGCACCGGGCGCGGAGTTCAGGGGCTCCGCGCCCACCCGATCCACCAACCTATTCATTTTCCTTTCATTTGCGCTTCATGCGTCCTTCATCGGGCCTCGGCCATTATGCGTTTGCACGCCCAAAATACCTTTCCTGCTTACCAGAAGCGCGGGGGCCCCCAAGGCCTTCGCGCTTTTGCTTGTGCGGACAACGCTCCCTTGCCTCGATAATTCGGAACCACTAGCTTTCGGCAGACTTCTGTTACGAAACCATTCGGAGGAACGCCGTGACCTTTGAACTCATGAAGCTCCCCTATGACTATGACGCGCTCGAGCCTCACATGTCGGCCGAGACGCTGCGCTACCATCACGACAAGCATCACCAAGCCTATGTCGACATGCTGAACAAGCTGCTGCCCGGCTCTGGCTTCGAGGGCATGAGTCTTGAGGAGATCGTCAAGGCCAGCTACGGCAAGAACCCAGGCGTCTTCAACAATGCCGGCCAGGACTTCAACCACAATCATTTCTGGCAGTGGATGAAGCCGGGCGGCGGCGGCAAGAAGCTTCCCGCCAAGCTGCAAGCGATGGTCGACAGAGATCTCGGCGGCTACGACAAGTTCCGCGCCGATTTCATCGAGGCTGGCAAGACCCAGTTCGGCTCCGGCTGGGCTTGGCTCACGCTCAAGGACGGCAAGCTCAAGATCACCAAGACGCCGAACGGCGAGAACCCGCTGGTTCACGGCGGCTGGCCGCTGCTCGGCTGCGATGTCTGGGAGCACTCCTACTATCTCGACTACCGCAATTTGCGGCCCAAATATCTCGAGACCTGGTTCGACAATCTCGTCAATTGGGAGCATGTCGAAGAGATGCTCGAAAACGCGCCGAAATAGCGCGAGAATTGCCGAAATTTGCGAAAAAATTAGCGGGCGGCTCGGACGGGTCGCCCGCTTCTGCATTCAGCCTGGAATGCGGCTAAGATTCAGCCCCGGCGCTCTCGCGACCCTGTTCCACCGCCTCGCTCGCTTCGAGCCAACGACGCTCGGCCGCCGCCACCTCTCGCTCGACCGCGGCGCGGGTCTTCATCAGCTCAGCCACCGACGGGCCCCGCTGCGGTTGCGCCAGCATCGCATCGATCTCCGCCCGCCGCTGCAACAGCCGCTTCACTTCGGTCTCGGCCTGAGCGACAAGCTTGCGCAAGGCCTTGGTCTGCTCGCGCGCTTCCGCCGCCAAGCGCTTCTCGGCCTTGCGGTCGACTTTGCTGACGGCGGCCTGACCGTTGCCGCCGCCGCCGCGGGCCGACCCCAGCACCATGTCGCGATAATCGTCGAGACTGCCCTCGAACTCCTTTGCCGTCCCGCCATCGACCAGGACCAGCCGGTCGGCGACCAGACCGAGTAAATGACGGTCATGGCTGACCACCACCACCGCCCCGCCGAATTCGGTCAAGGCCTGAACTAGCGCCTCGCGCGCATCGACGTCGAGATGGTTGGTCGGCTCGTCGAGGATGAGAATATGCGGCGCGTCGCGCGTGATCAGCGCCAATGACAGCCGTGCCCGTTCACCGCCGGAGAGCGCGCGCACCTTCAAATTGGCCTTGTCGCCCGAGAAGCCGAAGCGCCCGAGCTGACCGCGGACCTCACCCGGTTTGGCCCCCGCCAACAGGCGCTCCATGTGCTGAAGCGGCGTGTCCTCCGCGACCAGCTCCTCGATCTGATGCTGGGCGAAGTAGCCGACCCGCAATTTGCCGCTGGCGACGATGGACCCGTCCATCGGCTGCAGCTGGCCGGCGAGAAGGCGAGCCAAGGTCGTCTTGCCATTGCCGTTGCGGCCGACCAGGGCGATGCGGTCATCGGGGTCCATCCGCAAGTTCAGGTGTGACAGCACGGGCGTGCCGGCGACATAGCCGACGGCGATATCGTCAAGCACGATCAGCGGCGGGCGCAGCTCCTTGGGACTGGGGAAATCGAAAACCAGCGAAGGGTCCTCCGCCGCCGCCGCGATCGGCTGCATCGCCGCCAACGCCTTCAGGCGGCTTTGCGCCTGTCGCGCGGTGTGCGCCTTGTAGCGCCAGCGATCGACATAGGCCTTCAGCTTCTTGGCCTTCGCCTCCTGCTGGCTGCGCATGGCCTCGATTTGCGCCTGGCGCTCGCGCCGCTGTCGCTCGAAGGAATCGTAATTGCCGGAATAGAGCGCCATCTTGCCCCGTTCCAAGTGCAGAATGTGATCGACGACATTGTTCAACAGATCGCGTTCGTGGCTGACCACGATGACGCTCGCGCGATAGCTCTTCAGGAACGATTCCAGCCACAACGCCGCCTCGAGATCGAGATGGTTGGACGGCTCATCGAGCAGCAAGAGATCGGGCTCGGAGAACAGCAACGCCGCGAGCGCCACGCGCATGCGCCAGCCGCCTGAGAAACTATTGAGCGGTTGATGCTGAGCCTCCTCGTCGAAGCCGAGGCCGGCGAGAATGCGCGCGGCCCGCGCCGGCGCACCATGCGCATCGATCGAGTTCAACCGCTCGTGAATTTCCCCGATGCGATGGTGGTCCTTGGTGTGCTCGGCCTCCGCCAGCAGCAACGCCCGCTCGGTCGCCGCGGCCAGCACGGTGTCGAAGGGCGTCGCCTCGCCGCCCGGCGCTTCCTGGGCGACATAGCCGATGCGCATGCCGGACGGAGCCTCGATCGATCCGTCATCGGCCTCATAGAGCCCGGCGATGACCTTCAGCAGGGTCGATTTTCCAGCGCCGTTGCGGCCGACCAGCCCGACACGGCTCCTCGGCGGCAGCGAGGCCGAAGCGCGATCGAGGATGAGGTGACCGCCCAAGCGGACGGTAATGCCTGAAAGAATGATCATGGGGTACGACGCGTGCCGCCTAGGAGTGTTGAAACCGCCGGCTCTAGCCCGGATAACCGTGCGACGGGCGATCTTGCCGGACGAAGCTCTCCGGCCTGCCGTCTTGCGTTCTCAGAGACGACCCCGGTCTGGTCATGACATGCGCCGAATGTGACGCTCCTTCAAGGCCCGCACCCCAAGCCCATCCCTAATCGCGCACGACACCGCCAAAGATGCCGCGGCCGATGGAGCGGCCCAGCGATTCGCCCGAGGCGCCGCCGAGACTCTTGCCGATCATGGCGCCAAATTCCGCTCCAGTACGCCGGGTCACCTCGCGGGCGGTTCGCTGGCCCGCCGTCAGGCGCTTCCCCCGCTTGCGGCCGAGGCCGAACAAGACGGTGGAGATCCAGCCGAAGACGCCCCCACCATCCTCGGCCTCTTCCGGTTCAGCTTTCTTCGCCCGCGTCTCGCCCTCGGAAGCCGCGACCCCGGGCTGATCTGCCGCCCGCTTTTGCAGGATCTCATAGGCCGACTCGCGATCATCGAGCGCTTCATATTTCCCCGCCACCGGGTCTGCCTCGATAAAGGCTTTGCGCTCGGCCTCGGTAATTGGGCCGATGCGCGAATTCGGCGGCCGTATCAGGGTCCGCTCGACCATGGTCGGCTGGCCCTTGGCGTCCAGGGTCGAGACCAGAGCCTCGCCGACGCCGAGTTCCATGATCGCTTTCTCGGTGCTGAAGGAGGGATTGGCGCGAAAGGTCGTGGCCGCCGCCTTGACCGCCTTTTGCTCCATCGGGGTGAAGGCGCGGAGCGCGTGCTGCACGCGGTTGCCGAGCTGACTCGAGACCGTGTCCGGAACGTCGAGCGGGTTCTGCGTGACGAAATAGACGCCGACCCCCTTCGACCGGATCAGCCGCACCACCTGTTCCACCTTCTGCAGCAGCACTTTTGGCGCGTCGTTGAACAGGAGATGGGCTTCGTCGAAGAAGAACACGAGCTTCGGCTTGTCGAGATCGCCGACCTCCGGCATCACCTCGAACAGCTCCGACAGCAGGAACAGCAGGAAGGTCCCATAGAGGCGAGGCGAGTTCATTAGCGTCTGCGCCGCGAGGATATTGATGTAGCCGCGGCCATCGGGAGCGGTGCGCATCAGGTCCTTGATGTCGAGCGCGGGCTGGCCGAAGAAATGGGCTCCGCCCTGCTGTTCGAGCACCAGCAGCGAGCGCTGAATGGACCCGACCGAGGCCTTGGCGATGTTGCCGTATTTGGTGGTGAGTTCATCGGCGCGCGCAGCCAAATCCTCAAGAAACGCCTGCAAATCCTTGAGATCGACGAGCTGAAAATTCTTGTTCTTGGCCTTCTCCTCATCGGCAAGCCTGAAGGCGATATTCAACACACCTTCCTGCGTCTCGTTCAGATTCATGAGACGGGAGAGCAGCAGTGGCCCCATCTCGAACACGGTGGTCCTGATTGGATGGCCCTGCTCACCGAACAAATCCCAGAGGATGACGGGGTAACCCTGGAACTTGAGGTCGAAGCCGATCTCCTTGGCCCGTGCTTCGAGGAAGGATTTGGGCACGCCAGGCTCAGCCAGGCCCGAGAGATCGCTCTTGACGTCGGCGCAGAACACCGGAACGCCTTGATCGGAAAAGCCTTCCGCCAGCCCCTGGAGGGTCACGGTCTTGCCGGTGCCGGTGGCGCCGGTGATCAGGCCGTGGCGGTTGGCGAGCCTGAGAAGAATGAACTCAGGCTTGACGCTCTGCCCAAGATAGACGGTTCCGTCCGGCGCCGCCTCGACTGCGCCGGCCGTGGCCGCTTTCGGTTTCGGCGCCGCCTTGCGCTTGGTTGCCATGCTCTCCTCCTCGTCGCTTCGTCCGCACTCTACTGCCGGTGAGGCCCATGGCAAGATGCCTGGCGCTCGGGAACGGTGCGCACCTTCGCCCCGCCGCCCACGCCTTTCTCGCTGCTTCGCCTTCTGCTAGGAGGTGACAAAAGGGGGCTTAGAGACTGATGGCAATGGCTGAATTATCGCTGGCGCGGGACTTCCCGACGCCGAAAGAATCGGATTGGCAGACACTCGTGGCCGAGGCGCTGAAAGGCGCGCCCTTCGCCTCGCTGCGTTCGGTCACCTATGACGGCATCGCGGTCGAGCCGCTCTATGCCCGCGCCCTCGACGCCCAGGTGCTCCCCGGGCGCATCGCGGGCGAGCCTTGGGGGGTGGTGCAGCGGGTCGATCTCCCCGATCCGAAGCTCGCCAACGCCCAGATCATCGAAGATTTGAACCATGGGGCGAACGGCCTCGTGCTCGTGTTCCAAGGCGCGGTCGGCGATTACGGCTTTGCCCTGCCCGCGACCGAGGCCGCGATCGCGGAAGCGCTGGATGGCGTGCATCTCGACGCCGGAGTTAGGCTCGAGCTCGATTTCGGCCCTCCGTCGCGGCAAGCCGCCGGGATAGTCGCGAACCATGTTAAGGCGGGAGGGCTCGCACCCTCCTCGGTGCACATCCGCTTCGGCTTCGACCCAATCGGCGCCATGGCCGCGCGCGGGGTCATCCCCAAGCCTTGGGCTGAGCTGGCACCCTCGGTGGCAGGCCTCATCGCCGGTTTCGCCGATCTGGGCTTCACCGGCCCCTTCGCCGCTGCGGATGGCAGGCCTGTCCATGCTGGGGGCGGATCGGAGGCGCAGGAACTCGCCTTCGTGCTCGCCAACGCCGTGGCCTATCTCCGGGCCATGGAAGCCGGCGGCATCGCGCTGGAGGATGCGCGCCGCTACGTCTTCTTCCGCCTTGCCGCGGACCAGGACCAGTTTCTGACCATCGCCAAATTCCGCAGCTTACGGAAGCTCTGGTCCCGCATCGAGGAGGCCTGCGGGCTCGCGCCGCGCCCGGCCTTCATTGCGGCCGAGACCGCCTGGCGGATGATGACCAAGCGCGATCCGCATGGGAATATCGTCCGTGGCACCATCGCCGCCATGGCCGCCGCGGTCGGTGGCGCCGATGCCGTGACCGTGCTGCCTTACAGCGCCGCACTTGGCCTGCCCGAGGCCCATGCACGGCGCATCGCCCGCAACACCCAAACTATCCTGATCGAGGAATCCAATCTTTACCGCGTCGCCGATCCTGCCGCCGGCTCCGGCGCCATCGAGGCGCTCACCGATGCGCTCTGCGCCAAGGCCTGGACGCTATTCCAGGAGATCGAGCGGGCCGGCGGTACGGTCGAGGCGTTGGTAACGGGGTCGATCCAGGCCGCGGTGGCCAAGGTGCGGGCCGAACGCGAAGCCAATATCGCCCGCCGCAAGGACACGCTGGTCGGGACCAGCGACTTCCCCGATCTCAGTGAGGAGAAAATCTCCGTGCTCGACGCCGAAGCCGCCTTGCCTGACGAGCGCAAGGGCCGCTTCATCGAGAAGCTGACACGAATGCGTCTGGCCGAGCCATTCGAAGCCTTGCGCGACAGGAGCGACGGTTTTCTCTCCAGCCACAGCCAGCGGCCCCGGATCTTCCTCGCCTGCCTCGGGCGCCCCTCTGACTTCAACGTGCGGGCGAGTTTCGCCAAGAGCCTGTTCGAGGCCGGCGGCATCGAGGCGGTCGCGAGCAGCGGTCAGGCCGAGACCCTGGCGGCGGCGTTCAAAGCATCAGGCGCGAAGCTCGCCTGCCTCTGCTCCTCTGACAAGCTTTACGCGAGCGAGGGGGCCGATGCGGCCAAGGCGCTTGCCGCCGCCGGCGCCGGTCACATCTATCTTGCCGGCAAGCCCCGCGACGGCGCCGAAGCCTTGGCAGCAGCCGGGATTGGGACCTTGCTTTATCAAGGCTGTGATAGTCTTGAGCTGCTGCAGACAGCGTATGAAAGACTAGGCGCATGACCCGCATCCCCGCCTTCGCCGAGATCAATCTCGACTTGAAGCCCGGCGCCGGCAATGCGTCCTCGGAGGCCAACGCTTGGGACACGCCGGAAGGGATCGCGGTCAAGCCGATCTATGGGCCGAAAGACCTCGAAGGCCTCGATTTCCTCGATGGCCTGCCCGGCGTGCCACCCTATCTGCGCGGCCCCTACCCCACCATGTATGTGCAGCGGCCCTGGACCGTGCGCCAATATTCCGGCTTCTCCACGGCTGAGGATTCCAACGCCTTCTACCGCCGCAATCTTGCCGCCGGCCAGCAAGGCGTATCCGTCGCCTTCGACCTCGCCACCCATCGCGGCTACGATTCGGACCATGCGCGCGTGACCGGCGATGTCGGCATGGCGGGCGTCGCCATCGATTCGATCTACGACATGCGCACTTTGTTCGACGGCATCCCGCTCGACAAGGTCTCGGTGTCGATGACCATGAACGGCGCGGTGCTGCCCGTGCTGGCGCTGTTCATCGTCGCCGGCGAAGAGCAGGGCGTGCCGCCGGAAGAGCTGTCGGGCACGATCCAGAACGACATTCTGAAAGAGTTCATGGTGCGGAACACCTATATCTATCCGCCCGCACCCTCGATGCGCATCGTCTCCGACATCTTCGCTTATGCCAGCAAGAAGATGCCGAAATTCAACTCGATCTCGATCTCGGGCTATCACATGCAGGAGGCTGGCGCGACCGCCGACCTCGAGCTCGCTTATACGCTCGCCGATGGTATCGAATATGTGCGCGCGGGCGTCGCCGCCGGCCTCACCGTCGATGCCTTTGCGCCGCGACTCTCCTTCTTCTGGGCCATCGGCATGAATTTCTTCATGGAGATCGCCAAGATGCGCGCCGCGCGCCTCCTCTGGGCCAAGCTGATGGCCGAGGAGTTCAAGCCGAACGATCCGCGCTCGCTCACGCTGCGCACCCATTGCCAGACCAGCGGCTGGAGTCTCGCCGCGCAGGATGTGTTCAACAACGTGGTGCGCACCTGCATCGAGGCCATGGCGGCGACCCAAGGACATACACAGTCGCTGCACACCAATGCGCTCGACGAGGCCCTGGCGCTGCCCACGGATTTCTCCGCCCGCATCGCCCGCAACACCCAGCTCATGCTGCAGCAGGAATCTGGCACCACCAGCATCATCGATGCCTGGGGCGGCAGCTTCTATGTCGAACGCCTGACCTACGATCTTGCCGCGCGCGCGCTCAAGCATATCGAGGAGGTGGAGAAGTTCGGCGGCATGGCCAAGGCCATCGAGGCCGGCATTCCGAAGCGCATGATCGAGCAGGCAGCGACTGCCACTCAAGGCCGCATCGATTCGGGCCGCCAGACCATCGTCGGTCTCAACAAATACCGCACCGGCAGCGAGGAGGACATCGCCATCCTCAAAGTCGACAACCGTTCGGTCCGGCGCCAGCAGCTCGACAAGCTGGAGCGGCTCAAGGCCGAGCGCGACGAGACGGCGGTTCAGTCCGCTCTTGACGCCCTCACCGAATACGCCAAGACAGGCAAGGGCAATTTGCTCGAAGGCGCGGTCCAGGCCGCCCGCGTCAAGGCGACGGTGGGCGAGATTTCCTACGCGCTGGAGAAGATCTACGGCCGGCATCGCGCCGACGTCACCGCGATCACCGGCGTCTACAAGGCGGAGATGGGTCGCATGGATGGCAGCATGACCCGGGTCAAGGAGCTGATCGAGAGCTTCGAGGATCAGCAGGGCCGGCGCCCCCGCATTCTGGTGGCCAAGATGGGCCAGGACGGCCATGACCGCGGCCAGAAGGTCATCGCCAGCGCCTTCGCCGATCTCGGCTTCGACGTGGATATCGGTCCCCTGTTTCAGACGCCGGATGAGGCCGCGCGCCAAGCCGTCGAGAACGACGTGCATATCGTCGGCGTGTCCTCGCTCGCGGCCGGCCACCTCACCCTCGTGCCCGCGCTGCGCGAGGCGCTCGAAAGCCTCGGCCGCGGCGACATCATGGTCGTGGTCGGCGGCGTGATCCCGCCGCAGGATTATCCCGCGCTGTACGAGGCGGGAGCCAAGGCGATCTTCGGCCCTGGCACGCCCATCGCCGACGCCGCCATCGACGTTCTGGGCAAGCTTGGCGCCAAAGCCGGCAAGAAAGCCCAAGCGGCAGAGTAATGACGCGACGATGAAGCGTTCCGATATCGTCATGCCGCGCGAGGACGCGGAGTTGAAGTTGTCTTGCGCCACGGACGGTTTGCCCCTACGCCGCTTGCCATGAGCGCCAAGCCAGCATCGAGCCCAGGCCTCGACGAGACGAGCAAGGCCATCGCCGCGGGAGACCGGGTTGCGCTTGGCCGCGCCATTACCCTGGTTGAAAGCGGCAGGCGCGAGGATCAGGCCCGCAGCCAGGAGCTGCTCGACCGTCTCTTGCCCCTCACGGGAAGCAGTGTCCGGGTCGGCATCAGCGGCGTTCCGGGCGCGGGCAAGTCGACCCTCATCGATCAGCTCGGGTTGAACCTCATCGCCGGCGGCCACAAGGTCGCCGTGCTCGCGGTCGATCCCACCTCGACCCGAAGCGGCGGCTCCATCCTCGGCGACAAGACGCGCATGGGCCGCCTCGCCTCGGAGCCCTCCGCCTTCATCCGCCCCTCCCCCGCCGGCGACAGCCATGGCGGAGTCACCAAGACGACGAGAGAGACCATCGCTCTCGCCGAGGCCGCGGGCTACGACGTGGTCCTGGTCGAGACGGTCGGCGTCGGCCAGTCGGAGACCGCGGTTTCGAACATGGTCGATGTGTTCGTCGTCATCGGCATTCCCGGCGCGGGCGACGAGCTCCAGGGCATCAAGCGGGGATTGCTCGAGCTTGCCGACATCATCGCCGTCAACAAATCCGACGGCGACCAGGTCGAGCGCGCCAACCGCGCCGCCATGGAATATCGCACCGGGCTGCATATTCTGGCGGCTGGGAACCAGAACTGGTCGCCGGTTGTCCTCACCGTATCGGCTCGCGACAATATTGGGCTCGACGATCTCTGGCGCCAGATCGAGGAGCGGCACGCCGCGCTCAAGGCGTCCGGCGCGCTCGACGCGCGCAGGTCGGATCAAGCCGTGGCCTGGATGCGCGAAATCTTCGAGCAAAGGCTGCTGTCGGCGTTCAAGGGCAGCAAGCAGGTGAGCCGCCGCTGGGGTGAGATGGAGGAGAATGTACGCGCCGGCCGCATGACCCCCACCGCCGCCGCGGAGGAGCTTGGCCGCCTCGCCGGGATCGGCAAAAGCGCGGAACACTGAGCGAAAACTGCTTCCCTCAGCCTGTAGGGACCGCTAAGTCCGAAGGCACCATGGCTCGCCCGCGCGTCCTGCTCACGGGGTTTGGTCCCTTTCCCGGCGCCCCGGAGAATGTTTCGGAATGGCTCGTCGAGACGCTTGCGGGCTCGAGCCTCAGCTCCAAATCCGGCTGCGAGCTACGGGTCGCGGTGCTACCGACCGAATGGAACGAGGTCTCGACGCTCGGCCCCCGTTTGCTCGACCAGCACCAGCCTCGCCTGATTCTGCATTTCGGCTTGAACCGGCGCGCGCGCAGCTTCCGCATCGAGCGGTCCGCCCACAACCGGATCGAGGCGAAGCACGATGCGCGGGGTGAGTTGCCGTCCGCTGCCACCATCCTCGGCCAGGGGCGCCACCGCCTCGACACGGCCCTCCCCGCGGCCGCCCTCGCACGGCATCTGAAGCAAAAAGGCGTTCCGGCCGCGACCTCCCGCTCGGCCGGGACCTATCTCTGCAATTTCCTCTATTATCTCTCGCTCGACTGGGCCGCACGGCAGGGCACCCCATGCGACGCGTGCTTCGTGCATGTGCCCCCAGCCGCCGGCCCCGGCGCCCGGCTAAGCGAGGCCGAGCTCTTGCGCGGCGCCGAAGCTGTAATGTGCTATCTTATTGATTACACTAATCTTCGTGACGGCGCCGCGTCAGCAGCTGAACCTGCCCCGGCGCCATGGCAGATTGAGCGAGGATGACCATGGCCATCGGTCGCCGCGATGTGATGCTGGGAGCCGTGGGGTTCGGGGTCACGCTCGCGGCTGGGCCGCATCTGCTGAGCGCCGCCGACAGCGTGGCACCGCGGAGCTTCAAGACCTACCGACCGGTGCCCGGCGCCGGTACCGACCAGACGGCGACATTGCAGGCGGCCCTCGACGCCGCAGCAGGATCGGGAATGCCACTGTTTCTGCCGCCTGACGTCTATTCAACCAGCCGGCTTGAGCTCAAGTCCGGCACCCATCTTCTCGGCGTCGCGGGTAGATCGATCCTGCGCTATCGCGATGGCGGCGCATTGCTCAGCGTGGATCGGGCGCAAGATATCCGCATCGAGGGCCTGGTCCTCGACGGCGGCGGTCGTGCTCTCGGTCAGGATGGCGCGCTGCTCGGCGCCCTGGAGGTCGAGCGGATCGAGATATCGAACTGCCGCTTCGTCGGCTCGAGCGCGGACGGCGTGGCGCTGGAGCGCGTGTCCGCACGCATCGCCAATTGCCATTTCGCCGATATACGCCGCACCGCTCTCGTCAGCGAGGAGTCAAGAACGGTCGAGATCGCTCACAACCACATTTACGCTTGCGGCGATCACGGCATCCTCGTCCGGGTCTCCGAGCCTGGCGAGGTCACGATCGCCAACAACGTTGTCGACAGGGCGGCGACCGGTATCGCCGTGCGGCGTTTCAATCAGGGTGGAGGACTTGCCGTCGTGCGGGGCAATTGCGTCCGCGACCTGTCTTTCCGCAAATGCGTTCAATCGAGCGGCACCGGCATCTCGATCGAAGCCCGCGCATGGGTCAGTGGCAATGTGGTCGACAACGCCCCAGGCTTCGGCATTCTCGTCGGCCGGGGCGAGGCGACCGTCACCGACAATCGCATCCGCAACGTTTATATCGGCATCGGTATTCCGGCGGATCGATCGGGCGGCACCGCGCGCGTGACCGGCAATGCCATCACCGGCGCCAAGGACGGCGCCATTCGCGCCCTAAGCGGATCAGCGCCGGCCGACCACGATCTCGCCGCTTACACCAACCTCGTCAGCTGACGGCCGGCAATTATTGGCCGAAGGGGACGTATTCACGGATCACCGGCACGGCTCCGCCGACATAAGTAAGGCTGATATTGCCGATCCCGGCGGCGAGGTTGACGCCGATACTGCCGCTGACGCTGAGCGGTTGCAGCACGATCTTGTTGCCGCCGACCAGAGCATTGGCGCCGGCGCCGACCCCGGCGGCCACGTCAGCCGTGACGCCGACATAATTGCCGGTCAGCGCGCCTGGGCCGCGGGTCAGCCCTGGTGACAACACCGCCCAGACGATCACGCCCCTCCGTTGGAAACCGATGTCGACACCGATCTTGTTGATGCGGCCTTGGTAGAATTCGGGCGGAGAGTCGGTTGGCGTAAAGACGCAATCGAGCGCCCGGCTCGATCCAACGATGTAGCTCAGACCACCAGAGACGTCGCATTTGAGCTGGCCTCCTGGCGGCGGCGTTTGCGCCTGAGCCGCCGGGCCTCCGAATGTGGTGAACAGCAAGGCTGCGGCCGCAACGACGGCGGACCTTTGGCCCCAATGCTTCATCAAATTCATCATCCTACTCCTCCCATCGCGCATAAACGCAATGTTTTCAGCGCGTTGTTTCATCTTCGTCACGACGACCCCCCGATCGAACCGAGGCTGCCCTTGAGGCATCTCATCACTCCATACTGGATCAACGTGGCGCCGAGGCGGCGGCGGCGGCATTTAGCCTGGGCAAGGCTCGAAGCGCGATTTCCAGTTCGGGGCTCGGTTGCAGGCGACCCACCTTCAGGCCTCGCCAATTTCGGATCTCGCCATCGAGAGGCCCGGCCAGAGTCCGGTCGGCGCCGGCGACCAATTTCGCCAGCACATGCGCGAGGACCATCTCCGTGCCGCGCTTGGTGCCATCGTCGACCTTCACCGCGAGGCCGAGGCCGAGCCCTGGCAGGCTTGCGCAGTGAATGCCTTCGGCCCCGCCCTTGACGAAGGCGGCGTCCCCAAGCGCGTGCATGACGATGGTGTCGAACCGGCCCTCGCCCGCAACCAACTCCGGCGCCGCGAAGCAGGCGCGCATCAGCCTTTGCGCCGCCTTCTTCCGCTCGGGCGTCATCCCCGCGCCGCGTCCAAGCCGGGCAAAGCCCGCGGCGAGCGCCGCGAGCGGCAGCGCGAAGCTCGGCACCGAGCAACCATCGATGCCCATGTCCTGCCGCGCCAATGCGACCCCGCAAATCTCTGAAAGGATTCGCCTGATCGCCTCCTGCACCCCATGCTCGGGCTGCTCGTAGCCGCGCGGATCGAGCCCGCGATGGACGGCGGTCGCCAGCATGCCGGCATGCTTGCCCGAGCAATTGTTATGGATGGCTTGGGGGCTCTTGCCCGCGCGCAAAAGCTCTTGCGTCGCCCGCTCGCTCATCGGCCAATGGGCGCCGCAGGCAAGTTGCGACTCCTTAAGTCCCGCCTTGGCGAGCAGGCTCCGCACGGCCGCGATGTGGACCGCATCACCGCTGTGAGAGGCGCACGCGATGGCGAGCTCGGAATCGTCGAGGCCGAATGCGTCGGCCGCGCCGCTCTCGACCAGCGGGATCGCCTGTAGCGCCTTGACGGCGGAGCGGGGATAGATTGGGCGCGCGACGTCGCCGAGCGCCAGCAGCACGCGGCCCTGATCGTCGACCACCGCGACGGCGCCGCGATGGCTGCTCTCCACCAGCCTCCCGCGCGTCACTTCGATGAGGGTGGGATTGTCCGGCACGGAACTTTAGCTTCGCGCGCGCTCGGTCGTCCGCGCCGGGGCGGCACTGGCAGCCGGGCTCGCCTCGATCGGCACCCCGGGATCGTGCTTGGAGGCACGAATGACCAGAGACGTCTTGACGCTGGCGACATTCGGCGCCGCGGTCAGCTCATGGATGATGAAATCCTGAAACGCGGTCAGGTCGGGGGCCACGCATTTCAGCATGAAGTCGATCTCGCCCGAGAGCATGTAGCAGTCGCGCACGATGGGCGCGCCGCGCACGTGCTCCTCAAACGCGATCAGATCGGCCTCCGCCTGGCTGTGCAGTCCGACCATGGCGAAGGCGGTAACGCCGAAACCGAGCGCCCGGTCGTCGAGCAGCGCGGTATAACCCCGGATGAGGCCCGCCTCCTCCAGCGCGCGCACCCGCCGCAGGCAGGGCGGCGCCGAGATGCCGGCCTTGCGGGCAAGATCGACATTGGTCATGCGGCCATCGGCCTGTAGCTCGCGCAGGATCCGCCAATCGGTGGCGTCGAGACGGGCGGAGCGCATGGGTTTACTCCCTGGACGATGGCGGCGCGGGCGCGTTAGAAGCGGCAGCGCCTTATGGATTTCGGAGCGGATTCTGATCCGCTCCGGTAATTTTAGTTCGGTTTCGGAAAAGAATCGAAAAGAAATTGGCCAAATCTCGTTCCGGAAGTTCCCGAAATGCCAGCCCCAAAGAGGCCGGCTCCACTTGGATCGTCACCGACGGCTCGGTCGGCATGGAGGCGCAAGGTGTTGCCGTGGCCGAAGCGGTAGGGCTTCCTTACGGCTTGAAGCGCGTGCGCGTGACCGGCATGTTGAGCTTGCTGCCCGCGCGCCTGCAAATCTACGTGCCGCCCGCGCGCCTGCTGCATTCCGTCGCCGCCAGCGAGCCGTTGGCATCGCCCTGGCCGCGCCTTGTCATCTCCATCGGCCGGCGAAGCGTGCCGATCGCCCTTGCCGTCAAACGCATGTCCGGGGCCTTCGGCCTGCACATCCAAAACCCCAAGATCCCAGCCCGCCATTTCGACCTCATCGCCGCTCCTGTTCATGACGGCTTCACCGGAGACAATGTGATCAGCACCTTCGGCGCCGTGCATGGCGTCACCCCGGCGCGGTTGGCCGAGGGGGAGGAGAAGTTCGCGGCGCGGATCGAGCCCTTGCCGCACCCGCTCATCGCGGTGCTGCTCGGGGGTGAAAGCCAGGCCTTCAGCTTCCCGCCGGACCATGCCGCCAGCTTCGGTGCGGCGCTGGCGCGGCTTGCGCGTGACAGCGGCGGGTCGCTGCTCGTCACGCCCTCACGCCGGACGGCGCCGGAATCGCTTCGCGCCCTCTCCGCCGCAATCGCCGAGACGTCCCATTTCCTTTGGGATGGGACCGGCGACAACCCCTATCACGCTTTCCTCGCGCTCGCCGATGCGATCGTGGTCACGGAAGATTCGGTGAACATGGTCACGGAGGCCGCCGGCACCGGCAAGCCGGTCTATGTGCAGCGTCTGAAAGGCAATTCGCGGCGGCTCGGCCACTTCCACGCTTTGATGCGCGAGCGCGGCGCGACCAGGCCCTTTGCCGGAAAGCTCGAATCGTGGTCCTACCCGCCGATCAACGACACCGAATTGGTGGCGAGCGCGGTCCGCCGGGCGCTCG
>JBAUEK010000188.1:0-1552 GCA_049678565.1 Methyloceanibacter sp. | reverse complement strand
GTCACTCGCCGACATCGCCATTAACTCCTTGGTTCCTGCGTCGCCTATGGATGATTCCCCGCGCCGCACTCTCCCAATCGACGCCCGGCCTTTGGCCAGTGTTGCCCTTACCACATGTCGCGCGGGCACGCTAGCAACACGCAAGAGGAGGGGCAAAACTCCCTCATGCTGGGTCGAAATAGAGCCCCTCAGGCCCAAGCCAGAAGGGCCGGAAAGCCTTGGGCGACAACATAGATGGCGACGGAGACGGCCACGATGGCGAAGATGCCGGCCAGGGCCCCACCGGAGGCAACGGAGCGCGCGCGGCGGCGAGAAGGCCGATGGTCATTGGCCGGAGCCTCGCCAGTGCTAGGCCGCGCGCCGGTTCCAAGGCATGAGGTCGAGAAACTTGGCCATGCCGCACCAGCCGCTTAGCCCGGCGAATATCAGTCCGCCACCGATGAAAGCCGACAGGAGGAAGAATTCCGGGCGCACCAGAAAGCCGAGGACCACACCAAGTAGAACGAGACTCCCGGCCATGATCTGAACCTGGCGCATGATTTCGATGGGCTGGCTGCGGTCGATCGCGACGGGGAACCCTGCCCGCCTCCAGGCATCGAGCCCCCCGTCGAGAATGTAAGCGTCGCAATCGACGGCGGCGGCGAGACGCGCGGCATTGGCGTTGGTGCGTCCGCCGGAGCGGCAGTGAAACACGACCGGTGTCGAGGCATCGAGCTGCAACTCTTGGCCGAGGGGCCGGTTACGCGCGCCGGGGATGCGCTCGCGCGCGTGCTCGTCCGAACCGCGGATATCGATCAGCGCGGCGCCTTGGTCGACGAGCCGCTTGGCCTCTTGGGGGGTGATCTTGGACAGGGTCATGCTCTGCTCCTTTGCAGTTCGGCGTCCGCGCGTCAGTCGCTGCAATAAAGTCTCTGCAACTGCTCGAGCAGGATCTCGATGCGAGGCTCGGAGATGCGGTACCAAAGTGTCTGGCTTTTCGCGGCGGACGTCGACGGAGCCTTCCTCGCGCATCCTGGCGAGATGCTGCGACAGCCCCACGGCGTCGGCCAGTGAATTGACGCTGGCCTCACCCCACTCCACCAGCTTGCACAGGATCATCAGCCGACGCTCGTCGCCTAAGCTGATGCGACCACAAACAGCGAAGGCCATCTCCGGTTAGGTGATGGCCTTCTGCCGCGCTGAAGCGTCAGTTCGAGCTAATATGCCGATGCCGTCTCGGCCGCGCCATCGTGGCCATAAATATCCGGACGGAAGTTGACCATACCGTCGGGCGTCGCCCAGGCGCTCACATAGGCGAAGTAGACGGGGATCGGCTTGGTGAGCTTCACGCTCAACTGCTCGCCAGTCTGCTTCATGTTCAGCACGCGCTGTATGTCCCAACCGGCATTGTTGTTCAGGATCCAGGCCACCAAGGCCGAGATATTGTGCACCCGCACGCAGCCAGAGCTTTCGAACCGCACATTGCGGCCGAACAGGCTCTTCAGCGGCGTGTCGTGCATATAGACCGCATCCTTGTTGGGGAAGTTGATCTTGACGAAGCCAAGGGAGTTCT
>JBAUEK010000187.1:0-7716 GCA_049678565.1 Methyloceanibacter sp. | reverse complement strand
GGAGAGGACTCCCATGCGTTAGCGCCAGCTCAGACGCGGAAGACGGCGCCGGCGACCGACCTTGGCCGTTCGCGCACCGCGCCGCCATCATTGCCAGACTTGACGATCCATTCGCCGCCGGCGGTGCGGCCGGTGATGATGCCGACATGGTGAGACCAGACCACGACGGCGCCGACCCGTGGGCCGCTCGGACGGCCCCAATGCCGCCAATTGGCTGCGAGGTTGAGCTCGGGTCCGCCGCCCTTCTGCGTCCGCATCCACCAGCCGCACCAGCGCGCGGGCCTTGCGCCCACATTGCGATGCGAGCTCGGCGTCGCATGGGTGCGGCTCGCAGTCTGCCGGTGATGGCTGGCACTGCGGCTGGATCCGGCGCGGTAGCGTCCCTTGTAGGCGCCGCGTCCAGGATAGGCTGATTTCGCAGCAGAAGATCCATGGCCGGCCGAGACAGTCGAACCGGACAGGTCTTGGTAATTGGGTCGCGCGACGCTTGGCGTCGCTGATGCCGTCACAACACAAACACTCGCGACGGCGAAAATAATCGCCTTCATCATTATTCCTCTCGATGTTGGGAGAAGGCGCCATCATCAAAAACAATCGGGCGAAACAAGGAGCCCGATGCGGCGATATACGGGCAGGTCGTGCCTCATTTCGTCGCTGTTTCAAGGCGTTGGTGCGGCGAGCTTAGGTCCGATTCAGGGCGTCACGCGGCGACGGCCAGGGGCCTCGTGCTGTGCTTTACCGTGCGCCAGCGGTTTCCAACGTTGGCCGGAATGATGCGTTACGGCGATCCCCGCGCTACGCCATCAGTCCGGCGCGGGCGGCCTCAAGCTCGCGCAACTGCGCCGCGTCGAGGGTCGGGAATTTGGGATCGATCTGTTCCAGCCGTTCGACGATCGCGGTGGAGACAACGAGGCGGGTGAACCATTTGTGGTCGGCGGGAACGACGTACCAGGGGGCGTCCGCGGTCGCGGTGCCGCGGATCATCTCGTCATAGGCCTCGACATAGGGCTCCCAAACCTTGCGCTCCGTCAAATCGCCGTGGTTGAACTTCCAGCGCTTGTCCGGATCGTCGATGCGCGCGAGGAGGCGCTTCCGCTGCTCCTTCTTGGAGATGTGCAGATAAAATTTGAGCGGCACGATGCCGTTCCGGACGAGATGGCGCTCGAAGGCGTTGATGTCCTGATAGCGCTCGTTCCAGATATTCTTGGTGATCAGGCTTGGCGGCAGGCTCTGGCGCTCGAGCAGCTCCGGATGCACGCGCACCACCAGCACCTCCTCGTAATAGGAGCGGTTAAAGATGCCGATATGGCCGCGCCGGGGCAGCGCTGTCGCCGCGCGCCACAGGAAATCGTGATCGAGCTCGAGCTGGCTCGGCGCCTTGAACGAATGCACGTTGCAGCCTTGGGGGTTCACGCCGGACATCACATGCCTGATGACCCCGTCCTTGCCAGCGGTGTCCAGCCCCTGAAGGATGACGAGGATCGACCATTGGTGTTCGGCGTAAAGCCGCTCCTGCAATTTGGCCAGCCGCTTGACGCCTTCGGCGAGCAGCGCCTTGGCCTCGACCTTCTCGATGTCGAGCTTGGCGGTGTCGCCGGGATCGATGTCGATGAGCTTGAAGCCGTCGCCCTTGCCGATGCGATAGCGCTTGAGGATGTCGGATGGGAGCATGGTTCCGCCTTGTTCAGCTTGAGTTGCCGGCACGCTTACGCATCGCGCCAGAGCTTGGCTATTCCGTCGGCTTTGCCCGTTCGATGCCGGCGCGAATAAGGTCGATGGCCTCGGCGGGCTCGACCCAGCGCAGCACCTTCACCCATTTGCCCTTTTCGAGATCTTTGTAGTGCTGGAAGAAATGGCCGATCTGCTCGACCAGGATTTCCGGCAGGTCGCGATAGCTGGCGACGCGCTTGTAGAAGGGGTGGAGCTGGTCGGTGGGCACGGCGATGATTTTCTCGTCGACGCCCTTCTCATCCTCCATCAACAGCGCCCCGATGGGCCTGGCCCGGATGACCGCCGCCGTGGCCACGGGGGTCGGCGCGATCACCATGCAATCGAGAGGATCGCCGTCCTCGGACAGCGTATGCGGGATGAAGCCGTAATTGGCCGGATAGAACATGGCCGTGTGCAGGAAGCGGTCGACGAACATGGCGCCGGAGAGCTTGTCGACTTCATATTTAACGGGCGCGCCGCCTTGAGGGATTTCGATGATGACATTGACCTCATGCGGCGGGTTCTCGCCGACCGGAATGTGGGACAGATCCATAGGCAGTGGTCCTTGAATGCGGGTCTCCGAGCGCGACCTTACCCCGGCTGGGGCCGAAATCCCCGCCGAAATGCTTGGTCAAGTTGCCCGTTCATGGCACGAACCTGCCAATGGCACTAGCGACCCTCAGGTCATCGCCGCGGAACCCGGACCGGGAGCTTACCGCGCGCGCGTTGATGACCGGCATGGTACTCGGCGCGCTGCTCGCGCCTTGCAACGTCTATTCCGGCCTCAAGATCGGCTGGTCGTTCAATATGTCGATCACGGCGCTGCTATTGTCCTTCGCCTTCTGGGGTCCGGCGGCGCGGCTATTCGGGCTTGCGCCCTGGGGCATGCTGGAGAGCAATATCAACCAGACCGCCGCGTCCTCGGCGGCCTCCATCGTCTCCAGCGGATTGGTCGCCCCGATACCGGCTCTGGCGATGATGACCGGCGGCAATCTGCCTTGGCCGACGCTGGTCGCCTGGGTGTTCGCCGTCAGTTTCCTCGGCGTCTGGGTCGGCTGGTATTTGCGTCCGCGCCTGATCGTCAATTCGGGCCTGGTATTCCCGGCCGGCATGGCCACGGCGGAAACGATGCGGGACATGTTCAGCCACGGCCGCGAAGCGATGCGGCGTGTCTCCGTGTTGCTCGGTAGCCTGAGCGTTGCGGCCGCCATCAACGCGATCGACGACTTCTTGTGGCAGATCCCTCGACTGGCGCCGTCGCTCACGGCACAGAAGCTCACCATCGCCTTCGATCCGTCGCTGCTGCTGCTCGGCTTTGGCGGCATCATCGGCCTGCGCGCCGGCCTCGGGCTCCTGGCCGGCGCCATGCTCGCCTGGGGGGTGATTGCACCGGAGCTGATCGCGCGCGGCGTGGTCGATGTATCAGGCACCGATAATTGGTTCCAGCCGCTGGTCGGTTGGCTGTTATGGCCCGGTGTCACGATGATGGTCACGGCGAGCCTTACCAGCTTTGCCATCGCGGTCATCGGCACCGCGCGCGCGCCGCGTCCGCCCCGTGCGTCCCTCGCCCGCGAGGCGGGGTCTCGGGTGCGCCTCGGGGGCTTCGCCATAGCGGCTGCGCTCACCGTGCTGCTTCAGATCGCGCTGTTCGACATTCACTGGACCATGGCCCTGCTCGCGATCCCGCTCGCCTTCGTGTTGGCCATGGTGGCCGCGCGCGTGGTGGGCGAGACCAGCGTCGCGCCCATCGGCGCCATCGGCAAGGTCTCGCAGCTGACCTTCGGGGCGCTGGCGCCCGGACAGCCGATCACCAATCTGATGACCGCCAATGTCGCCGGCGGCGCCGCGGGTCAATGCGCCGATCTGTTGAACGATTTCCGCGCCGGCAATGAGATCGGGGCGAGCCCGGCGCGGCAGGTTATCGCCCAATGCGCCGGCGTGCTCGCAGGCAGCGTGGCCGGTAGCCTGGTTTATCTGACGCTGATCAAAGATCCGGCCCGGCAATTGCTCACGCCCGAATGGCCGGCGCCCGCGGTCGCGACCTGGAAGGCGGTAGCGGAAAGCTTGAGCCAAGGGCTTGGAGGCATTCCCGCCTCGGCCCTGACCGCGATGGCGATTGCCGCGATTTGCGGTGTGGCACTCGCGCTCGCCGAACGCCGCGTCACCGGACGCGGGCTGTTGTGGCTTCCGAGCGGCGCCAGCCTCGGTCTTGCCTTCGTCATTCCCGCGAGCACATCGATGACGCTGTTTCTCGGCGCGCTTGCGGCGGCATTCCTCAACCGTGTGGCGCCCAACTGGTCGGCACGATTTCTGCTCAGCCTCGCCGCGGGCCTCGTCGCCGGCGAGAGCCTTTATGGCGTCATCGCGGTTTGGATCTAAGAGGGGAGTACGCGGCCTCAGCCTGCGGGTTACTTCGAAAACGGCATCAGCACGGCAATCGCAGTACAGGTTGCCAGTCCGACAATGAGATTCATCGGCACGCCAAGTTTTAGGAAGTCGGTAAATCTGTAATTGCCGGAAGCGTAGACCATAGTGTTGGTCTGATAGCCAATGGGCGTGGCGAAGCTCGCACTTGCACCCATCATGACCGCGACTAGAAGCGGTCGTGAGTCGAGCCCAAGACCTTCGGCTAGGCCGATGGCAATGGGAGTGAGTGAGTACCACCGCCACGGCATTGTTGGTGATCAGTTCCGTCAACAGCACCGCCAGGAAGTACAGGATCAAAAGCATCACGAACGTTGAGCTCGCAGCCAGCAGTGGCTCGATCGCGTGCGCGATGGCGTGGATAGCGCCGGTTTTCTCCAACCCGGTCCCGATGGCGAGCATGGCAAAGATCAGAACGAGGATGCCGCCATTGATCGATTGCCAAGCTTCCTCGGCGTCGATGCATTTCAGGAGCAGGATGCCCGCCACCGCAAGCACGGCGAGTCCTTCGATCGGCATGACGTTCATGGCGGCGAGCACGACGACGGCGGCCAGGGCCGCGATGGCGATCGGGGCCTTGCGACGCCGGAAGCTGCGCGAGCGAGGCTGGGTGATGTTGATGAGGTCGGTTTCCTCGGCCGCCGCCGCAAGTCCCTCCGGCGTACCCTCGAGGAGGAGGCCGTCTGCCGCCCGCAAACGCACCGATGCGAGGTCCAAGCCCGGCAAATAACGATGACGGCTAATGCCGAGCAATCGAACACCGAACCTTCCGAGACGCATTTCATTTACGGTCCGCGGTGGCACGTCCCGGCTTGCCGCCAGCACCGCCTCGACAATGACGTGTCCTTTGTCGCCCTCGACGGCACCAACGCCCAGGACCTCGAAACCCGGTTCGCCATAGAGGGTCAGAACCTCGGCCATGGTCGCGACAATGACGACCCGATCGTCGGTCTCGAGAATCTGATTGGCCAGGTCCTCGCGCTTCGACCCGCCTGTGCGTTGCAAGGCGATGAGCCGGATGCCGGGTTGGTTCAGCACCTTGATCTCACCCAACCGTCTGCCAACGAAGCGAGACCCCTCCGCGACGGTCAATTCGGTCAGAAAGAGAGCTTTTCCACCCTCATCCGTGAGCTCTGCCGCACCCATGCGCGCGGGCAGAAGAATACGTGCCAGGAGGAGCATGGTCGCCGAGCCAACCAGGGCAGTAACGATGCCCACCGGAGTAATCTCGAAAATTTGGAAAGCCGGCAGTCCGTGGCTTCGTGCCACACCGTCGACCAAGAGATTGGTCGACGTGCCGATCAGCGTGCATGTTCCCCCAAGAATCGCTGCGTAGGACAGCGGGATGAGCAGCTGGGTCGGGGCCATCCCAACCGACCGCGCAAGGCGAACGGCGATGGGGATGAGAACGGCCACCACGGGCGTGTTGTTCATGAAGGCGGATGCAACGATGGTGCCGAGGAAAAAGCTTAGGACAACGGTCTTTGGGCGTTCCTCGTCCTTGGCTGTCATCCACGAGGCCGCGGCGTCCAGCGTCCCGGTTCTGACCAGGGCCCCCGACAGCACAAACATGGCTGCGATCGTGATAGGAGCGCTGTTGGAGAACACCGCCGTGACGTCCTTGGTATCGATGAGCCCAAGGACCAAAAAGCAAGCCACCCCGGCGATGGCGACAACGGCAGGGGGAAAGCGCTCGAGCAGGAACGCGCCGAAGGTAAGGGCTAGGATGACGATCGCTATTGCGGCTTGGTGCTGCTCAATGAAGATCGCCAATTGACGCGCACCCGTCCTATCTTCCTCGCTCGCCCCAGTGTGAATTAAAGGCTTGCCCGGCGTCTACCAAGAAGAATCGGAGCCCAGAAAGGCCTACTCCGCCGCTTTGGGCACGGCCTCGAGCCCGGCCAAATATTTCTCCGCGT
The DNA here is from genome assembly GCA_049678565.1 of Methyloceanibacter sp. Lineage (GTDB taxonomy): Bacteria > Pseudomonadota > Alphaproteobacteria > Rhizobiales > Methyloligellaceae > Methyloceanibacter. The sequence continues at coordinate 1,663 of JBAUEK010000187.1, read as the reverse complement.
CGAGCGCGGCCATGCAACCGAGGCCGGCCGCCGTCACCGCCTGGCGATAGACGTCGTCGGTGACGTCGCCGGCGGCGAACACGCCCGGCACGTTCGTTGCGGTCGAGCGCGGCGCGGTGACGATGTAGCCGGAGGGCTTCATGTCGATCTGCCCCTTGAACAGCTCGGTCTGCGGGGAATGCCCGATGGCGATGAAGATGCCGTCGATGGGCATCTCGGTGATGTCGCCGGTACGCAAATTCCGAAGCTTGGCTCCGGTCACGCCGGGAGGGTCGCCGGCGCCAAGCACCTCGACCAACTCGCTGTCCCAGATCATCTTGATCTTGGGATTCTGGAACAGGCGCTCTTGCAGGATTTTCTCGGCGCGGAGCGAATCCCTGCGGTGCACGAGCAAAACCTCGCTCGCGATGTTGGCGAGATAGATCGCCTCTTCCACCGCCGTGTTGCCGCCGCCGACCACGATCACCCTCTTGCCGCGGAAGAAGAAGCCGTCGCAGGTGGCGCAAGCCGACACGCCATAGCCCTTGAAGCGTTCCTCCGAAGGCAGGCCGAGCCACCGCGCCTGCGCGCCGGTGGCGATGATGACGCTGTCCGCGCTGTATTCGGTGCCGCTGTCGCCCTTGAGCCGGAACGGCCGGCGCTTGAAGTCGACGGCGTCGATATAGTCGGAGATGATCTCGGTGCCGACATGCTCGGCTTGCGCCCGCATCTGGTCCATGAGCCAGGGGCCCTGGATCACATCGGCGAAACCCGGATAGTTCTCGACATCGGTGGTGATGGTCATCTGGCCGCCGGGCTGGATGCCCTCGATCAGGAGCGGCTTCAGCATCCCGCGCGCGGCATAGATCCCGGCGGTGTAGCCCGCTGGACCGGAGCCGATGATGATCACCTTGGCGTGGCGTGATGGCATGACAATACCTTGGCTGGAAGGAGCACACAGGTAAGCGCAACGAGGCGTTGGCGCAACCCGGGGGCCGGGGCAATCACTTTATGTTGTGGATTCAAGCGCGAGCGCCCGGCGGACCGCGCTCGCCACCAATTCGGTGTCGTTGATCGGCGGGTAGGACCACGATTCGAGCTTTCCGGCAAAGGGCCTGGTCGCGCCGCGCTCGCGCATCAAAGCGTGGAAGTGGCGGAGCCGCCGCGAATTGCCCTTCAGGCGTTGCACATAGACCGGCTTGCCGGTGCCGGCGGCCTCCGTGACCATGTTCACCGAATCTTCTGTGACCACAATCGCATCGGCCAGCGCGAGGAAGGCGTGATAGGGGTTGTCGCCGGTTCCGTCCCAAAGGAAATGGGACGTTTCGGCGATTGCGGCGGAGAGGGCGCGAAGCGATTCCGGCGCCGTCCGGCGTGAGGGCGTGACGAGCAGCGACCCGCCGCTGTCACGCGCAAGCCGCGCCAGCGCCGTTCCGAAGGCGGCGGCATGGTCCGGCGGGAAGCTGAAGGCCTGGCTTTCGCCCCCGAGCAGCACCGCGATGAGGGGGTGCGGCAAGGGCTCGATCCGCGCCGCGAACTTCTCCTCCCCCTCCGCCAGCCGCGCCGGGGTGACGCCATGCACGGCGCCGAAGGTGCTGATCACATTGTCTCCGGTGAAGCCGTCATGAACAGGAGCGGCGATGAGGTCGAAATGGCGGGCTGGGATCTTGGGGTTTTGGATGTG